>NZ_JAWOVT010000001.1:0-415717 GCF_033340055.1 Vibrio sp. 1580
GTTCTTTTAGTTGTTGATTTCATAACACTCTCCAATTTTGGGGGTGGAAAGTGTCAACCTTATTTAGGACGGCACAGAGCTAACAAAAAAAGCGAGTCCGTGGGTTTGCTTTTTTGATCTTAGGGTTTGATGCTTATGGGGTAGCTCTGATTCAGACTCAAAATCTGAACCACTACACTCGGTGTTTCTGGTTGCGTCTTTCCAGTATATGAACTCCTTAAGTGTGCTGCGGAGTTAGTGTGTAAACTGAACCAAAAAAGTGACAATGAGATAGTTTATTGTGAGCCTAAAGTGATGACGCTAACTTCTAGAGCATTTTTGCTCTATTACTATGTTCGGCAAAGGTTTGACATTCGTTAGTTTGTTGGATTTTCCCTAATAAAGTTCATGTGGCCAGTGTTGGACTTATGCGTCTAAAGGTAACTTCTATGCGGAAGAAATTTATTCGATTTGAGGGGTTATCCATGGAATTGCGATTCGAGCCCCATGGGAGGCGTTCGAAGTTTTAGGGAAAGTAGCCTATAAGAATGGAGTGTGCAGCGAGAATCGAACCTACATCATCATCAGCTTGGAAGGGGGCGCAGTTCGGGTTTTTTAAGAGCTATTTCCCATTAAATCTATTTAATGTCAATTTTTTAAGTTACTTTTCCAACAGAAATCCAAAAACAGTTGAAACTGTAAACCTACATTTTGGCTCCTAATCACGAATTTGAAAATAGTGAAAAATTCATTATTTTCAAATTCGTTTTGATAAATCGCGACCCGATTTGGTTAGAAAGTTTCATCTAAAAAGTGCTTAATAAGAATCCCATTTAGCGGCGTTATGTCAATGTCACCAGTTAACTTATGAGGTGATGAGTTCACCTCTAACTAAGCAATCACGTTACTATGCCATTGCAATGGTTAGGTTAACTTAGCAACGATATCGCTTGTTTAGATACTCTGACTAGTCGTCCAATGGTTCTTTCGAAAACCCATCTAATGAATCGGGCGGATAGATCCTCAATTATGGTCCCATAGTGACCGGCAAAAACAAGCATATGGCCTAATAAGCCTTTTAGTTGCTCTTCATTGCGCTTAGATGATTTAGCAACGGCTTCTAGCTTTCTTGAAAGCCAATCATAAAAGGTCAAGCCAGCAATCACGCCTGCTTGAATCGTTACCGTTGACAAAAGAGCCACATCTTTCAAATAGGTGATAAGTGCGCCCTGTATTCTATCGGCCCAATACTCCGAAAAAGAAGCTTGATTTCGTTGCTCATACTTTAGACGGATAGGGGTAAATAAGTGGTCATTCGATTTCCTCTTCAACGCTCCCCAAGAATCCGAGGAAGCAGTGTTTAAGTAACCCGGATTTTTGTTTCTTGCCATCAAATGGGCTGATATGCTTAACCCAGTGCCAGAGTCCAAGCGGTACTCGCCTGTTGAGATTGGAGCATGAATAAATGGCCAAAGCGGTATTTTTGGTACAGGATCAGCACCATGCGTACATCGATAAACACCATCGTTTAGCTTTTCCGATGAGCGTGCGTATGCTTCCAGACCAACTCTAGGAGCGCCAAAGGTGTATAAGGTGGTTCTGACCTTCATCTCATTACGCACCCAATCAGCGCAAAGTGATGCGAGTGCTCCACCTAAGCTGTGCCCAACGCAATGTATACGTTTTGGTTTAGGATTCATCTGCATAATATACTGCTTCAACTTGGGGCTAAGACTTTGAAAACAATTGTTGAAACCAGCATGAGCGGGCGAACCGTTTGGTGATCCTTTCACCCCTATATTCGCATTTGTGATCCAGTCATTAGCATTTTGTGTTCCTCGAATTGAAATGACAATTTCATTCTCAAATGTAGAACCTTTACCAGTGCCAACCACTGCAAACGCCTCTGAAGTTCTCATCAAGCCAGGGATAACTTTACGCAATACCGGTACATTGGATAAACCCGCTACACCGCCTGTAAAACCATCAAATACATCATCTTCAGAAAAAGAAAAGTGATTTGAAAAACTGTTTTTGCCCGGCATGATAAAACGGCCATTATTTTCATAAGCTTTGTAAGGAATATCCGCTATTTCTGAAGCCATTTTTGGTGTTAACTTTGCCATTACGTGTCCTTATTTAGTAATATTTTTTCAGAAAATCCTTTCAAATCACACCTACTAATAATTTCAAGATCGAGGCCATTCTCAACAAATTTATTTTTAAAAAAGTAACGATATTCGTCCGAATTAATCTCACAACTTAAATCAAGAAGATTATCTGAAATAAATTCATAGGGTTTCACGTCAGAAAAGCGAGTCTCTAGTAAGTAGTATTTTTTGCCATCTACAAAAATGTAAATACCAATGTAGCTAGAGGATTCATGAAGGGCAGGTTCTTTAAACGTCTGATAGTGGTATGTAGGTTCGAAATGAAAATAACCATTTTCTGACGTAATTGTCTCGGTGATATAACGGTTTTTAGAAAAAGCCGTGTGTAGATAAACTACCTCGCTAGTAAACGCTTTCCCGTCTAAGTATAAGCGACCAGTGATCTCTGAGCTAAGTATGTATTGAAACTTTTTTGATTTGAAGAAATTAAACATATCTGCGTTACAACCTGTTGAGAGCAATAATATTGTGGCACTCATAAGGGAAACCAGTATTTTAGTCATTTGTTTACCAATATTGTACATAGGTCAACCCATATCCACGCGTGAGACGATACTATGTCCTAATGCTCTCAAGTGCTAGCCTAGGACCGCCCCAATTCTCAAAAATAAGTCATGTCAAAGCTTATATCTAGGCATACTTTAAAAAATAATGTAAATGACATGTCTATTACTTTCATGGGTTAAACATAAGTAGACTCCCTCTGGCAAAAAATACCGAGCTATTCGTTAAAGTACTTATCCACGTCCATTTCGTAAGCTTGCATACTCGTTGTCTCATTCTGAATTCTTATCATGAAGATCAGTTAACAATAGCCACCGCGCAGATGGTTGTTTTTTTATAACCGATAAAACATGGCGCCATCTCAACTTTTTCAGCACCATTGCTATATCACAGCGAAAATACCTCGAGTTCACTATAAAGCTCATCGATGTGCCTGGGCAGGTTGGAGTGGTGTCAAAGATGAGCTTCCGCAAGCGAATGTTACTCTCGACTGGTTCCATGTAGTGCATTTATTTACACGAGCTGTTGATGACGCTCGAAAACAATGGCACGCAAAAAGCTCTTCGTTGGGCGGTGTTAAAGGATGTTGAGAGTCCGATGACAGATAAGCAAGCACAAGCTTTAGTTGACTAGAGCCAGTAAGAAAAGTCCTAACAACCTTAGAAAAGCACCCAGAGAGAATACTTCAACGTTGGAGCTCGACCTATGCTAATACTGAGAATTTTGACTGACCGAGGCACTGAATACTGTGGCCGTGTTGAACAGCATGATTACCAACTCTACCTAGCTATCAATGATATCGACCAACTCGAACAAACTGATTTGGGCTTTATCCTTCACCTTGGTAAACAACGCCAATACATCAGCAAATCTTGCTTAAACGAAGAAGTGATCGCGTTTATGGTAGAGCAGCACGCGGCATCAAAAGCGAGCTAACCAGCTCATATCAAGCTGGAATGAGCGTTCTAAAAAGTAGGTGATATATGATCGAACATTGTAGCAAGTATATCGTCGATTCTGAATCAATTGGGTTTGATGTAGAAAGCTAATAAGGCTTAGAGGTTTCTCTTTCGGACATACTGCTTCGGTGTCATGCGCGCAATCTGCTTACACTCTCTAGTCATGTGTGCTTGATCGGAAAAGCCTTGCTCCAGCGCCAATTCCGATAAAGTAAGATCGGGTTGCGCTCGGAGTTGCTCTAAAGTGTGCTTCACTCGTTTAATGCGTTGGTAATGTTTAGGAGTAATCCCCAACCATTTCTGAAAATTGCGCTCTCTCTGGCGCTGACTGATCGTCCCTGTAGGTTGTTCAATAATGTGGCCGACATACTGCGGTTCATATTCCTCAATCAGTGTTTGAACCCAGCGATATAACGTAGAAATCCTTGCATATGGCGAACGAGCTGTTTGCAGAGACTCAAATGTTGCTAGTGCAGAAGAAGCCAAAGGGTGGTCGTCTTGAATCCGCAATAGCTGTTCTAGACGTTTACCAAATAGTTGATAACCAACAGCAGGATGAAAGCGTACGCCAGTCATCACCGCGCCTGGCGGTAGGCAGACCTGATGTGCCAGAATGCTTATAGGCAGTAGGACAACCCCCGGCGTCTGCCACTCACCATCTATTTGTACTTCATTCTGTAAAATGAATACCACACCTGTACCAGCATCACTGAGTAATTGTTTACGTACGGTTTGCGTCGTATCAGGTTTGACGGATGCTGACCAAATGGCTTGAACATAGCCAGCTAAAGCCTTTTGAGGTTTTAAAATATCAAATTCTAAGTTCAAATGAATCATCCTATTTAACCTCAACTTAAATGAGAAAGTGATACACATGTACTTTTCATCCTATTAAGTTGAGGTATAAGCAGTGGCTTACAAGTAAGAACCGTCAAATAGAATTATCGAGGTTTATAGACTCCAACCTTTGGCTTAAATGCCTTAACTATTCGGTTCCAACTATTGATCGCGTTGATCGCAATTGTTAGGTTGACCATAGCTTCTTCTCCAAAGGTATTCAAGGTCAGCTGATAGCTATCATCATCTACTGGTAGGCCAGCAGTTAGTAATTCAGCCCAACCTAGTGCAACGTGTTCTGCATCGCTGTAGAATGGCATATCTTTCCATGCACTAAGCCCCCATATGCGTTCCGGCTTTTCACCTAACTTAAGCGCATCTTTACTATGCATGTCGATACAAAATGCACATTGATTGATTTGCGATATGCGTAACTTAACCAGTTCCCATATGATCATGTTCATAGTTTCTGATTGGCTAAATTGTTCATGGAAGTAAGCTTCCTGAGCGTATAGGATTTCTATTGCTTTTGGCGCTACTTCAATATAGTTGAGTCGTTTTTTCATGGTCATTCTCCTCTGTTTTTTACATAGTAAAAAACGCTCTTAGCAAAAGATTGAAGATTTTCGACATGCACTCAATAAAGTTAGATAAAAGAGTGAACGACGAAAGCGAAAAGTGTACCTATTGGAAACCAAGAAAACTTATGCCAATTAACAAAGTATTGCTCTAAATAATGCGACTTAAGGTTGGCGTCTATTTTTACTCCACCACCTTCCGTAAACGAGCAAAAGGTGCTGAGTTACCTATATACACGCCAGCCGCAACGATAAAGACGCCTAAAACATTTTCCCATTGAGCCTGCTCACCAGAAATGAACGAAATCAGTAGAGTGAATACCGGCATAATATTAAATAATGGAGACATTTTATCTGGACCAAGAACGATAGCACCTTTCATCCAAAAGTAATAAGCGATCAAAGTGCCAAACAGGCTCATGTACGCTATTAGTGATAGGTCTTTAAATGTTATGGCATTTAAGCTACGGCTAAAGTCGCCGTGGTACATCGCTATAGCGACCATTTGAATGGCACCAATACTTAACACCCAACGTAACTGCTGAGTTACTGGGATATGAGATGTTAAACGCTTCGCTAGAATTGTGTATAAACACCCACTAATTAAAGCAAATAACATGTATAGATCACCAATATTACTATTGCTGCTAATAGAATGAATATTTCCCCCTGTAATGACGATTACCACTCCACAAAAACTGATTAGTGCACCTAAAATAGTTTTAACCGAAATGGAAGTTTTGAGAATAAAGCCCGACAACAAGATAGTGACAAGTGGTAGGTTTGCCTGAACAACCGCTGCGTTCACTGGGGTAGTAAAGCTCATTGCAGAGAAAATAGAGAAGTTTTGGATAGTTACACCCACGGTTGCTATAACAAACAACGACAACATACTTTTTCGTGTGAGCTTGGCTCCATATGGAGAGCGTTTAGTACCTCTTATCAACAAGAGTATTAAAGCTGCAACGGAAAACCGTAACGTCGCTGAATCCAAAGGAGAGACATCGCTATTAATAGCCTTTATTACGTTAAAGTTACTAGACCAAAAAAAGATAGCGACAACAACACCGCACCAAATTGATAAATGCTTAGACATAGATCTTCCTGATAAAAATTAACTTGACGCGATAATGCTATATATTTCATATTTGATTTTTAATAGCCAAATTTAAGAGGGTTAATCCCAAATATGGAACGTCACTCTTTGGATGATCTTTTGTTATTCGTTTCTGTTGCTCGCTATCAAAGCCTAACACAAGCATCTGAGCGTCTTAATGTCCCGTTAGCCACGCTAAGCCGGAAGTTAAAAAGGCTGGAAACAAACTTAAATTGCAGACTATTTAACCGCAGTGCACACCACTTTGCGTTAACAACTGATGGCGAAAAATATTACCAACTCTGTGAGCCGTTACTTCTTAGCTTAAATAATGTGACATCGAGAATTGCGACTGAGCGTCAGTCTTTAAGCGGAACGATCAAAATATCAGCGCCAATTAACATGACACAGATGTGGTTAAAGCGGTGCGTTTATGAATTTGCAGAGCAACATCCGAAGATATGTATCGATTTAGATGTACAGAATGAAAAAATCAATCTTGTATCTAACCGTGTCGATGTTAGTTTTCGTCTTGGTGATCTTATTGAACAAGACTGGATTGCTCAGAAATTATGGTCGATTCCATTTGCGCTTTGTGCGTCACGAAGCTATTTAGAACAACACCAACCGATTACCCATCCAGAACAACTTATCCATCATCGCCTAATTACGGTAAACAACGACAGCCAATGGAAATTAGTTAATCAAATCACCAATGAAACATTTGACCATTCGCTAAAGTTTCAATTCACTTCAAATGATGTACTACTAGTTAGAGACGCCGTCATCCATGGTTTAGGAATTGCTTGGATTCCAACCTATTACTTTCATGAGCTAAATCATGATCAACATAACCTGCTGCCTTTGTTGCCAGAATGGCAATGCTCGGGTAAAGAAGTATTCATTATGTATCGAGACCGCGATAAAAGGCCTGCAAGAGTTGATGCATTTATTGAACATGTCTTAAATTGGAAAAATCGCATTCAAATGTTTGCTTGAAAGAGGTTTATCACATTGTGCTGTGCCGGTAACCTCAATTGAAGCTTCATGACTCTGCTTCAATTGAGTTCATTTATTTAACCTCTAAAAGAATCATGAATACATAGGCAGTTAATGGGATTCGAGTTTACAAGTGATTCGGTCAGCTAAAACTAAAGCTAAGTAGAAAGTATTTGCAGTTGTATTTGCCTCTGAAAATCGTTTAGAGCTTTCTCATCCGCGAGGTTCTATAAGAAATTATTAAGGATATATTTGTGTGTGATTTCGTGAAAAAAATTGTTGTAGGTTTACTTTTAAGTGCTTCGTCTTTTGCTTCTTTAAGTCAATATGTTCCAGCAATGAATGATAAGAACGGTTATGTAGAACCATTTCAAATGTTTGATAATGTCTATTATGTAGGAGACAAGTGGGTCTCATCATATGCCATTGCTACAGACGACGGACTGGTTATCATTGATACGCTTGATTTCCCTTACTCTGAGTGGATACCTATCAACCTAGAGAAGCTAGGGCTAAAAGATAAGCCAATAACGCACATATTGGTAACTCATGGGCATTCTGACCATGTTGGAGGCGCCCAGTTACTTCAAGAGAAGTATGGTTCCAAAGTTGTGATGACCAAAAGCGCTCATGAACTATCTATACAGCAATCAAACAAAAGCGAAGGTGAGAACAAGTTCCTTCCTCCAAATTTAGACATAGAGATAAAAAGCGATAGCTCTATGGCTATTGGTGGACATGAGTTTAAGTTCTATCTCACACCTGGCCACACGGAAGGTGATTATTCCTTAGACTTCACTGTTGAAGATAATGGCGAACAATATCGTGCTTTTATCGTTGGTGGGCATAGCGTAAGTAGCAATGATCCAGAAGTTATTGGCCAGTTCCTGACTAGCATGGAGAAAATTAGAAAAATTTCACTACAGGCACCTATTGTGAACGTTAACCTTTCGAACCATCCACATAAAAATTTCCTTTTTGAAAATAGGAAGAAGCTCGGTACAAGCGGTAACCCGTTTATCAGTGAGGCAAACTTCTTCATGTTCCTTAAGCAACAAGAAGATTTAGCTAAGGGAAAACTAGAAGAACTATAATACCGTGGTATACGAGCAGCCTTCGTTATTAGGTTAGAGATTTGCTCTTGAGTTATAGCTAAGGCTTTGATGAGTTGCTCAATCAAGATTCGACACTTGTGGTAGCTATATTGTTTGTAGGTTCTAGTGGCAAAGGCGCTGTGCGTAAACATTCGTATTGTGTGCCTTAAACATTTGCAAGGCGTTACGTGCTTTCTAGAAAAGTCTCAAAATAGCGTACAATTAGCGTTTTGACACAGCGGAAATCATCATGGCCAAAACTGTTCAGCAGCAAATCGGAAACATTGCTCTAGTCGTTGAAAATTACGACGATGCTATCGAATTCTATACTCAAAAACTTCAATTCACTCTGGTTGAAGATACCAACCTAGGTGGTGGTAAACGCTGGGTTCAAGTTTCTCCTCCAAACTCCAATGGTACAAACCTACTTTTAGCTCAAGCGAGTACACCGGAGCAAACGCATGCAGTAGGAAATCAAACAGGTGGCCGTGTTTTCCTGTTTCTGCAAACTAATGATTTTTGGCGTGACTACGAATTGATGAAGAAAAATGGTGTTGTATTTAATGAAGAGCCTCGTGTGGAAGAATACGGGACAGTGGTGGTGTTCCAAGATCTCTATGGTAATAAATGGGACTTACTGCAACTGAACTAGAAACTACATAGCACCTGCATAACATAGTGTTCATGAGGAGTTTCCAACAAGCTTTTAAGGCTCTGAGATATTAGTGCTAATTCAAAGGTTCTCAGAAGTCACTGTATTTCTAAATCACTTTTGCGCAAACAATAACTAGCCATCATTCCTTCTTGATGTATCAACAAATGTTAGGGCGGCACAGCAAAAACAAAAAGGCGAACCAAACGGTTCGCCTTTGTCGATTTAGAGACTACAAAAATTAATCTTCGTAGTTATCGATGCTTGGGCATGAACAGATTAGGTTACGGTCGCCGTATACGTTATCTACGCGGTTTACCGTTGGCCAGTACTTCCAAGATTTGGTCGCTTTAGACGGGAAGCAGCCAATCTCGCGAGAGTAAGGGCGGTCCCAATCTTCAGCTGAAAGATCAACTTGAGTGTGTGGCGCGTTAACAAGTGGGTTGTTATCCAGTGGCCATTCACCGTTTTTCACTTTCTCCATTTCTTCGCGGATAGCGATCATCGCATCACAGAAGCGGTCCAGCTCTTCTAGATCTTCCGATTCCGTTGGCTCAACCATTAGCGTGCCCGCTACAGGGAACGACATAGTTGGTGCGTGGAAACCGTAGTCCATTAGACGCTTCGCGATGTCTTCTTCGCTGATACCTGTTTCTTCTTTCAGCGGACGAATGTCGATAATACATTCGTGCGCTACGCGGCCATTTTTGCCACGGTAAAGAACAGGGTAGTGTTGGCGAAGTGTTTCCATCACGTAGTTTGCGTTCAGAATTGCTACTTTTGTAGCATCTGTTAGGCCAGCTTCGCCCATCATTGCGATGTAAGCCCAAGAGATAGGCAGGATAGAAGCGCTACCCATATCTGCTGCTGATACTGCGAAATCTGCGCCTTCTACACCGTCTTCAATATGCCCTGGTAAGAAAGGAGCTAGGTGAGATTTCACACCGATAGGACCCATACCCGGACCGCCACCACCGTGCGGGATGCAGAAGGTTTTGTGTAGGTTTAGGTGAGAAACGTCTGAACCGATGAAGCCTGGTGATGTTAGACCAACCTGCGCGTTCATGTTAGCGCCGTCTAGGTAAACCTGACCACCGGCGGCATGAACCATTTCACACACTTCTTTCACTTTCTCTTCGTAAACGCCGTGCGTAGAAGGGTAAGTGATCATAATGCTTGATAGGTTGTCTTTGTGTTTCTCGATTTTCGCTGCTAGGTCGTCGATGTCGATGTTGCCTTCTTCATCACACTTAACCACAACCACTTTCATTGACACCATAGATGCTGTCGCAGGGTTAGTACCGTGCGCAGAGCTTGGGATCAAACATACGTTGCGGTGACCTTCGCCACGGCTTTCGTGGTAGCGTTGAATCGCGATAAGACCTGCGTACTCACCCGATGCACCAGAGTTTGGTTGTAGTGAGAATGCGTCATAGCCAGTGATTTCACATAGCTTTTCTTTAAGGTCTTTTGCGAGTGCTGCGTAACCAGCTGCTTGTTCTGCTGGTGCGAACGGGTGGATCGAACCAAACTCAGGCCAAGTTACTGGAATCATCTCTGCTGCTGCGTTCAGCTTCATCGTACAGCTGCCCAGTGGGATCATGCCGTGCGTGAGTGAGAAGTCTTTGTTCTCTAGCTGTTTTAGGTAACGCATCATCTGTGTTTCGCTGTGGTGCGTGTTAAACACAGGGTGTGTTAGATATTCTGTTGTGCGGCGCAATGCTTCTGGAATGGCTGCAAACTCGTTGCCTGCGATTTCAGTTGATAGTGCTGCGACTTCTTCTTTCACACCGAATACTGCGAATAGGGCTTCTACATCTGCCACGGTTGTAGTTTCGTCGAAGCTCACACCTAGCTGAGTACCCAACTTACGTAGGTTGATGTCTGCGGCTAGTGCTTTCGCGTATAGGTCTTCAGTTTGTGCACCTGTGTTGATAGTGATGGTGTCGAAGAAGCTGTTGTGAGCAAGCTCGAAGCCGCCTTTAGTTAGGCCAGCGGCTAGGATGGCTGTCATGTGGTGTGTACGACGAGCAATAGTGCGTAGACCTTCTGCGCCGTGGTAAACCGCGTAGAAAGACGCCATGTTCGCTAGCAGTGCTTGAGCAGTACAGATGTTTGATGTCGCTTTTTCACGACGGATGTGCTGTTCACGCGTTTGCATTGCCATACGCAGTGCTTGGTTACCATTGGTATCGATAGAAACACCGATAACACGGCCAGGCATTGTACGCTTGTGCTTATCACGCGTTGCCATGAAAGCAGCGTGTGGACCGCCGTAACCCATCGGCACGCCAAAACGTTGTGCTGAACCGATTGCTACGTCTGCGCCCATTTCACCTGCAGGTTTAAGTAGGGTAGAAGCAAGAAGGTCCGTTGCTACAGTCACTAGTGTTTTGTTTGCTTGCGCTTTAGCGATGATGTCCGTTAGGTCACGAACTTCACCTGTTGTACTTGGGTATTGAACTAGTGCGCCGAACACGTCTTGCTCTGGTAGTGATTCTAAAGAACCAACCAAGACTTCAAAGCCGATGAATTTCGCACGAGTTTTTACCACTTCGATGGTTTGTGGGTGAACGTCGTCAGCAACGAAGAATACGTTGCTCTTGCTTTTACCCGCACGCTTACAAAGTGTCATCGCTTCTGCTGCTGCCGTTGCTTCATCGAGCAATGACGCGTTCGCGATTTCCATACCAGTAAGATCCATCACCATTTGTTGGTAGTTTAGAAGTGCTTCTAAACGACCTTGTGAGATCTCTGGTTGGTAAGGGGTGTAAGCGGTGTACCAGCCCGGGTTTTCCATCACGTTGCGTAGAATCACGTTCGGCGTGAAGGTGTTGTAGTAACCCTGACCAATGAATGTACGTTTAACTTGGTTCTGATCGGCGAACTTACGCATTGCTGCCAGCATGTCTGCTTCGCTTTTCGCTTCTGCCAAGCTCATTGGTTGCTCTAGGCGAATTTGTGCTGGTACGGTTTCGTCGATAAGCGAATCTAGGCTAACTGCGTTGATCGCTTCCAACATTTTCTGTTGGTCAGATTTGTTTGGTCCATTGTGGCGAGCAACGAACTCGTTTTGTGTGCTGAGGCTTTGAAGTAATTCAGTCATTGTCCTTTACCTACTCCTTGGTTCGGGTAACGGATTTGCGTTACTGATAAATTAAATTATACGTCCGAACCTAGAAAAAAAGCTGTTCTCTAAACAGGCTAGGGAACAGCTTTCGTCACATCCTAATTACTCTTCTTCGATAGAGTTTAGGTATTCGTCTGCGTCTTTCAGGTTATCTAGTTCAGATACATCAGACATCTTCACTTTTACGATCCAGCCACCTTCGTACGGCTCTTCGTTAATTAGCTCTGGGCTGTCTTCTAGTTCTTCATTGATTTCTACGATTTCACCAGTGATTGGTGCGTAGATGTCTGACGCTGCTTTTACAGATTCAACGAGAGAGAAGCTTTCACCTGCTTCAACTTCGTCTTCTACGTCTGGTAGGTCAACGAATACCACGTCACCTAGCATTTCTTGTGCATGCTCAGAAATACCAATTGTTACTGTGCCGTCACCGTTGTCACGTACCCACTCGTGGCTATCTGCAAACTTCAGTGTTTTGTCCATTGCTTAATCTCCGAATAACTTGTCAGGAATTATTATGATTTCAAAAAAATCGTTTACTGGTATAGAGGAAAGCGACTGCAAAGTTCTTTTACTTCTTTGCGAACGCGTTTTTCAACTTCTGCGTCACCTTCAGGGTTGTTCACTAAACCGTCCAGTACGTCACCAATCCAATTACCGATGAGTTTGAATTCTTCAGCGCCAAAGCCGCGGCTTGTACCCGCAGGCGTTCCTAAACGGATGCCCGATGTAATCATAGGCTTCTCTGTATCGAATGGGATGCCATTTTTGTTACATGTGATCCCAGCACGCTCTAGAGCTTCTTCTGCTTTATTGCCTTTCAACCCTTTCGGACGAAGGTCAACCAGCATTAGGTGCGTGTCTGTGCCACCAGTTACGATGTCGCAACCGCGAGTTTGCAATACTTCCGCTAGGACTTTTGCGTTATTGATCACCGAATCAATATAAGTTTTAAATTCAGGGCCAAGCGCTTCACCAAATGCGACCGCTTTGGCTGCGATAACGTGCATCAGTGGGCCACCTTGTAGGCCAGGGAATACGGCTGAGTTGATTTTCTTAATGATGTCTTCGTGGTTAGTAAGAATCATACCGCCGCGAGGGCCACGCAATGTTTTGTGTGTTGTAGTCGTAACAACGTGTGCGTGTGGCAGTGGGCTAGGGTGTGCGCTTGTTGCGATAAGACCAGCGATGTGCGCCATGTCGACCATAAGAATTGCATTTACTTCGTCTGCGATTTCACGGAATTTTGCAAAGTCGATAGTACGTGGAATAGCGCTACCACCTGCGATGATCATTTTAGGTTGGTGCTCAAGTGCAAGCTCACGAACATCTTCGTAGTTAATTTCTAGTGTTTCGCGATCAACACCGTATTGAACTGCATTAAACCATTTACCAGAAAGTGCAGGGCGTGCGCCGTGCGTCAGGTGACCACCTGCGTCTAAAGACATACCAAGAATGGTGTCACCAGGTTGAAGCAGTGCCAGCTTTACTGCGCCGTTTGCTTGTGCGCCTGAGTGTGGTTGAACGTTTGCGTATTCACAATTGAAAAGTTTTTTTGCGCGTTCGATAGCAATGGCTTCCACTGTATCTACGTGCTCACAACCACCATAGTAACGGCGACCTGGGTAACCTTCAGCGTATTTGTTTGTTAGGCATGTGCCTTGAGCTTGCATTACCGCTTTAGAAACAATGTTCTCAGAAGCGATAAGTTCGATTTGTTCGTTTTGGCGAGCGGATTCCGCTTGAATTCCAGCAAAGACAGCATCATCTGTCGCAGAGAGGTTGGTAGAGAAAAAGTTTTCCAAGCTGTGGTTAGGGTAACTCTTATTCATGGTAGTTGACCTTCCAAATCTGAAAATGAACCCGCAATAGATGAGTTATGATTTGCGGTTGTGGTTCATTTGTCCTCAAAAACAGCTGAACTGCGTAGCAGAACAGAGTGAACATCCGGCCCTAAATTTGGGCAAAAAACTCCGTTGGATTGCGTGTTTCCTTTACCAATCTCTTACGGAAATATGCATCTCTACATCTAACAAGTTGGTAACATAGCGCCTGTGGCGGGAACAATCAACCAAAAATTTCCTATAGGAAACAAGATTTCAAAATTTGTTAACAAGAGCACGCTTTAATTCACTTGGTGGACTTCTATCCACTATGTGCTTCATGCACAATGCGAGTAAGACAAAAAATATGGATATCTATAGAGGGATTTATGGCAGAAAGTATTTACGATGAATACCCATCGATGACGTTGGCAAAAGAGCAACATGACCAAAATATCGAGCCGTTAAAACTGGGCCAGCGTATTAAGGATATCCGCTCGAAACTTGGTATCACATTAGAAGAAGCGAGTCAGCGAACCGGGCTTGCTCGATCTACACTGAGCAAAATAGAAAATGAGCAGATCTCCCCGACGTTTCAAGCGATGCAAAAATTGGCACTAGGCTTACAAATTGACATGCCACAACTCTTTGAACCACCTAGAAAAAAGGTAGCGACAGGGCGCAGGGATGTTACCAAGAAGAATGAAGGTAAACCACACCCAACACAAACTTATGAACATGAACTGCTCGCTACTCAACTTTCCAATAAGAAAATGATGCCGTTTAAGAGCCAAATTCGAGCTCGTAGTTTTGATGAATATAAAGACTGGGTTCGTCATGACGGCGAAGAATTTTTACTTATCTTATCTGGTGAGGTCATGTTCTATTCTGAGTTTTACGAACCTGTTGTTTTAAGCGAGGGAGACAGCGTTTATTACGATGCAAATATGGGACATATGTTGACCAGTGTTAGCGAGGAAGATGCGCTCATTTTGTGGGTGACAGCCAAATAGTGATAAATACTTGTAAATTTCCTATAGTGAAAGCAAACGATTGCTATTGGTGGTCGTTATGATGAAAAAGCGCTTTTTTGATGAGAGCTTACTCATTAAAGCGCTTTTTTTGTACGATTTGTTGTGATTAAAATGTTAAGAGTCACACTTTTGCAAGTCGATCTACGTCTTGTTCGTGCAAAATAGAATGAGCCATGTTTATTATTGGAAACACATCGAATGCCGATAGCATTCTCGGGTCTATCTAAATGGAGACGAAAATGACTCAAGAACTACTGAAAACACCACTACACGCACTTCACGTTGAAGTTGGTGCCAAAATGGTCCCGTTCGCGGGTTACGATATGCCTGTTCAGTATCCTCTAGGCGTAAAGAAGGAACACTTACATACTCGTGATGCGGCAGGTCTGTTTGATGTTTCTCACATGGGACAGCTTCGCCTAATTGGTGACGGTGCAGCTGCGTTCCTAGAAACATTAGTCCCAGTGGATATTGTGGATCTTGAGTCTGGTAAACAGCGTTACGCTTTTTTCACTAATGAAGAGGGCGGCATCATGGACGACTTGATGGTGGCTAACCTAGGCGATCATCTGTTTGTGGTTGTGAACGCAGCATGTAAAGCACAAGATATCGCACACCTACAAGCGCATTTACCATCTGGTGTTGAGCTAGAAATTATCGAAGACCGAGCTCTACTTGCAATCCAAGGCCCTAAAGCGGCAGCTGTATTGGCGCGTTTTGCACCAGAAGTTTCTGAAATGCTGTTCATGGATATTTGTAAAGTCGATGTTTTAGGCGCCGAGTGCATTGTTTCTCGTAGTGGTTATACAGGCGAAGACGGTTACGAAATCTCGGTTCCTGCTGACAAAGCGGAAGAGCTAGCACGTAAACTGACTGCGGAAGATGAAGTTGAATGGATTGGCCTTGGTGCTCGTGATTCACTTCGTCTTGAGTGTGGCCTTTGTCTATACGGTCATGACCTAGACACAACAACAACACCTGTTGAAGCGAGCTTGCTATGGGGTATCCAAAAAGTTCGTCGTATTGGTGGTGAACGTGAAGGTGGTTTCCCTGGCGCAGACATTATTCTTAAGCAGATTGAGACTAAAGATGTGGCGCGTAAGCGTGTGGGTCTAGTAGGTCAAACCAAAGCGCCAGTGCGTGAAGGTGTTGAACTGTTTGATGCTGACGGCGTTAAAATTGGCGTTGTAACCAGCGGTACGGCGGGCCCGAATGCAGGTAAGCCAGTCTCAATGGGGTATGTTCGTGCGGATTTTGCGGCGATTGGTACTGAAGTGTTCGCTGAAGTGCGTGGCAAAATGCTACCAATGACAGTTGAAAAAATGCCGTTCGTACCACAACGCTACTACCGTGGTTAAAACGAATTGAAACAAAAATGCCGAGCTTTGTAGCTCGGCATTTTTTATGTCTTCTTTTCGCTTGTTTACTTTTAGTTTACTGCTTCATCAATAGTACAGCACATATCAATAACGATATCTTCAAGCTTTTCCGGATGAATCATCTCTTCTTTTGGGATCCCAAATTGAGAGGCCATAATGGTATTAAACAATTCCCAATGCTTGATCAGCAGTTTTTCGCGATTATCTGCAATATCCGGCCATGTTTCTTGCATCATTGGCGCGAGACTGACAGCACCATGTGCGAAGATCAACATTTGCCACTTTGATTCCCACTGATCAAATTGTGCATTAGGGTTTTCGCTGTTGTACTGCTCGAAAATTCCGGTAAATATCGCAGCGAACTCATCTTTTGACTTTAAGAAATACTGCAGCAGAGCACCGTCATCGCCTTGTCGAATGGCATCGGCGATCATCTGTACTGGATGAGGATTGACGAGAGCAAATGCTAGCATGCGAACCATAAACAGATAAATTTTTCTATTCGAAGGTGTGTTCTCCGGCATTTCATTGATGAGTTCAGCCATATAGCACTGCATGAACTCGTCCATTGCATCGCTAACCGCTTGCCAGATTTTCTCTTTGCTGCCGAAGTGGTGACGGATCAAACTATGTGAAACACCAGCCTTTTCACTGATATTGCGCAGCGAGACACGCTCGTAACCAAGTTCACAAAACATATCTGCTGCCACTTTAAGGATCAGACACTTAGTTTGTTCTGCTGCTTCAGCACTTCTACGCCCCTGCTTTCTTTCATTCATAGTTCGAATTTTCCCGAATATTAATCACGCGCTTACTTTTACCAGAAACCGAACGCTTTGACTAATTAATTTGCTATCCACCTGGAAAATATGTTGATCAATTTCAAATTCTGCTTATACTGCACGGCTGTGTAATATATAAAACCTACGGAGAAAGCGGGTGCGAAAACAATATTTAAAGCGCACTTTAGTTGGCGCAGTGGTGACATTAAGTCTTTCTGGGATGCTAACTGGGTGTAATAAAGCCATTTCTGAGCCGTCTGAACCTTTAATCAAACCTGTAAAATTACTGGCGGTGAAAGACCTAGAACTTGAAGACTCGCACGCCTTTTTAGCGCGTATTGATGCAACACATCGCGCGCAGCTTTCTTTTCAGGTTGGTGGAGAGGTTGATGAATTACGTGTACGCATGGGTCAAAAAGTCCAAAAAGGTGAAGTGCTCGCAACGTTAGACCCTAAAGATCTTCAGCTTGCGTTAGATGCCGCTCAAGCGCAGTACGCGTTAGCGAAAACACAATGGGACCGCGCGAAAAACCTTTACGGAAAAAAACTCATTAGTACTGATGAGTACGATCAGAAAGAAACTCAATATAAAGCGGCATTGGCGAACTACGAACAAGCTAAAACCGATTTGAGCTATACCAAAATTCACGCACCGTTTGATGGCATTGTGTCATATACCTATGTCAACCCGTTTCAAGTAGTAGCAGAGAAGCAGGAGATCTTGAATCTCATTGATAACACGACGTTGGATGTATCTTTCACCTTGCCAGTAAGTTATGCGGAATCTGTATCACTTGAGTCACTGCAAAACTCCGATATGTGGGTGACGATGGATAGCGAGCCAGGAAAACGTATCCCTGGGCAATTTAAAGAAATTTCGACGCAGCCAAACATCGATACCAATAGTTATGAGGCGATCGTGACCATCACTCGACCAGAAGATCGCAATTTGCTGACAGGTATGACTGGGCAGGTACACATTGCTAAACAACATGTATCGGACGCGATGACGTTACCTCAGTCTGCTTGGGTCAACAAAAATGGGACGCAAGGTGAAGTTTGGGTAATGGACAGAAGCACGCAGCAGGTCAATAAAGTCACTGTGTCACTTGACGCAGCAGGTGGTGTGAAAGCCGGGCTTGATAACAATGATTACGTTGTTATTGCTGGTGTTGAGAGACTGGTTGAAGGACAAGTGGTGAAAGCTTGGGTTCGTGAGGGAGGCATTTAATGAAACGTTCTCTACTTACGATCTCTGCGATTGCACTTGCAGTTTTAACAGGGTGCAAAAATGAAAACCAAGCTATCGTCGAGCAGCCACTTTTTGTGTCGACTATCTCGGTGGATGCACCAGTACAAAGTCAACATCGCGCGTTCAAAGGCATAGTAGTGCCTGCAGAGCAAACGCCAATGGCATTTCGCCGCGCTGGGGAAGTTCAGCACGTATTGGTTAAAGCGGGTGACGTTGTGAAGCAGGGGCAAATGATCGCAAAGCTAGATGATAGCAAAGAGAAGCAAGCCGTGAATGACGCAGAAGCACAATACACACTCGCAATTCGTCAGCTTAAACGCGGTGAAGACTTGCATGCACGTCAAATGATTTCAAAAGCGGAACTTGATGAGCTAACCGCCAATAAAGAGCTAGCTGAGGCTACTTTCTATAACGCGACCAATCAATTGAATTACACCCGTTTATTCGCCCCGTTCGCCGGTAAAGTATCCGATGTTTTCAAAGAACGTTTTGAGCGTGTGGCAATTGGTGAACCCGTGTTAAACCTATACCAAAACGATTTGGTTTACGTGCGTATTGAGCTTTCCGACAATGTTTTAGCGATGGTAGACCCAAACTCAGACAGCATGAGCTACAAGCCTAGAGCAACCTTCTCCGGCATCGATGGCAGATTTGCTTTGGACTATTTAGAGCACACAAGTGAACCCAACGCTGAAACTCAAACCTACGAAATGTACTTGACGATGCCACAGCCAAAAACAGAGATATTGCCGGGAACCAGCGTAAGCGTTTTGGTCGATATGGTGAAGGCGGGCATTACCTCTATTGATGGTTACAGTGTTCCTGTCACGGCGCTTCAAGCAGGCAGTGAAGGGAATGAGTTCTTTGTGTGGAAAAAAGAAGGTGACATTGTCACACGAGTGCCTGTCATGATTTCTCAAGTGAATGGCAATGGAGCCATTGTGTCGTCAGGTGTTAGCCAGGGCGATATTCTGATTAATTCAAATCTGCGTAAATTACGCGAAGGTAAACATGTGGATGTTGTGGAGAATAACCAATAATGAACATTGCTGAGTATTCAATAAAAAACAAAGTCATCAGCTGGTTGTTCATTATTATCCTTGCTGTTGGTGGTTTAACGTCATTTTTGGAGCTTGGACGATTAGAAGACCCGGCATTTACGATCAAAGATGCCATGATCATCTCAACATACCCTGGCGCGACGTCAAAAGAAGTTGAAGAAGAGCTGACGTATCCTCTAGAAAAAGAGATTCGAAAACTCCCTTATATCGACAAAATTACCTCTACGTCTTCTAATGGTATGTCTCAAATAACGGTGAGCATGGAAATGGACTATGGTCCTGATGAACTGCCGCAAATTTGGGATGAAATGCGCCGTAAAATTAATGATTTACGACCATCATTGCCTCAAGGTGTTCAGTCTTTACAGATCATTGATGATTTCGGTGACGTTTATGGCGTGATGTTAATGCTCACTGGTGACGATTACGACTATGTAGAGCTGAAACGTTATGCGGATTACCTGACCCGTGAAATCGAGCTTGTTGATGGTGTTGGTAAGGTAGACATCACGGGCGATCAGCAAGAAATGCTATTCGTTGAGATCTCACTTGATCGCCTTGCTGCACTGAACTTAGACATGAATGTGGTTTCGAGCTTGTTGAACCAGCAAAACAATGTGGTTTCAGCAGGTGAAGTGATGGTCAATGGCGAAAGCCTGGTTATTCGCCCAAGCGGCACCTTAAACACTGTAGAAGCACTAGAAAATCTGATCATTCATGGCCGTGACACAGGAAATCTAATTCGTCTAAAAGACGTAGCAACGATTTCTCGCGGTATTCAAGAGAAGCCAAGCAACGTCGTACTCTTTAACGGTCAAAAAGCGATTAATATCGGTATCTCGTTTGCATCGGGTGTGAACGTGGTTGAGGTTGGTGAACGTTTGGATGCGGAGCTCGCGAGCCTTGAGTCTATCAAGCCTGCTGGCATCGATATGAACTACTTTTACAACCAAGCCAATGAGGTGGATGAATCTGTTAAAGCGTTTGTAATTAGTCTAGCGGAGGCAGTGGCGATCGTAATCATTGTGTTGCTGTTTACTATGGGTTTACGCAGTGGTGTCATCATTGGAGTTGTGTTGTTATTGACGGTATTTGGTACCTTCATTTTGATGAATTACAACAACATCGAACTGCATCGTATTTCTCTTGGCGCGTTAATTATTGCCTTGGGTATGCTGGTTGATAACGCGATTGTTGTCGTGGAAGGCATATTGGTTGGCCTAAAGAAAGGGCGTACCAAAGTTCAAGCGGCTGTCGATATTGTAAAGCAAACACAATGGCCTTTGCTGGGCGCAACTGTTATTGCAATTACGGCTTTTGCACCTATCGGCTTGTCGCAAGATGCGACAGGTGAGTTCATGGGCTCTCTATTCTGGGTGCTGTGTTTCTCACTATTTTTAAGCTGGATTACCGCTATTACACTGACGCCTTTCCTTGCCGATCTTTTGTTGAAAGAGGAAAACAAAGAGCAGGGTACTAGCGAAGATGATCCTTATAAAGGCTGGTTGTTTGTCGTATTTGGGGCATCACTGAAATTTGCATTGCGATTCCGCTGGCTTACCGTTGCTGGCATGGTGGCGCTATTAGTGGGTGCTGTCGTGGCATTTGGTAATGTAAAACAGCAGTTCTTCCCACCATCGAATACGCCGATGTTCTACGTGGATATGTGGATGCCAGAGGGTACTGACATCCGTGAAACGATCAAAAAAGCTGAAGAGATCGAAAGCTACATTCGTCAGCAAGATGATATTGACTTTGTTTCTGCTTCGATTGGGCAGGGCCTACAGCGTTTTGCTTTAACCTATCAACCAGAAAAAAGTTACGAAGCGTACGCTCAGTTCCAAGTTCGCGCGACTGATCGTGAGAAAATGTTTGGTTTACTGCATAAGTTAGATGCGAATCTGGCGAAAACATTTGATGCGCCTACGTTCCAGTTTAAATTGATGGAATTTGGTCCATCACCAGCGTCTAAGATCGAAGCGCGTATTACTGGCCCTGATCCACAAGTTTTACGTGACTTGGCGGTGCAAGTCGAAGACATCCTTCATACCGACCCTGGTGCCCGAAACATTCGTCACGATTGGCGAGAGCGCACCAAGGAACTTGTACCCGTTTTCAATGAGTCTAAAGCTCGTCGCTTAGGTATTTCGAAAGAAGATCTTTCAAGCACACTGCAAATGGCGTTTGGTGGTAGCACCTTAGGTTACTTGCGTGATGGTACACATACGTTGCCAATTATGACACGCCTTCCTGAAGAAGAACGCGTAGATTTTGAATCACTACAAAACGTGACCATTTGGAGTCCTTCGTTGCAAACGTACATTCCGGTTGATCAAGTGATTGATGGCGTTCAACTGGATTGGAGTGAGCCGCTAATTCAGCGTCGTGACCGTAAGCGTACGTTAACCGTTCTCGCGGACCATGATGTGTTGAGTGACGACACGGCAGCAAGCTTATTTGCTCGTGTACAGCCTAAAGTGATGGCATTGCATGTTCCAGAAGGATACGAAATCACATGGGGTGGTGAGTACGAATCATCCAAAGATGCACAAGAAGGCCTATTCGGTTCATTGCCGATGGGTTACTTGTTGATGTTCATCATTACTATTTTACTGTTTAACTCAATCAAAAAACCGTTGGTCATTTGGTTCACCGTTCCGTTAGCGATCATTGGCGTTGCTTTTGGTTTGCTTACCACGAACATGCCGTTCAGTTTTACAGCATTCCTTGGTTTGTTAAGCCTAAGTGGCATGATTTTGAAAAACGGTATTGTGTTGCTTGACCAAATTAACCTTGAGTTGGAGTCTGGTAAAGATCCTTACCTCGCGATTGTTGATAGTGCGATAAGCCGCGTTCGTCCGGTAAGTATGGCGGCACTAACAACTATCTTGGGGATGATTCCATTGGTCTTCGACGCCTTTTTTGGCTCGATGGCAATAACGATTATGGCAGGTCTTGGTTTTGCTACTGTACTGACACTGATAGTGGTGCCAGTGATGTTTGCAATTCTGTTTAGGGTAAAACCGACCACTGCATAGGGACTCCTGGCTATTTGCCAGCTTCCTGCCTAGCCCTGAAGGTTTTCTTCGGGGCTTTTTTGATCTTACTAATATATACCAAACCATTCATTTGCTTGATTTTAATGATTTTCTTACGATTACAATGCAAATCATGCGTATACTGATGTAACGACACATCAAAGATTGAGATTACATGAATAAGCGTATATTAAACGGACTCTTCTTCGTTGGTTCTTTCACCTTGGTTGGCTGCACCGCGACGGATAGCATGCCGACAGAAACCAAACAACCTGCCCCTAAAGTCAACAGTGTTAGTGCTGAAGTCATTTCCAGTTGGATTGATAGTAAGGTTTTAGCCCCTGAAGGGCTGTCGCTCGAGCAAGACAATCTACGTTATCTATCGGGTAGCGCCGACCTAAACAGCGACGGCAAGGCAGAACACATAGTGTTGCTTCAAGATCGCTATTTCTGTGGTAGTGGTGGCTGCTCTGCATATATGTTTGATAATGAGGGAAACGTTATTAATCGAATGTCGGTAACTCGCACGCCTATTGTACTAGCCGACAGTTACAGTAATGGTTGGCAGGACTTTATCGTTTGGAGTAATGGCTCATATCGACTCATGAGTTACAACGGTGAGTCTTATCCAAGTAACCCGTCACTAGAGCAAAAGGTGGATCGAGACGCTAACCAGCAGGCGGCAATCGCAAATGTAATGGCGACAGAGCTTTATCAGCAAGACGGCTATGACATTCTGCCCGCAGAGTCAAAAACCTTGTGGACGCCAGCTAACGTTTACCACTTTACCTTCAAGCACTACGGTGACCCGCATAGCGCTTATCAAGCAACGGTGGATATGAGCAGTGGGGAAGTAGACATTGTAGCCGTTCCGGCTGCGGAATAAAAAACACCTCCCTTAACCGGAATTAAAGGGAGGTGCTAAATGCCAAATTCGAGGGTGGCATTGTTAACCGGAGTCGCTCTAATTAAGCTGCGACTTCTTGTTTCGCTTCTGCTTTGCTTTTTAAGAATGCGTAAGTAAAGCCAGTTACCGCTGTACCTGCTGCAATAGCCACTAAATACATTAATACTGGTGAAATTGCGTTAGGAATTAGCAGCACGAATAGACCGCCGTGTGGTGCCATTAATTTCGCACCGAATAGCATCGATAGGGCACCAGTAAGTGCGCCACCTGCCATACAAGATGGAATCACGCGCATTGGATCTTTCGCAGCAAATGGAATTGCGCCTTCAGAGATGAAACAAAGGCCCAAGACAAATGATGCTTTACCTGCCTCACGTTCATTTTGTTCAAATTTGTTCTTCGCAATGAAGGTCGCTAAACCCATACCTAGCGCAGGAACCATACCTGCGGCCATGATTGCCGCCATTGGCGCGTAAGTTTGTGAAGCCAAAAGGCCAACACCAAATGCGTAAGCGGCTTTGTTGACAGGGCCTCCTAGGTCGAAACACATCATTGCGCCAAGGATAATACCCAGTAGTACTGCACTGTCAGATCCCATGTTGTTTAGGAAGTCAGTCAGGCCGTTCATGATGCCTGAAACTGGGCCGCCTACGATGTAGATCATCACAAGGCCAGTGAACAATGTTGCTACAAATGGAATGATCAGAATCGGTTTAAGCGCCTCCATCGATTGTGGCAGTTTCACCTTATCTGCGAGGAGTTTCGCTGCGTAACCGGCAATGAAGCCAGCTGCGATACCACCTAGGAAACCAGCACCCGTTGAACTTGCTAGCATACCACCAACAAGACCAGGAGCCAGACCAGGACGGTCAGCGATTGAAAACGCAATATAGCCAGCAAGTACAGGAATCATCAATGCGAATGCAGAGCCACCACCAATGTTCATCAAGGCTGCTGCTAGTGTGCCTTCTTCTTTAAATGCTTCAATACCAAACACGAACGATAGGGCGATGATCAAACCACCAGCGACAACCACAGGCAGCATGTGCGATACCCCTGTCATCAAGTGTTTGTAAGCGCCTTTCTTCTCGTCTGCTGCCGAAGCAGAATTTGCAGAACCTGAATGTTGGTAAATCGTGGCTTGCTCGAATGCTTTGTCCATCTCTTCGGCTGTTTTTTTCAGAGCTGGGCCTGTTTTCGTGCGGTACATCTTTTTTCCGTTAAAGCGATCAAGTGGCACTTCAATATCCGCAGCAATGATCACCAGATCGGCATCTGCAATTTCTTGCTCAGTCAGTTGGTTTTTAGCGCCAACTGAACCACGAGTTTCCACCTTGATTTGATGGCCACGACGCTTGCCTTCTTCTTCTAAAGCTTCTGCCGCCATAAAGGTATGCGCAACGCCAGTAGGGCATGCCGTGATTGCAACAATCTTCTTTGATGCTGATGTTGTATCTGTAGTGATAGGGGCTGCAAGTGTGGTTGCTTTTTCAAGTAAAGTGGCGTTTTCAACCGCTTGCTGGAGAAACGCAGTTGCGTCTTTTGCTACTTCGCTAATTTCCGCTTGGTAAACCTTTTTTCCTACAAAACGAGAAGTGTCGACGCTAGTATTTGCCGCAATGACAATGACTTCTGCTTGTTCAACGTCAGCTTCCGTCAATAGTGTTGGTTCAACCACACTTGATTGACATTCTATTTTGGCATTCCAGTTTAATTTTGCGGCGGCTTGTTCTAGTAATCCTGCCGCAAGGATGCTATTTGCTACACCGCTCGGACAGGCAGTAATAATGGCAATATTCATACGATAACCTTCTGTTCCTTAGTTTTGTTCTAAGTTTGTAATAGGGTAAAGCGCGCTAACTTCAGTTTGTCGCTTGATATTTTCCAGTTCTTCCTGACTGGTTAGCCCTACGCCAACTTGACTAACTGCCAAAGCAGAAAGTGCCGTAGCGAAGCGCAATAAATCGTTTTTAGGCATCAGTTGCATGTGGCCCCAACACAAGCCAGCGACCAGCGTATCGCCTGCGCCAACGGTGCTCACGACATGCATTCGAGGCGGTTTTGCACTAAGCCATTCGCCTTGGTTGAGCCACATAACACCGTCAGGTCCCATAGAAACCACGATGTTTTCTATGCCTTTGTCGCTCAGTGTTTGCGCTGCAGCTTGGCACTGTTCAGGTGTTGCTAGATGTTCGCCAACAAAATCACCAAGTTCTTCATCGTTAGGTTTAATTAACCATGGGTGAGCATCAATACCTGACTTCAATGCGGCTTTGCTACTGTCGAACAACACCTTTTTGCCTTGTTGATGCAGTGCTTCTATCCATGCAGCGCATTGCTCTGCAGTAACACCGCCCGGTAGGCTGCCTGCCAATACAAAGTAATCGTGTGTTTCAGCAAGGCGGAATAGGGTTTCTTCAAAGCGCGCGATTTCTTCTGCCGTAACTTGAACACCAGGGAAGTTAATGTCACTAACGTTTCCATTAGCCTCAACGAGCTTGACGTTGATACGAGTTGCACCTTGTACTTCTACAAACTCATTCTTAACGCCGATGTCATTGAAAAGCTGATGGAATAGCTCAGGGTTATCTTTACCAAGAAAGCCGGTAACCGTGACGTCTGCGCCTAAATCGCTCAACACTTTTGCTACGTTGACACCTTTACCTGCAGCGTGGAGATTGCTTTGCTGTACTAAGCTCACGGAACCAACGTTTAGTTCATTTACTGAACCTGTTAAATCCAATGCCGGGTTGAGCGTAATAGTGACAACCTTATTTGTTTTGTTTGTCATATCGGATCCTTAACCTTCACCAAGGCCAGAAGCGATTGCATTTCCGATAGACTCCAAGGCTTGCGGGGCATCAGGGCCTTCTGCTGTAAATTGAAGTTGGTGACCGTGCTTAACGCCCAGCGCGATAACTTTCATTAGGCTCTTCGCGTTTACTGCTTTTCCATCTCCGTCTAGGTTGGCAACACGTATAGTGGATTCAAACTTTTTCGCTTCTGCGACTAACATTGCCCCCGGACGAGCATGTAGGCCGTGAGAGTTTTTGATTTTAAATACAGCGGTATTGCCTTCTTCTGAAGATGCGGCTGTGACTTCTTCACCTTTGAACAAAGCAAGAATCTGTTCTACTGATGCATCTAAAAGCTTGCCGTGTTCATTGTTAAACACAATATTAGAAAGCGTTTTTAGGATAGGTTGGTGAGCATTGTTACATGCTGCGAACGCGAAAAGTGCACGCACTTTTTGACCTTCATATTCGCAGTCGTTTGCCGTCGAGACAAATGACACACCTGTGCGAGTGACATGTTTGTCACTGCCAATTAACCACAGGCCATTACCTAAGTGAGTTGGTTGTTTGGTAACGAGATCGGCAACGAATTCGTTATCAGCACATCCCGTATTTTTCAACAGACCACCTGCAACAGCACTCATCTGTAGCATGTCGCTCGCAGGGAACATCAGTTGAATTAAAGAAGCGTCAAAGTCTGCTTCAAGCTGAACATCACCGTGCAGTAGGGCGATGATTTCGTCTTCATTTTTTGCATTACGCAGACGCTCTTCTACGCCATCTGCGCCTAGCACTTTGGTGAGCTGTTTAAGAATGCCAAGGTGTTCATCAGATTTAGCTGCGATACCGATAGCGACGAACACAGTATTGCCATCACCCCAGTCGACACCTTGTGGGAAGTGATGCACAGCAACACCCGTTGTTTTCACCATTGCACGAGTGTCGGTTGTACCGTGCGGGATGGCGATACCGTTCCCCAAAAACGTAGAGTTTTGGTTTTCACGGTTTAGCATGCCTTCAACGTAACCGCGTTCAACTAGGCCTTTATCAGTCAGGCTATGAGCAATACTCTTTATTGCTTCAAACTTATCTGTCGCTGATTGCGAGAGGGTAATGTCGTTCTTATTTAGCTTAAGCATGGTGCTTCTCCAGCCTTAAGGTATCAATTTAAAAATGTATTCTGTGTGAGAAGTTGAACGCCGCTTCTTCTGAGCGCTTATCACTCCTCAAACCTTTTATCTTTCAAGCTAAATCGATTCAGCTTGTTGGTAAATTTTTTAAAAGACTCAGAAAAACTGTTTTAAAAACTGACGTTAACAAACGAGCCTTTGCCGCTGTCCTATAGCCTAGCTCACAAATTGGTTTGTTGCGTGTTCGGGTGATTTACGTCAATTTTTAAGTTTTGCTGAATCCTTTCAGCTTTTATACTGAATCGGTTCAGCTTATAATTCAACTTATCGAAAGATCGTTGATGTATTAATATGATCGCGCGCACAGAATAAGGTTTAGAATATGACACTGGATGAAATAGCCAAATTAGCGGGTGTTTCTAAGACAACTGCAAGCTATGTGATTAACGGAAAAGCGCAGAAATACCGCATCAGCGAGAAGACTCAGAAAAAGGTGATGGCCGTTGTAGATGAGTACAATTATAAGCCAGATCATGCGGCGTCTTCCTTGCGGGCAGGTAATTCACGCTCATTTGGGCTTATCATCCCAGACTTAGAGAACACCAGTTATGCGCGTCTTGCAAAGCTGATAGAGCAGAACTCTCGGAAAGCGGGGTACCAAATTTTGATTGGCTGCTCTGATGATGATCCTGATACAGAGCAAAAGGTGGCGGAAGCATTAGTCAGTCGTCGCATTGATGCGTTGTTTGTGGCAAGTGGTATGCCCACTGCAAACGAGTATTACCTTAAGTTACAAAATTCTGGTACGCCAGTTATCGCGCTAGACCGTCCAATGGATGATGAGCACTTTTGTTGTGTCATCAGCGAAGATTTTGATGCCGCACTTGAACTCACTCAGTCAGTACTGTCAGAGGATATTAAGTCCATTGGCTTAATCGGTGCATTGCAAGATCTTCAAGTCTCAAAAGAGCGTGAGCTTGGTTTTCTATCTGCTTCTCAACAAGGTGGTAAAACGGCAACAGTGGGTTATGGACAACACTTCTCCCGGGAAGAAGGCAAGAAAGTCTTAGAGAGATGGTTAGCAGAGAACGCATTGCCAGATGCCATTGTTACAACGTCATACACACTGTTAGAAGGTGTGTTGGATGTAATGCTAGAAAAACCAGAACTGATGGGAAAGGTGCGTTTAGCGACATTTGGTGATAATCGACTGTTGGACTTTTTGCCTGTGAAAATCAACTCTTTGCCTCAACAGTTTGAGTTGATCGCGGACAGCGCAATGGAGTTAGCACTCAATGCTTCCGCTAAGCGTTACAAGCCTGGCGTAGAACTTATCCCGCGTAAAATTGTGAAACGTCACTAAGTAACTAAATAGGTTGCTCAAAGCTTTACTTCAGCCGTCAGCGCCACAAATGCGTGGTCGCTGGCGTTTTTATCTCTGTCATAAATCGGGTTGATCAGATGTTGGTTAGACACCTGATAGTCAACAACCTCGGCAACCGATATATCTGATAAGGTGTCAAACTCTTGTGAGAGCAAGATATAGTCGAGTACGTTCCCAGTGGAAAAATGATAGTGCGTGGCGGGGCGTTCATCCTTCTGAGCGTCACTTTGCAATATCCAACCATCTTTGAGTTGTAATTCAGTGACACTGTCACCAGTGTTGGATACCAATGCGCTGTTAACGCTGATAGGAGTGATAGGTTGATTCATATCGCCCATTAACACTGTCGGCATTGGTTCTTTTCGATACCTCTTTTGCATCGCGTCTCTTAACATCGCTGCTTCCCAGCCTCTTTGCTGGGTGGATAACCAGCGCCCAATAATCGTGCTAGACGTTTCTGGTTGTTCTGAGTCGGCCGGGCGTTGAGATTTCAGGTGCGTTACGTAAACGGCGATATGACCAAGTACAGGATGTATTACTTGGGCATAGATAGGTTTGCGACTGAACTCTGGAACAACACTTACTCCAAAAGGCTCAAGCGTTGCTAAGTCAAACTCTACCGCTTGTACTTTTTCTATTGGAAACCGAGATGCGATTGCCACAACAGGGCTTGAGTAAATGTACTCATCTTCAACATGTGGGGTGTCAACGGTCGCAAAGTAGGGGTAGCCGATGGTTGAAAAAAATTCCTGGGTCTTCTCGATACTGAACACTTCTTGTAAGCCAATCACGTCGCCTTCCAGTTTTTCAACTTGACGTTGCGTCCACGAAAGTTTGTCTCGCCATTGCTCTAACGAGTATATGTTCTCGAAATCATAGTAGGCGTTAGGCGGTGCGACAAAATTAAACAAGTTCGCAGTGACAAAGGTAATTCTACTTGGTTGAGACAAAGTATTCGCTCTTTTCAACAATAACTTAGAGAGTATATACCTTCAGGTTGCGTAATTGCAGCTTCGTTTGAGCTACGCATCGAGATACAAGCTAACGAGCGACAAGTTAAATGGGTTAAGAGGTGCTCAAACGCCAAGGCGAATCGGTGATTGAACATCGGCAGAGGTTTCTATTTTTAAGCATTGCGTTTAAACTTCAGGGCATCAAATAGTAAGAGTAAGTAACATGACCCAAGATTACGACCACGAAGAGTATTTAGAAGGCGAAGAGATTGAGATCGAAGCGATTGGCATCGATGTTGATGCGCATCCAATCGAACTATACAAGCTTTTTAAAATCGCAAACTTGGTCAGCGGTGGCGGCGAAGCAAAACATATCATCGAGGAAGGCTACGTCGCGGTGAATGGTGAACTAGAAACACGTAAGCGCCGCAAGATGTATGATGGTGACTTTTTTGAGTTTAACCAGGAATATTATGTTGTGGTTTGCGATGCGCCAGTAACCGAACCTGAAACGGCAGAGCAAAAAGCAGAAAAGAAAGCGAAAAAAGAAGCGCAGTCTTCTCGTAAAGATAAGTCTCGTCAAAGTAAGTCACCTAAAGCCTCTGGGCCTAAATCAACAGGCCGTAAAGCAGCACATAAAGAGCGTAAAGCGCAGAAAGAAGCGTTGTCTCAGTCTGCTAAGAAAGGCAAAAAAGAAGACAAACCGCAAGCCACTCGTGATCCGAAGAGCGGTCGTAATTCTATTGATTTTTTCTAGGGAAATGAACGCTTAACTAAATAAGTGACATCTGAGTAAAACTAAAAAGCGCCGAGCATATTATATCGGCGCTTTTTTGGTTTCACTGTGCTGTAAGTGGGCAGTGTTAATGCACTGTCGTCTCGATGTTTAGGCTATCTGTCCAGTGATGAATGGCGCAAGGCTTTCCTAAGTAAAAGCCTTGGTAATAATCCAAATTAAGTTGATACATAGCTTGTAGCTGCACGTCTTCTTCAACCCCTTCTATAATGACTTTTGCTCCCATATGATCCGCTAGATCAACGGCGCTATGTATGGAAAAGGTTTCTCCGGCGCAGTAGTCTAGCAAATAGGAACGATCGATTTTGATGATGTCAGGGCAGAGCTGCTGAACACGTGCGATATCAGAATGTTGGGCGCCAAAATCATCGATAGCAAAGATAAAACCATTCGCTTTCATTAACTGTACGGCTTTGATTAATAAATCCGTATTTCCGCATGACTCTTCGACTACTTCAAAAACTACGTCTGATGGGCTCATACCAAGTTCGGAAAGGCGTTTGTAAAGCAGGCCGTTATCTTTAAAGCCCATGTCTTTGGTTAGCGTGAGTAGCGTTTGAGGCATGACGTTAAGAAACAGTTTGATCGGTGTCCCTGCGAAATAGCGTGCAAAATTTCGAATGTGCATTGCTCTGGATAAAAACTCTACACATAAGCGAAAGTAGGGATCAAGACCATTATTGGCCAGAAACACGTCAGGACGAATTAGGGAACCATCAATGCCACGAATACGCAGTAAGGCTTCCATACCAATAATACGTTGGCGTCTATCAAAAATTGGCTGATAAACACTGTGAAAAGTGAATTGATTGAGAACTACGTAATATTCACCAAGATTATCTTGTTTTATGTATCGCTCGTAGTCGGATTGATTCTTTAACTCCATGAAAAACGCCGAAAATTTAGCATCTTGCCAATGTAACAGGGTGCAATTCTGATTTGAAGAATCAAATGTGCCTAATTACATATGCGGTTGAGTTAATTTGAAATGGCTTCCGATTTTGCTTCAATATGGCGAAAAATAAGTGACAGACCAAAACAAATTAAGAAGTAAGCGAGGCCGACAATCAACCAAATTTCAAATATATACCCTGATGAATTTGCCATCTCTGTCCCAACAAACGTCATTTCTTGTATCGAAATCAGTGAAACAATAGAGGTGTCTTTCACCAAAGAGATGGTTTGACCGGCAAGTGCAGGTGTTATTGATTTAAGCACCTGTGGCGCGATAACAAATCGGTATTTCACCCATCGAGACAAGCCCAATGAGTCAGCCGCTTCCCACTGACCTTGGTCGATACTTTGTAAACCACCGCGCACAACTTCTGCAATGTAGGCAGAAGAGAGTAAGCCGACGCATAACACGCCAGAGGCAAGGTTTTCCCAAAGGTTAGAAGGCCCAAACAGAAAGCGCTGTAGCGCATTTGGTTCGCCGTTGTAGTTTCGTAGAAGATCTTCCAAACCGAGTAACGGGATCAATTGGTTAGAAATGAAAAAGTAGAAAATAAAAACAAACACCAACGGAGGGATGTTTCTCACTAACTGGATAAACGCATTGGCAGGTGTGCGCAACCAAACGGAACGAGAGAAGCGTGCTAAGCCTAACAAAGTGCCAAACACTAATGCGAAGCTGATGCCCCAAATACTGAGCCTTAACGTCGAAATCAAACCTTGGAAGAAGTAGGGCAAACCACCATCTGCTCTAGGCGTGAAAAGTAATTCAAGCGCCTCTTTCCACTGCCACAAATAATGCACACCAACAGCGGACCGATGGTACAGCCAAACACCACCGATACCGCACATAACAAGTAGTACCCAGTCTAGTGTGTTTAATTGCGGTAAAAGGTAGCCTGTGCTGGATTTCGCGGGTGCTGTGCGAGTGGTAGTGTGTTCGCCCAAAAATTTGACTCCGATAAGTTATGGAAAAGTAAAATGGATGATTGGAGAGTATAGGCTCGCGGCGTCCACGAGCCATTTAGATTACTGGCCTTGCGCGACTTGATCTTGCCAATCTAATGTCGAGAACCAGTATTCATAACGTTGTTTTAACCATCCATCTTGGGTTCTTGCTTCAATCCATTTATTGAAAAAGGCCTTTTTATCTTCTTCCCCCAAGCGAACTGCAAAGGCTTCGTTACCTTGTGATAGTCGCTCAGAGAATGGAAGGAATAGTTTGTCGCTGTGTTTCACTGTCTCATGTTCTGGTTTTGGGCTAGAAGCAATGACCGCGTGGGCGTTACCATTCAGCACCTCTTGGAACGCTTGCGCGTCGTCATCAAATTGCAGGATCTTCGCTTTCGGGAAGGTTTCTCTGGCTACTTGAACGGTGAATGCGCCGCGACGAGCCGCAATTTTTACGCGTCGTGAGTCAAAATCCGAAAATTCGCTAAAACCAGAGGCGAGTTCTTTGTTTGCTGCTACTTGAACGCCTGAGTGCGAGTAGGGCTCAGTAAACAAGACGCTTTTGGAACGCTCAGGCGTAACCGACATGCCACCGATGATCACGTCGAACTTTTTCGCCAGTAGTGCGGGAATAATGCCATCCCACGCAGTCGGTACGAATTCCACTTTCAAACCTGAATCTTGTGCTAAGCGTTTGGCAACATCGATTTCAAAACCGATTAACTCACCTTGCTTGTTACGCATTGCCCAAGGTACAAATGTTGACATACCAACGCGCAAAGTGCCTCGTTCTTTGATTTGATCTACATTGGGTGTGGCGACATCTTCTTTCGCGATTGTAGGCATAGCGATGGCTAGCCCTAATAATGCAGTAATGGTCGCTTTGAATAACTTCATGTTATCTCCTTATAATTTGCGCCAACTGGCTCCGAGTTTGTGTTCTAGCCTTGCAGACAAGCCAGAAAGTGAAAGAGTGAGAGCAAGATAAATTGCTGCCACGGTAAACCAAATTTCGAACGGCATCGCCGTCTCTGAGACGATGTTGCGTGCCTGTGTTGTTAGATCAAAAATCGCCATCACGCTTACAATGGAAGAGTTTTTGATCAAAGAAACCACTTCATTGGTTAATGGCGGTAATGTGCGCTGTAAAACCTGAGGCAAAATTACGTCTTTGTAGGTGTAAAGCGTTGATATTCCAAGAGTTTGTGCTGCTTCGAATTGCCCTTTAGGAATACTGTTTAAACCTGCACGGAATATTTCCGCGGTGTAGGCACCTTGGAAAAGGGATAATGCCAAAACGGCGGTACTGAATCGGTCCAAACCAATCACGGGGCCAAACACGAAGTAGAGTAAATAGATTTGCACCAACAACGGCGTGTTACGTATTACTTCGACATAAGTGGTACCAATAACATTGCCGACTTTCGAATCGCTAAGCCTTAGTAACGCGGTAACCAACCCTAATACTAAGGTAAAAAATAGACTAATAGCCGAGATGTTAAGCGTGACCAATAGCCCATCAATAAGTTCTGCCGGCCACCATTCGCCATCTTCATAAAAAGCGATGTAATCAGGTACGCGCTCCCATTGCCATTGATAGCCCATAGCGTCGGCACCAGAGTCCAACACCCACACAATCGCGATGAAGAGGAGCGTCATTTGCAGTAAAGCTTGAAGGACAGGTTTGATTACGCGAACTATCATCAGTAACTTAAAATTTGGTTCAAAAATGCTTGGGTTCGTGGATGCTGTGGTGTCTCAAATAAGGCGACTGGAGAGTTCATTTCCACGATTTGGCCTTCGTCCATAAATACCACGCGGTTCGCTACTTTTTTGGCAAATCCCATTTCATGTGTGACGCAAATCATCGTCATTCCGCTTTGAGCCAGCTCAACCATGACATCCAACACTTCGTTGATCATTTCCGGATCAAGCGCTGAAGTTGGCTCGTCAAACAGGAGTAAATCCGGTTCCATACACAAGGAGCGGGCAATCGCGACGCGTTGCTGCTGACCGCCAGAAAGCTGGATAGGATACTTACTCGCTTGCTCTTCAATATTGACTCGCTTTAGGTAATGTCTTGCGCGTTTTTCAGCTTCTTGTTTTGATAATTTGTGTGTGCGAATCGGCGCTAAGGTGAGGTTTTCCAGTACAGTCAAATGAGGAAAAAGGTGAAAGTGTTGGAACACCATGCCGATTTTACCGGGCTTGAGAGATTTTGCGTGAGAAGGCTGGTCGAACACATGAAGCTGGCCTTCTTGAATCGATTCAAGATGATTGATGCAACGAATGAGCGTTGATTTTCCGGAACCTGAAGGGCCACACACCACGACGATCTCGCCAGAATGCACGGAGAAGTTGATGTCTTTTAGAGCGTGGTAATCGCCATACCACTTATTTACGTCGCTAAACTCAACGACGGGAGTATTCTCTTTCAAAGGGGCACGCTATAACGGAAAAATATCCTTTTACAATAGCAAGTTGTGCGCGTAATTTCATTAAGAATAAGCTAATGTTTAGGCGATGATTTTAAGACTCTATTCAGATCGCTTACAAGATACATCCATGTTTCTTTAATGTTGGTGCAGTCTAGAGTCTAGAGTATGACTAACTCAGTTCAACGAGATACGGATAACGAACAACAATCGCAACAACAGACATAACCATTAGTGTCTGTGCAGAATAGTAGGTCACCATGACAACTTGTCGTGAAAATATTGACCGTCCTCCAAAGCGTTCGAAAGCCAATACGATGCCAGAGATAATAAAGATAAAGCTTCCGAGCACTGCAAAAGAGGAGGATTGTGTTTTCCCACTCAAATAATACTCGATCGAAGCCCAGCACATAGTCATCAGTACCAATATATAACTAGCAACTGGCCGTTTTTCTTTACCGAGATCCGGTCGGAACAACCAGTAGACGCATATACCGAGTCCGAACAAGGCAATTGGGAGCCAAGGTGTAAAATGCCACGCTGACATGATGGCAAAACCATAACTATAGGAGAGATGGGCAGAGCAAAAGAGCACTAATCCTGTAATGAACTTGTCTCTAGGGAGCATTAATAACACGTCACCAAGCAACGAGAGCGATAAGCCAATCAAAATCCAATGCGCATATGGCATTGGGTAAGCCGGGGACTGAATTAAAATACCAAGCATACAGAGCACTGGTAATGGTTTAGAAACGTAAAAGAGCCATTTAGAGCCTTTACGGATACTGATGATATGTATGAATGCTAATACGACAACAACTAGCCACATAAAGTGTTTTCTCGAACAGACAAAATTATGTAGTACATCACTACAACAAATCAAAACTTAATTAACGAGTTAACTCGTTCTTTGATCTCAATTATTTTTATTTGTGTAAAGCTGGACAGTTGTCTCTTTACTAACCAACACGGCCGATTTTTTGTCTGGAGGGAATCGTTGTTTTTAGAAGCCTCCTCGTTTTGAACGTGATGTGGCTTACAAAATAGCATAAAAAAACGGTATTGTGACTGTTAAGTCACAATACCGTTAAACCCTAGGAAGGGCAGTGAAGAATTGTTGCAGTTATGAGACAGCTAACTCTAAGATTTCTCGGCTACGTTCAAGTGTGATCGCCTGGTTTTCACCTAAAACAGTCATGCCGTGTTTGTTTAGTTGATCAATGATGGCATCGATAGCTTGTTCACGGCTCTCACCATAGTTTTCGAGCTTAGTTGCGACATCAAGTTGATGATAAAACGCTTCGATAGCTTCGATTGTGCGCTCTGCTAAATCCTCACCTGCTTCAAGAGCAAATACGTTGCGACCCATTTGTTCTAACTTAGGGCGCTTAAACTGCATTTGGTTACGAAGTAACGATGGTTGGACAATTGCAAGAGAACGCGCATGATCAACGCCCCATAGAGCGGTTAATTCATGGCCGATCATATGTGTCGCCCAGTCTTGTGGAACGCCACTACCAATTAACCCATTCAATGCTTGGTTAGCAGACCACATTAAGTTTGCGCGCCACATATCGTCGTCTCGTTCCGCAAACTGTTCTCCGAGTGTTTTTAAAGTTTTCAGCAGTGTTTCTGCGTAACCATCTTGAACCATTGCACCGGTAGGAAGCGTCAAGTATTGCTCACATACGTGCACCCATGCGTCAACAATGCCGTTGATAAGCTGGCGTTCTGGCAGTGTTTTCATTACATCTGGGTCTAACACGGCAAATTTTGGCTGCACTGCTGGAGACATGAACGGAAGTTTGTCTTGAGTTTCTTTTTTAGTGATAACTGCGCCCATGTTTGACTCTGAGCCTGTTGCTGGCAATGTCAAAATTGCAGCTAGAGGCGTCGCTTCAGTGACTTGGTGCTTACCAATCATGATATCCCAACCATCACCATCATACTTTGATGCCGCTGCTACGTATTTGGAGCCATCGATGACTGAACCACCACCTACCGCTAAAATAAAGTCAACGCCATGCTCTTTTACCATTGCGACTGCTTTATCGAGTGTTTCTTTGGTTGGGTTTGGTTCAACACCTGAAAACTCTAGCCATTCATGTCCCTCAAGAGCTTCTGCTACTTGGTCGTACACGCCATTTTTTTTGATGGAGCCACCACCGTATACCACTAAAACTTTTTGCTCGGATGGGATAGCTTCTTTGATTGCTGCGATTTGTTTTTGACCAAAGAAAATCTTGGTTGGGTTTACATAAGAAAAGTTCATTATTAGCCCTCTTGCTTCCAGTGAAGGAGATTGAATACATGCATATTAGTCCTGATTAACGATGGTTAACAGGTCGATTTCTGCAAATAATTTGCCTATTTCTACAAAATTAATGCTCTTGAGCTAGAAAGTTAAAGTCGAGAGGAAGTATAGTGCTCGAAACGATAATAGAGACCAAACTCGTTGGTCATTGATGGAGCGCTCTAATGCACAATCTCGCAGATATCATGCAGCAATATGTTGAAAAGCAGGGGCTGCATGAGCTAGAAGGTATGAAGAAAACAGCGATAGATGGCGTATGGTTTTATCGCAGTAGCAAAGGGAATCATCGCCAGCCGTTTGTCTATCAGTCCGGCATCATCGTATTGGGTCAAGGGCATAAGAATATTCATATTGGTGATACACCAGTGCAATATGGGCCCGATGATTACCTTGTTGTCGGGGTTCCCATGCCACTAGAGTGCGAAGCGTTTGCGACAAACAATGAGCCTTTACTTGGCATTTCGATAGATATTTCGCCAACGCTTCTTCATAAACTCGTTAAAAAATTAGAGGCTGAGAAATTCAGTAATAAGTGTCTGGATGCTACCCGTTGCGGCCTTAAGTCGGTACGTATGAATGAAGGTATGTTGGATGCGTGCAAGCGGTTAATGAAAGCAATGTGTAACGAGCTTGATGTCATCATGCTTGGCGAGCTGCTTCTTGAGGAAATTGTGTATCGTACTTTGGTGAGCAAAGAGGGGTATGTTTTATTTGACCTAGCACATCAAGAAGGTTCTTACGCGAGGGTCGCTAAAGCACTAAATCGTGTACATCAAGCGTATCATGAACAGTTGAACGTACAAGCATTGGCTGAAGAAGCCAACATGAGTGTGTCTGCTTTCCATCAAGCATTTCGCAATGTCACGCTTGAATCTCCGCTGCAATATATTAAGAAAGTTCGACTTAACAAAGCGCGCGAATTGATCCAGTTAGAGGGGAGACGTGTTAATGATGCAGCGAGAATGGTCGGGTACACGAGCCCATCACAGTTTAGTCGCGAGTACAAGCGGCATTTTAATGAAACGCCAAGGTCAACAAAGGCTTAGTGATCTTTATTTCAAAATGGCGACTTTTTTTACCTTTTTTATTAATTTGCGAGTGACATATTTATTTGAGTTATAAAATTAGTTACTGGTGCCAAATAATAGGTACGTTGTTGCAATCATTTAGTGGATTGTTGCGAGGCGGTGTGGAAAACTCGTAAATAGATAGTGTGAAATCACCAACTTGTACTTAAGTTATTTTACGTCGAAATAAAAGTATAGATGCGCTTCGTTTAGCGCATTTAGTATTGTTTTAACAATAACTTAAGGAAGAGCGATTATGCACCTTAAAAACGGCAACGCAGTGAAAAACGTGTTCACACTAAGCACACTCACCGCTTCTTGTCTTATGGCCTTCAATAGCTACGCAGCAGTTGACTGTGCCCCTCTAGAAACTTGGCAATCATCAAAAGTTTATAACGGTGGCGACCAAGTTCAGCATGAAGGTAATGCTTATAAAGCGCGTTACTGGACGCAAAACAACAATCCAGCGCAATCTGGTGAGTGGGGCGAGTGGGAAACACTTGGCGCTTGTGATGGCACTGGACCGGTTGATCCACCTCAGAATGAAGTCCCGACGGTTACTCTGACATCGCCTTCTGCGTCGGCTTCTGTGACTGCGGGTGATGTTGTTAACCTAGCTGCAGATGCGGCAGATACTGATGGGACTGTTAGCAAAGTAGAGTTCTTTGTTGATGGTGTATTAGTTGGTCAGGCAACGTCTGCGCCGTATGCTGCATCGTGGACAGCAACTGAAGGACAGCACGAGTTCTCTACCAAGGCCTATGACGATGCAGGTGCCGTTAGTACGGCAAGTGTTGTGACGTTAACTGTGGCATCAGCGCAACCTGGTAACGAAGCGCCGACAGTGGATGTCGCGCTTTCTGCGAGCTCTATTGACCTGGGTGGTTCCGTAACACTGACTGCAAATGCTACGGATGCGGATGGTACCGTTGCTAAAGTTGATTTTTATGTTGCAGGTGTGCTTGCTGGCACTGCTACAACAGCGCCATACACGCTGGATGTAACCCCTTCACAAGCTGGCTCATTAAGTGTTTATGCGAGAGCAACCGATGATGCTGGAGCAACAGCAGATTCTGCAATTGCGACGTTAACAGTAAACGGCGGCGTAGTGACATCTAATTGTCGTCCTGATGGTCTTTATCAAACAACGGGTGTAGATGTTCCTTACTGTTCTATTTATGACGAAGAAGGCCGTGAGAAAATGGGGGCTGATCACCCACGTCGTGTAATCGGCTACTTCACCAGTTGGCGATCAGGTGACGACCCACAATCGACTTACCTTGTTAAAGACATTCCTTGGGAACAACTTACTCACATTAACTACGCGTTTGTGAGCATTGGTTCTGACGGCAAAGTAAACGTTGGCGACGTAAATGATCCTAACAACCCTGCTACAGGTAAAACTTGGCCAGGCGTTGAGGTAGATCCCGCTCTTGGTTTTAAAGGTCATTTTGGTGCACTAGCAACTTACAAGCAAAAACATGATGTTAAAACGCTAATCTCGATTGGTGGTTGGGCTGAAACGGGCGGTCACTTCGATACGAACGGCGATCGTGTAGCTGATGGTGGCTTCTACACCATGACGACGAATGCGGACGGTTCTATTAATCATGCTGGTATTGAGAAGTTCGCAACTTCTGCCGTTGAAATGATGCGTCAGTACAAGTTCGATGGTCTGGATATCGACTATGAATACCCGACGTCAATGGCTGGTGCTGGTAACCCTTACGACAAAGACTTCATGGAACCACGTCGTCAGTATTTATGGGCGTCTTACCAAGAGCTGATGAAAGTATTGCGTGAGAAACTTGATGCGGCATCCGCGCAAGATGGTATTCATTATATGCTGACTATCGCAGCACCATCTTCAGGTTACTTGCTACGTGGGATGGAAACCTTCGATGTAACTAAGTACCTAGACTACGTAAACATCATGTCTTACGACTTGCATGGGGCTTGGAATGATCACGTTGGTCATAACGCGGCTTTATTCGATACAGGTAAAGACTCTGAGCTAGCGCAGTGGAACGTATACGGCACTGCTGCATACGGTGGTATCGGTTACTTGAACACAGACTGGGCTTACCATTACTTCCGTGGTTCTATGCCAGCAGGTCGTATTAACATTGGTGTTCCTTACTACACCCGTGGTTGGCAAGGTGTTACTGGTGGTGAAAATGGCCTTTGGGGCCGAGCGGCACTACCAAACCAAGCAGAGTGCCAACCGGGCACAGGTGAAGGTGAGAAGAACAACTGTGGTCACGGCGCTATTGGTATCGACAACATGTGGCATGATACCGACCCTAAAGGAAACGAAATGGGCGCTGGTTCTAACCCAATGTGGCATGCTAAGAACCTAGAAAACGGTATATGGGGCTCTTACGCAGCTGCTTACGGTCTTGACCCAGTTAATGATCCTTCAGATAAGTTTGTTGGTACTTATACTCGTCATTACGATAGCGTTGCTGTAGCACCTTGGTTGTGGAACGCGGAGAAGAGCGTATTCCTATCTACGGAAGATAAAGCTTCTATCGAGGTGAAAGCCGATTACGTTATCGATAAAGAGATCGGCGGTATCATGTTCTGGGAACTAGCCGGTGACTACAACTGTTACGTACTGGATGCAAATGGTAATCGTACGGAAGTAGATGCAACTGAACAAGCTTGTGCGGCGGGTAATGGTGAATACCACATGGGTAACACTATGACCAAAGCTATCTACGACAAGTTTAAGTCTGCGACGCCTTACGGTAACAAAGTAGCGACTGGTCCAACACCAACTGAAGCAGTAGACATTACTGTTAGTGTTGGCGGTTTCAAAGTTGGCGACCAAAACTACCCAATTAACCCAAAAATCACGTTTACAAATAACACTGGTCAAGCGATCCCTGGCGGTACTGAATTCCAATTCGATATCCCAGTATCTGCGCCGGACAACGCGAAAGACCAATCAGGTGGTGGTTTGAAAGTGATTGCTTCTGGACATACTCGAGCAAACAACATTGGTGGCTTAGATGGCGTAATGCACCGTGTGTCGTTCTCTCTACCAGCATGGAAAGACTTGCCTGCGGGCGGCACTTACGAGCTTGATATGGTTTACTACCTACCAATCTCTGGTCCGGCTAACTACTCAGTGATTTCTGGTGGTAAAGAGTTTGCGTTTAAGTTTGAACAGCCAGATCTACCAATTGGTGATCTCAATGCGGGCACGGGTGGTGGTACCACTGAACCAGGTACGTGTGATACGACAGGTTTAGTGACATACCCAGCTCTGCCACAAACGGATTGGGCAGGTAATCCAAGCCACGCTAACCAAGGTGATAAGATCATCCACAACGGTGTGGTTTACCAAGCGAACTGGTGGACAGCGGCTGAACCGGGTACAGATGGTAGCTGGTCAACGGTATGTAACATCTAATTATTATGGATTATTTGTCATAGCCTAATGTTTACAGGCACTTAAACAAAAGCGCACGATGATTATCGTGCGCTTTTTTGTTGTGATAGTTTGTCGTTTAATCGAATTGGTAACTTTCAGGTATGACGACAATACCTTTGTCTGAGATTTTAAATCGCTTCGCATCTTCAAGTTTGTTGATGCCAATTTGAGTATGTGGCGGAATACGAACATGTTTATCAACTATGCAGTTGACCAACTGACTTCCTTCACCGACTTCCACGTCATCAAAAATTATGGAATCGACTACCGTTGCACTGTCTTGGATGCGTACATTAGAAGAAATAATGGAGTGCTGTACTGAGCCGCCGGAATTGATGACACCGGTAGCAATGATGGAGTTAATAAAAATACCTTCATTACCCGTAGCCGACGATACAGTACGAGCTGGTGGAAACTGCGGCTCGTAAGTACGAATCGCCCAATTAGACTGATAAAGGTTCATTGGCGGCACAGGTTCTAGTAGATCCATATTCGCTTCATAGAAGGAATCAATGGTACCCACGTCGCGCCAATAGCAATCTTTATCGACGCGCCCTTTACTGCCACAGAATTGATAAGCGTAAACGGATTCTGTATCAATCAGCTTAGGTATGATGTCTTTTCCGAAGTCATGGCTTGATGAATCGAGTTTTGAGTCTTCTTCAAGCGCTTCTTTCAAAACATCCATATCAAAGATATATATTCCCATAGAAACGAGGCTTCTGGTCGTGCTTCCTGGAAGGGTAGGAGGGGTTTCAGGTTTCTCTATAAACGAAGTAACGAGCCCGTTTTCTGCGGTGCCCATTACACCGAATGCTGAAGCATCCTCTACGGGGACATCCATACAGGCAACGGTGAGCTTAGCACCTTTCTCTTTATGCTCTTCAAGCATTGCGGCGTAGTCCATTCGATAGATATGATCGCCGGATAACACAACCACATACTTTGCATCATTTCGCGATAGCAACCACATGTTGTGATAAATCGCATCGGCGGTTCCTTCATACCATGCACCACCTTTGCGCATTTGTGGCGGAACAGCAGTGATGTACTCGCCTAGCTCTGGATTGAATATCGACCAGCCGTCTCGTAAGTGTTTTTGAAGTGAATGAGATTTATATTGGGTTAAAACAAGGATCTTGCGTAAACCCGAATGTAAACAATTGGTTAGTGTGAAATCTATAATTCTATATTTTCCGCCAAAAGGCACGGCTGGCTTGGTTCTGTCATCGGTGAGTGGGCTGAGTCTAGACCCCATCCCTCCTGCTAAAATTACGGCGAGTGCGTCTTCCATAGTATTCCCTTTCCCTTTTCTGACATGCATCAAAACGGTGCTAACCTGAAGGAGGTGGTATGCAACGCAGAGGTTTTGAAAAGCATGTGCTAATGTGCTTATTAGTGAAAAGTCTACTACAAGAATCGAGCCATAGAATATCTCCTTAAAAATCAAGGAGGTTAAAATTTCACTGTAAGACAACTGCACCATATTAGTGAAGCGCTAAATAGCCCGTGCATCAAATTGGCGCAAAATTGTAGAAAGGAGAAGTCAACAAGTATGGATTTACAATGTAAAGTGGCGACAAAACAAGAAGATAAATAGGGTTTTCTAGCTTAATAACTATGGCCAAACAAGGCTTAGGGTTAGCGTCTTAACTCTAAAGGTCTAAAACAGGCGTGTTGATGTAAGGCAGGAGAGCTTTGTATCAACGATTCAAGAGTAGAAGGCCTGAGACAACTCTTTTCACAGTTGTTGAGAGTGAGTGGATAGGTAAGTAGACCACTCACTCAATGAATATGCTCACTTCACTGATAGCGATACGTTATCACTGCACTAAGAGAGACCGACGATATTTCCTCCATCATCAAGATCTAAGTTCATAAATGCGGGTTTATCAGGTAAGCCTGGCATCGTCATCACGGTACCAGATAATGCATAAACGAATCCTGCGCCCGCACACAAGCGCAGCTCGCGGATTGGGACGGTAAAACCAGTTGGTGCGCCTTTGACTGCGGAGTCTGTGGTTATCGATAATGGTGTCTTCGCGATGCAAACCGCTAAGTTGTTAAAACCTAGATTTTCAAAATGGTTGAGCTGTTCAGTCGCGATAGGAGTCATTTCTATATTGGTTGCGCCATAGCCCCCTTCACATACTGCCATGAGCTTTTCGAGTAATGATTGCTCTTTGTTGTATAACGGACAAAACTCTACAGGCGTGGTACACGCATCAATAACATGTTGAGCTAGTTCCGTTGCGCCTTGTCCGCCTTGCGAAAAAGCGGTGCTGATGGCTACTTTAACTTCGGGATTAAATTGGTGAATCAGATCTTCAAGAGCTTTAAGCTCTTTCACACAATCTTGTGGAAACTGATTAATGGCAACGACAGCAGGTAAACCGTATTTATGAACGTTATTTATGTGCCATTTTAAATTTTCAAACCCAGCCTCCAATGCTGCTTGGTCCGGATTAAAAATGGAATCTGGAATAGCCATACCTGGTCGTAAATCGTAGTGTCCAGAATTCGCTTTGAGGCCGCGTAATGTTGCTACGATCACTACACAGTCCGGGGCTTTGTTGGCGGCAGCAGCTTTAATGTTACACGCTTTCTCGAATCCCATATCCGAACCAAAACCGGCTTCAGTTACCGTGTAACCTGATAGTTTTAGCGCAATATCGTCCGCGATAATGGATGAATTTCCATGGGCGATGTTTGCAAATGGACCTGCATGGATCAACGTAGGAACACCTTCTAGAGTTTGCATCAGTGTTGGTGCAATCGCCTCTTTTAGTGTTACTGCCATTGCTCCTGCAACTTGTAGATCTTCCGTAGTGACGGGGTTTCCGTTCAAATCGTACGCTACGACAATTTTCCCGATACGTTGACGTAAATCTTTTAAATCTTTGGCTAGTGCAATGATAGCCATTAACTCGGAAGCGGCTGAAATATCGAACCCTTCGTCACGCTCGAAACCATTGATGGTTTTTCCTGCATCATTGAGGCCAATTTTGACTTTACGTAGTGCACGATCATTATGGTCCATCACTCGTTTCCAAGTAATACTGGCCGTGTCGATTTTAAGTGCTCTTAACCCGGTACGTGCTTCAAAGGCATCATAACCTTCGCGTTGCTCATGGAACAAGCGAGCGTCAAGAGCGGCTGAAGCAAGGTTGTGCGCCGCTGTCACTGCGTGAATGTCACCAGTAAGGTGTAAGTTTAACTCTTCCATTGGAGCTACTTGAGAATAACCACCGCCCGCTGCGCCACCTTTAATACCGAAGACGGGTCCCATCGAAGGTTGCCTTATACATGCAATAACAGATTGATTAAGCTTTGCTAAACCTTGCGCCAATCCTATCGTCGTAACGGTTTTTCCTTCGCCAAGAGGAGTCGGCGTGATCGCAGTGACGAGTACAAGTTTACCGTCATCATTTGCTTTGAGTCGTTCCAAACATTTTGGGTGGACTTTGGCTTTGTGCTTCCCGTGAGTGTCATACTCTTCGGGCAATAGTCCTACTTTTTCCGCGATAACATCAATAGAAGAAAGTGGTGTGTTTCGGCAAATTTCGATATCTGACTGCATGGAGAATCCCCAAAGTGGCACACAGGTAGCGTTGAAAAACTACCTGAGTTATAACGAGTATTATTGTGAGGCAAAGGTCTGCTTGGTGATGGTACTGTTTCGGTTAGGCTTGTAAAGAGTTTACTGCTTCGTATTGTGCGACATACTAACAAAATCTACTCGTTACAGTGCTAGATAAAAACAAAAAGGCCACCAAATGGTGGCCTTGATATATTTTCAGCTTTAAAGCTGTCGTTTTAACGATCCCAATAAGTCTCTTCTAAGCTATCTTCTCGTTCAGGAAGCGCTCGCGATAGGCGAGGAGAGTGCTGCGTCAACACTTCATAGCTTACTCGGTTTGCGTATTTACAGATCTGAGAAAGCGAGGAGTAGGTTAAGCATCGTACTTCGTGCTTTTCTGAGTTAGGCACTTCTTTTTGGTGGAAAGAGTTTGCTGCCATGTCATGCAGTAAGGCTGAAAGGGCTGCATCACCTGCACCATTAGTGTTCTTAATCTCTAATGGTCCACCAAGGTAAGGGCCGATGTGAGAGTAGACCTTCATTGGGTTTTGACAGTCTTCTTTACGCATCGCACGACTAAACTCGTACTGGTTAAAGGCTTCGAGGGAGCTTTCAAGGATGTCGTGTGTGGTTTCTCGTTTTACTTTCTCGTCGGTGTAACCAGCCATGTACAGACCATTTGGTCCTGCCGTACACAGTACGAGATCAACCCATTCAAGTGCTTTATCAGCAGCAGCTAGCGGCTCTGTTTCACCTGTTAGCGCCGCACCTTCTTCTTCATTCATAGCGACAACAGAAATGTTTTCGCGAATGTATTCTTGCCACCACTGTGCGTTGCCTTCGATAACGTACTTCGTCCCTAACGTAAGTACAACAGGGACATCGTGCTTCTTAGCAAAGTCGATCGCTCTTTGTACCGCTTTAGGCATTGGATCTTCTTCTTTACCACGCATTAGGTAAGAAGAAACAACCAGGGCTGATGCTTTCTCAAAGATCTCTTCAGGAATGCTTTCCGGAAGTAGTTGATTCATATGACCTTCGTTGATAGCAAATGTACGCTCACCGTCTTGAGAAATTAGGGTGTAGCAGCGACCAATAGGGCCATCTACCGTTTGTAAATGGTTAAGGTTCATGCGTGAAGACGTACGGCAAAGGTAGCGGTAAGCAAAAGAACCGACTTGAATGTTCTTAGACATCACACCGAGCAAAACGGATTTGCTATCGGCTAAAACTGAGTAGTTGTGAAGAGTATTGCCAATCGTGTCACCTGGGTATTGGTGTGTGATCAGGCCTTGCTCAACCAGTTCTTCGTAAAGTGCATCTGCTTTGCTTTCTTCAAGAACGAGCGAATGTCCTTTACTCAGGTTGTATTTCTCTAAAAACGCGTCATCTACACGTGCTTCGATATCTACAATGGTTTGACCGACACCAACAATAGTTGGGCGATATAGCTTAGGTGCCTGTCGGATTTGGTTTACTAATGGATCTCGAGCGTGAGTTGGGAAGTAGTGTTTAGATTTACGCTGACCAGGAAACTTCATGCTTGTTCTTGAGTGAGAAAAAAAAGAGGCGGGATTGTATCACAAAAAAATGAAAATCGTGGCGATTTATTACAAAGAAGTCTGCTCGCTGAAAAAATCAGCGAGCTGAGTAAATAGCAACCAAAGCAGCTGCAGCTTATGACGCTTGTCGTATTGCAATGGGTTGTTTTTTTAAACTTGTTGCTCAGCAGCGCCCGGAAAGAGCCTGCTCCGCGCTAACTAAATTTACCCGCGTTACTTTTTCACTTCAGTTGGCTCAACGTAAGCCTTGGTACCCCAAAGTGGGACTGTCGAGAGGCTATGCTTAAAACTACCATCGGTCTCTTTTGTTGTATAAGACAAGTAGAGTAAGGTTTGGTTATCGGCATCATAAATACGGCGAACCTTCATTGTTTTGAAGAAAATGCTTTTTGACTTCTTAAATACAATTTCACCGGACTTACTCTTATCTATTTTTGCAATCATTTCCGGTGTGATTTCGCCAGTCTGACGACATGATATTGAGCTATCACTTGGATCTGCTAAGCTGAAATCCGCTTCGATAGAGGCGATGTGACATGTGACACCTGTTACCACCTCGTCTTTCAACTCACCGACTTTGATGTCTTTCAAAGTAAACCAACCGAGCCCCACGTCAGCAACATCGTTATCTGAACAACCAACTAGAGTAGTAGCAAGCAATGCACTTAACAGCATCTTTTTCATTATTTTTGTCCTTAACTAGGAAAGATATTGATGAAATCTATCAGAGGTTTGCACCTAAAACAAAATTTAGCCACGGAAAGGTCTATGTGCGCTAGGTTTGTTGCGGGCTTCATGCTAATGTACTGCTCTAAACGAAGGTATCAAGATGAATGAACAACAGTTAGCCAGTATCGAGCGTAAAAATACATGGCTGTATGATCTGGTCGAAGTTGAATTTCCGACACCAGAGAGTTTGAAAGGGCGCGATGTCTATTTCAAAACGCTAGAAAAAGCAACGTATCAAGTAGTCGACAAAGACACACTACTGGAAAGTGACTCTGAATTTAACCCCGACGATATTTTTCTGGTCGATTTTCATCGACTGACCATTATGTTCTCTATCTTGCAATCTCAGCGCTGGGAACAGCAGTATGATAAAGATATGATCATTGAATATCTGACACAGATTATCCTCACACCAGATTTTGAATTATATGTTGGTTTTAAATCTGGAGTCCCAATTGGTGCTGCTATTGTTAGCCATCTCGAAGGAAATACACTCATCTCTGATGTTGCTGTTTCTGAATCAAAATACAAAAGCTCGTTTGTGGCTGATCTGGCTAAAAGACTAAGCACCGAGCAAAAACTGTTAGACTCAGTGGTTATCGAAGACTAATTTACACATCAATGTGCATAAAAAGTAAAGCAAGATGACGTTGGGTGATCTTGCTTAGAAAAACTGTAATTGCTCCCTTCTATTTCCATGAAATGCCAAGCTCGTCGTTTCAACAATCCCAAACTCAAATAAGATTAATCCAAACATTCTTAAAATCAGCTTGGGCTTGAGCCTTTAAGACGTCTGGAGATGGCTATGGCAATTACCAATATTAAGTGCGTGATATTTGACTGTGATGGTACGTTGGTCGACAGCGAAAGACTGTGTTGCCAAGCGCTCGTCAATGTATTTAACCAGCATGGGGCTGAGTTAACGATGGAAGAGTGCGTTTCTCACTTTAAAGGAGGAAAGCTCGCTGACATCCTTTTAGATACTAAAGAATTGAAAGATATCAAAGTCCCAATTGATGTTTTAGAGCCGCAATACCGAGAAGAAGTCCAGTCTCTTTTTGTGCGTCACTTACAGCCGATGGATGGCGCAAAACGATTAATTCAGTTTTTGGATTCGCATAATATCGAATATTGTGTGGCGTCTAATGGACCTAAAGATAAAATTGAATACGCTTTGGAGTTAACCGGTTTACTCGATGCTTTCCGAGGGAAAGTGTTCTCGGCATTCGATGCGAATAGTTGGAAGCCTGAGCCCGATTTAATCATGTACAGTGCTATGAGCATGGGCTTTTTACCAAGTGACTGTCTTTATATTGATGACACTCCTAAAGGAGTTGAGGCGGGACTAAACGCCGGTATCAAAACGGTGCAGTTATTTAATGGTGAAGCTATCAATCGTGTTGATGACGAGCGTGTAATTCGCATCCATCATTTAGATGAATTAAAAGAGCAGCTGTGTGGCTGCTCTGTTTGACCTATTAATGGCAAACCGGACTTAAGCTGTGGATGTGCTTAAGTTTAGACTGTAGGTAAGGCGTTTGATGTAGACATTGGATAGATGAGAAGTTTTTTGTATGAAATCCGCAAGCAGCGCATGTGAATTTCTCGCCATCCGATGAAATGAGATATTCATCTCCTTGGCAGAGTGGACAATTCAGGTTCTCTATGTCTTTTGTGTCTTTGTAATTATTCATATTGTTTTCCAGCAGCAAATTGGAATTGGCAAGATCAAGCATAGCGGAACGCTTTGTTTAAGAACATTATTTCATTCGGTACAGCGAGAACTTGAGATTCACTTCAAATATCCACTTGGATGTCGTAGAAAATACCGAAGGTAATAGTTGAACACGGTTTAAAGAAAAGGGCTCCTTAAGGAGCCCTTGTTGATCATAAGTTCCACAATGTTATGCGGTGCGGTAGCGTTGTAATATCTCACCAAGAGAAACGGAGGCCTGCGTGAGATTAGCGACGCCAGCGGTAGATTGCTCCGCCACTTCTCTGATTGTGCTTGATTGACTACGAATTTCTGAAAGTTCCGATGCAATATCGTTAGCAACTGCGCTTTGTTCTTCAGCAGATGTGGAAATCTGAATGCTCATGTCCATTAATGAGCGTGCTGACTCGGCAATAGAGGTAACATCATGGCCGATTTCATCAATAAGCTGGCTGCTGGTTTGAGCTTGCTGAACGGTTCGGTTGGTGATTGAAGCAATGTTCTGGCTCTCAATTTGAAGCTTCTCAATCATGGCTTGGATCTCTACTGTTGCCTGTTGAGTTCTGCTTGCTAATGTACGTACTTCATCGGCAACCACTGCAAATCCACGACCTTGTTCACCAGCACGGGCTGCTTCGATTGCTGCGTTTAGTGCCAACAGATTAGTTTGTTCTGAAATGGCGTTAATCGTTGTGATCACGTCATTAATCTGCGTCGTATTCTCGTTTAAATTGGTTACTGACGTAGAGGCTTGTTCAATATAGCTAGATAACGTCTCTATCTCGCCAATCACGTTTTGTACACGGCTTCTGCTTAGTTCGATCTTCTGGGCATCTTGATCTGACTGCGTCGTTGCTTGTTGAGAAATACTTGATACCTCCTTTGCAGAGGCTGTCATTTCTTCCATTGCCGTCGCGACTGAATCAAGCGTTTGATATTGATGAGATATCTGGGTTTCACTCAACTGCATATCTTTTTCGAATGCAGAAGATGTCTCGCTCAACATCGTTGCATTATTTTTAACACTATTAACCAGTTCACTTAAGGTATCCATAGACTTGTCTAGCGCACAGCCGATGGTACCGAATTCATCTCGACCTGGATGGAAACCAAGACGAGAGGTTAAGTCACCGTCACCAATTTTTTCGGTTGTTGTATATAAAACCCACAGAGCTCCTCCGATAAACGTTGCCACCCAGTAAGAGAATAGGGCAAAAGGAATAACCCATAAGAAGCTGAGTAATAGTGACGATAGAGCTGATGATTTTAACGATTCGTATTGTGTGGACACATTTTGAGTCAGCTTAATCACTTCCCCAGAATGCAACTTGGCATAAGCGGTGACAGACCCATCGACAAAAGAACTCTCGCTTACGCGGTTCGATTTCGATACGCCGTCAATTTCTGTAGCGCGGTTTGATTGAGCATCAACGATACCAGAAAGCTTCGCTTCGCTCGCCGAGATGGCTTGCTGCTCAAATTGTTGTATTTCATTGAAGTAGCGGCTTCCAGCCACTGAAGTGAGGGCTACTAAAAATAGTAGGAATATAACCCACATTTTGTCGTTGATAGACATCTTGATAAACAGCCTGTCTATCGTTCTAAACTCAACTTCTCTCATTTAAAGCTCCATTAGAGATAAAAGATATTGACCAAATCTATTGCTATATCGAAACAAAATATGCGAAGTTAATCAGCAAAATATGTAACGAACACTAAATTTAGTTTAAGAAATGAGATCTAAGGGCGCCTATAACAGTATGTTATATCTTTAAATTGACATGAATGTTGATAAAAGAGTCATTTCTCTAAAGTGTTAAGTGGATATGAAACCTAATTGCAATCGTTTACTTTTGATTATGCTCATAGGTTTTTAAATCTTTACTTCTCGCTGTCATGAATGTGTCATATAAAGACTATAAAAAGGAGTTGCTGATGTGGATATGGCAAGAGCCAGCCCGTCAGCAAGTAAAAGCAAGAGAGCTTAAAATAAAGGAGGTCACAATGAGCGACCAATACCAAAACGATGAGAGCCTAGAGCTGCTAGATGCGCTTGAAATTGGCATTATCTTGTCGGAATACGTTGGCTCAGACAACGAAGCCGAATAGCGGAACACTCTCATCTCGTCGTAATTGACGTTATACTAGGTTCATGTCACACCAAGCCCTAGAGGCCAAAACTGGCGTCGAATGAACTTTCTAGCCCACCTGCATATCGCAGATCACAGTAACAGCCATTTATTGGGAAACTTGCTTGGAGACTTCGTAAAAGGAGATCCAAGCAAGCTGTATGATCGCGATATCTCAAATGGCATCAGATTACATAGATTTGTTGACCGTATTACTGACCATCATCCAATCGTCAACGAATGTAAGCCTCATTTCACTGGTGTTGCGCGACGTTTTGCACCTATCGCTTTGGATATGTTTTGGGATCATTGCCTCGCAAAACACTGGAACGACTTTCATTCCGTGCCTCTCGAACACTTTGTACAAACGGCATACGAGAGAGTAAACCGAGAGGTTCATGAACATTTGCCGCCACGTTTTTTGGTGCTCCACAGTAGGATGTGGCATGGCCGATGGCTTCAATCCTATCAAGATCTAGACAATATAGAATTTGCACTACATCGGATGTCGCAAAGAAGTCCTAGAATGGCAGACTTAATTACAACATTTAAAGTGATTGAAAGTGATTACACCGAATTAGAAGAGAAGTTCTCGTCACTTTATCGAGATGTTTTGCGCCAGTCGTATGATTTTCAGCAACAGCTTAATGACTCAACTCAATGAGATAGAAAAGTAGTATGGCTTTAGGGGCTCTGGTAAACTCTGCGCTCCAAAAATAATGAGGTTACACATGTCTGTTAATTTTGCTGATTTAGGCATCGAACAAAAGCTAATCGAGACGCTAGGCAATCTAAATATCGTGACGCCAACACCAGTGCAAGAAAAGTCAATTCCACACGTCCTTGCAGGAAAAAACTTACTTGCTGCTGCACAAACTGGTACGGGAAAAACGGCTGCGTTTGGTTTACCTATCATACAAACCGTTCAGCAAAAGAAACTTAACGGCACACCTCAAGCATTGATTTTGGTTCCAACACGCGAGCTTGCACAGCAGGTATTTGATAATTTGAATCAGTACTCGGCAGAAACAGAACTTCGCATTGTGTGTGTTTATGGTGGTACAAGCATTGGCGTACAAAAGAGAAAGTTAGAAGAGGGCGCTGATATTTTGATTGCCACGCCAGGCCGCCTTTTGGATCACCTGTTTAATGGTAACGTAAACATCTCTAAAACCGATATGCTCGTGTTAGACGAAGCCGACCGTATGTTAGATATGGGATTTTGGCCTGACTTGCAGCGCATCTTCCGACGTTTGCCTGCTGAGAAACAGATCCTATTGTTCTCTGCGACATTTGAGAAGCGAATCAAAACTATTGCGTATAAACTCATGGAATCGCCAGTTGAAGTCGAAGTTTCACCAGCAAATACGACTGCTGAAACGGTAACACAAATGGTTTATCCAGTGGATAAAAAACGGAAACGTGAATTGCTAGCGTACTTAATTGGCTCGCGGAATTGGCAGCAAGTGCTTGTATTTACAAAAACGAAGCAAGGCAGTGATGAGTTAGCGAAAGAGCTCAAGTTAGATGGCATCAAAGCGGTTTCTATCAACGGCGATAAATCACAAGGCGCCCGCCAAAGAGCTTTGGATGAATTTAAACAAGGTAAGGTGCGTGCTTTGATTGCAACCGATGTGGCAGCACGAGGGTTAGATATTCAAGAGCTAGAACAAGTCGTGAACTTTGATATGCCATTCAAAGCAGAAGATTATGTCCATCGAATTGGCCGCACTGGAAGAGCTGGAAAGTCAGGTTTGGCGGTTTCTCTGATGAGTAGAGATGAGGAGTACTTGTTGCAAGCTATCGAGAATCTGCTTGATCAACGCTTACCCCAAGAATGGCTGGCAGGTTTCGAACCAAGTCTTGTAGAAGAAGTTGAGCCTGAAAAAAATGGGCGTCGTCGTAGTCGTTCATCTGAGAAGCGTAAGCTAAAAGCAAAATTGGCGATTCATAAGAATCGTGGTAAATCACGTAGCTCTCGCTAAACCGCGCAAACTTTTGTTCTTACATAGTCAGGCTGTTTTTGCCTCTTCATAGACGTCTAACGTTTGGGGGATAGCAAGTAGGTACCCTTGGTACATATCGAAACCGAGCTTTTTCATTAAGCGAAGTTGATGCTCGGTTTCAATTCCTTCGATAACGGTTTTAGAGCATAACGCTTTTGCGAGTGATAATGCATCGTTAAGCGCTTTAAAATCACCGTTTTCATACCTTAGCAATAAAGAGCGATCCATCTTGATTATATCTGGGCAAACGCTTCTCACTCGCTCAGTTGTCGATGCATTGACGCCATAATCGTCAATCGCTAATTTAAATCCTTCAAGACTTAACTCCCGAGCAGCTTGAGACAAAGAGACTTCATCCTCCACCTTCAATTCAAGTAACTCCATGACGATTTGTTCATTCATCAAATGCGATTCATAAATGGTTTGTTTTAGCAGTCGGTTATAAGTGATGTCTTTGACTAGTATCTCTGCCGCTACCGGTAATACATTGAGAAACAATTGTTTTGTGTGAAAGCGAGACTGAGAGAAATTTTTGATATGGATTAGGCGACTTAAGCGTTCAACATTGAGCAAATCTTGAGTGGGAGTCGCTTTGGATTGGAAAAACTGATCTGGCCTAACCATGGTGCCATTGGCATTGCTAATTCTTACCAGTGCTTCAAGGCCAACGATGGAAATATCGTTCTTATATATGGGTTGAAAGACACTGCGGAGAGTGAAGTTCGCGTATTTCGCAATGTACTGCCCGTCGGCTTCTTTCCGGATGCAACTAAGTAGTTGCGAGATGCTCATCATTGTTACCACAACCTAAATCAATGTCTCAACATCAGCGTTATCGCGCTAATTTTTCTATTTCATTGGCAATGAATCTAAGTGTGCTCATTAACTCAAGCAAGAACGATGGTAATGGATGGGTAGGTTTGTCGAGTGATATCAAACAAATTGATGAAATAATTGATAATCTCAGCACTTCAATTTGATGCTACCATTGCAGTACGGCATACAACTGCAAATATTTTCTGACTAACTGCTGTTTGTTCGAACGCCGTAAAGGATGCCCAAACTTAATGTAACAAGGGCTAATACCGAATCGAGTGTCCAAAGATTGCGTGAGTTGCGACTCGCTGGTGTACAGTGTGATTCCTTGTTCTGTGTATTCGTTGATCTGATCGGGTAGTTCACCCATCCACCAATGAAGTAATTCTCGGCTCGTTTTGCTGCGACTTATCCAATGATCGCAAACCAAAAAGAGTAGGTCATTAGGCTGTAAGGCATAGCCATATTCACTCTGCCATTCCGTAATTGATGAGAGTAAGTTTTCCCGGCAAGATTTTCCTGCACTGACCATATGGTGACTCAGAACCCAGACAGTGCCAATGTCGGATGAAATTCGATAGTGATGGGGAAGGTCTGGATAATCCAACACTTCGATTGGCTTTATCACGCAGTTGTATCCAAAGTGACGAAAAGTATGTTCCATCCTTCTTGAAAACGCGAGACCAAGATGATGCTCACTCATGCCTTGGTTATGCACCGCAGGGTAATGCTTTTCACACAGCTTAAGACAGTCGTCTTGAAAATCATTAACACTTTGAATAACTAGGTCGAGTAGCAAAGAATATCCCTTAATAATTACAAAACGAACTGCAAAAGGTTAGCATAGTCTTTTGAGAATAGACTAATTTACTTCGGCAACTTCTTGATCTAAACACCAAATTTCTCACAAATGACCGTGTCTAATCTTTCATAGAACAACATGAAAGAAGCAGAAGTTGAACAAAAATTTGAAAGGGAAAAAATGATAAAGCTAGAACGCGCACAAAAAGAGGCGCTGGCCACCGCCATTCAAGATTACATGCAAGACGAGCTAGATGTTGAAATTGGCCAGTTCGATAGTGAGTTTCTAATTGATTTTATTACAGAAAAACTAGGGCCAATTTATTATAACAAGGGTGTTGAAGATGCTAAGTTACTGGTTGAACGCAGAATGTTAGAAGTTTCCGAAGAGCTGTATGAGATAGAACAAGAAATTAAGCTGTAAGTTTCAGTTTTACAAACGATTTAAAGTTCCTTCAAAAAATTCGAACAACTTGATAGATACGGTACCATTGGCTAGATGTAAATGATGGTAAATAATCTGTTTCATATGACGTAAATAGGTTAATGTAGTGTTTCTTGCTCAGCATTAACTTAGGAATATATCTAGGAACTTGAGATGGATACACTGGTAAAGAATTACAACCTTACTGCACGCGTGATGCATTGGTTATCAGCGCTGTGCATTATTGGTCTATTTGCAGTGGGTTTGTGGATGGTCGACCTTAGCTATTACAGCGAATGGTATCGAACTGCGCCGCATTACCATCGCTCTGTCGGTATTTTACTCGCTATTTTAACTTTGGCACGCATCGTATGGAAACATGTGACGGCGTCACCAAAGATAGAAGGCAAACGTTACGAAGTGCTTGCTGCTAAAGCAGCGCATGGTGTCATGTACCTACTATTGGTCACCATCTTTGTTTCAGGTTACCTCATTTCAACGTCTGATGGACGCGGCATCGAAGTGTTTAATTGGTTCACCGTGCCAGGAGCGGGAGAGTTATTCCCAGGCCAATCAGATATTGCAGGTGAGATTCACTTCTATGCAGCTTGGGCAGTCATCCTGATTGCAGGTTTACATGCTATTGCTGCACTAAAACACCACTTTATCGATAAAGACAACACATTAAGAAAAATGTTAGGAGCTTCAAAATGAAAAAGTCACTTTTCGCTACAGGATTAGCTATCGCTATGGCACTGCCATTTGGTGCGCAAGCTGCAGATTATGTCATCGATACCAAAGGTGCTCACGCTTCAATCAACTTTAAAGTTAGCCACTTGGGTTACAGTTTCATCAAAGGTCGTTTCAATACATTTTCTGGTGACTTTTCTTTTGATGAAAACAACATTGCTGACTCAAAAGTAAATGTTGTTGTTGATACAACCAGCCTAGATTCAAACCATGCTGAACGTGACAAACACATTCGTAGTGGTGACTTCATCGATGCTGGTAAATACAGTGAAGCAACCTTTACGAGCACAAAAGTGGTTGATAAAGGCAATGGCAAACTAGATGTAACTGGTGATCTAACGCTACACGGTGTTACTAAGCCTATTACTATTGAGGCTGAATTCGTTGGTGCTGGCAGTGACCCATGGGGCGGCGAGCGCGCTGGCTTTGTTGGCAACACTCGCCTAGAGCTTGCTGACTTTGACATCCCAGTAATGGGTGCTTCAAGCTACGTCGATATGGAACTTCATATCGAAGGTATTAAGAAGTAATTAGTTCCTTTTAGATACACTAAAAGCGCTCTTCACTTGAAGAGCGCTTTTTTATTATCTTAATCACATCACTAACATCGATAAACCAGTCAGTGATAGCGATTGAAAGCCAATAGACGTTGTAAATGTTTAGCGAATTACGCTGTTTCTAACTCGCTTTTTTCCACTAGGTTTAAACGCTCACCAAAAATCGGGCGTAGTGCTTTTAATACTTCAGTACGAGTAACCACCCCGACCATCTGCCCATTTTCAAGCACAGGAAGCACTTGTGGCTTACTTACTTTGATACTTTTAGCGCGTTCTTCGAGAGACAAAGACGTCAAGCGAGTGGCAATACCCATACTGCTCGCTGGGTACAACTGCTCTTTATCGATACATAGGAATTCCACAACATCAACGAGACGATCACCAGCGTCAATTGCGACCACATCTCGGCTCATGATGTCGACGACTTTTTGGTCTTTCACCGGAATGTAGTCCTCACACCATAGTTCTACCATCACATCGTGAGCAGAGAAGAAGCCAACTAATCGATTTTGTACGTCTACAACAGGTGCGCTAGTTACGTTGTTATCAAGTAACACATCCAGCGCGGCTGCAATTGGCGTTTCTGCACGAATGGTGATTGGTTTTGGGTTCATAATGTCTTTAACAAAAGAGGCATTTTTCATGGTGAAATCCTTAACTGACGACAGTGTTGTAGTTGTAGTGATAGAAGAAATATTCGCTGCTTTTAGTTCTGGTCGGCGAAAAATACACCAGTTTGAAAGGCCAACTAATACCGCTCCGCCGACGATGTTGCCAAGCGTGACAGGAATTAAGTTAGCGGTAATAAAGTGGCTAATGTTTAGGTCTGTGTATTGTGACGCGGGCACACCGACAGATGCCCAAAAAGATTCAGGTGCAAAATTCGCGATAACAATACCAAGTGGAACCATAAACATGTTCGCAACACAGTGCTCAAAACCGCTGCTGACAAACATTGCCACAGGCAAAATTGTCATTGCTGCTTTTGTCATTGCATTTGCAGAACTAAATGTCAGCCAAATCGCTAGGCAGACCAACAGGTTACAGAGAATACCGAGTGCAAACGCTTGAATGAGAGTGTGGTGAAGTTTGTGTTGTGCGATGTTAAGCGCATTTAATCCCCATTGACCGCCATCCATCTGATAAAGACCAGCAGCAGTAACCAGCGCAAGTAGGAACATCGCACCAATAAAGTTACCAACGTAAACTTTGCCCCAGATCGAAAGCATCTTACCGAACGAGATTTGCTTATTGGCCCAAGAAATACTGGATAGGACGGAGCTGGTAAATAATTCACCACCGCAGATCACTATGAGGATCAATCCCATGCTAAATGCGAGTCCACCAGCTAGGCGGCTCAAGCCCCAACCAGCGCCCGTACTGCCGGTGGTCACCGTGATGTAAAACAAGAATGCTAACCCGATGAACGCGCCGGCCATAATGGCGAGGCTTAATGTCATACTGCTGGTTTTGTTTGCCTTACTTAACGCAAATTTTTCCGCTTCAACCATCATCTCTTTTGGAGAAAAATACTGGTGATTTTGAGAACTGGTCACCGCCATATTGACTCCTTAATTTGTAATCGCATAAAAAATCCTTGGTTATTAACTCAAAAATGAAATTGTTGTTTTTATTAAGAGCCTCAATGACTTCAGTTTCAAAACTATTGAGGCTTGCGGTGTTCCCGAACCGCGTACTCAGAATAGGGAGAACGGTTAGTAAGGTAAAATTGATAATATTTAGAAACCTCATCAAATTAATTGATAACTTTACGGGGCTAGGTAAAATGAACTCTATTGCTTATTGGGGCATGCTTTAACAATTGTGGGGATTGGGAAATACCCACTAATAATGGAGGACACTTTGCGCTACTCACTTAAGCAATTAGCGGTTTTCGACGCAGTTGCAGATACCGGCAGTGTAAGCCAAGCCGCAGAAAAATTGGCTTTGACACAATCAGCGACAAGCATGTCGCTTGCGCAATTAGAGAAGATGCTTGGCAGGCCGTTGTTTGAGAGGCAAGGCAAGCAAATGGCGTTAACCCATTGGGGGATGTGGTTACGACCAAAAGCAAAACGCTTGCTACAAGATGCATTGCAGATTGAAATGGGCTTCTATGAGCAACATTTATTGAGTGGTGAGATTCGTATGGGAGCGAGTCAAACTCCAGCAGAGCACTTAGTTCCCGACCTTATCAGTATCATTGATAATGACTTTCCAGAAATGCGTATTTCCCTCGGTGTACAAAGTACAAAAGGGGTGATTGATGGGGTATTAGATTACAAGTATGACTTAGGGATTATTGAAGGGCGCTGTGATGATAACCGTTTACACCAAGAAGTATGGTGTCGTGATCATCTTACTGTTGTCGCAGCTTCTCATCATCCTTTTGCGCGTAATCAGTCTGTTAGCCTTGCGCAGTTAGAGCAAGCGAAGTGGGTACTAAGAGAGCATGGCTCTGGCACACGAAAAACATTTGATAGTTCTATTCACCACCTTATTGAAGATTTGGATGTGTGGCGCGAGTACGAACACGTTCCGGTGTTACGTAGTTTAGTTGCTAATGGTCAGTACCTTACTTGCTTACCGTATTTAGATGTAGAGCGATATATAGAAGCAGGTCATCTTGTGGCATTAAATGTACCTGAGTTAAAAATGGAAAGGACGCTTTCATTTATATGGCGTTCAGATATGGCAGAAAACCCATTAGTCGACTGCATTAAAAGAGAGGGACTACGAATGATGAAAGGGAAGCCTTCAGTTCTTTAAAGGTTGATTAAACATGCCTACGAGATGAGTTGGGTTTATTCCCTAAATCTGTTGATTTATCGGTTGCGTCAAACTTTTAATGTAAATTGTGAAAATAATAATATTTTATTGTGATCAATATCACCGATAAGCTGAGCTGATGTATCTAACATGTCTCCTTGATTTCAATGTATGAAGGCAGTTATTGAACCATATAGGTACGATAATAGCCGAGTAGGTATGACTACCATGACGACACTTTTAGCTATTTCTATCACTACTGGAATTTTATCTGGCGTATGGGGTTGGATCGCCATCTCTTTAGGTTTGCTTTCTTGGGCTGGTTTTTTAGGTTGCACGAGCTACTTTGCAGCGCCAACTAGCGGATTGAAAGGACTAGGTATCAGCTTAATCACCAATATAACAGGCGTATTCTGGGCAATGGTAATTATTCACGGTTCCACTTACGTGGGGTTGGAAATTATTGGCTATGTGATTACCGCTATTGTGGCATTCTTCATGTGTATTCAAGCTAAACAAGCTTGGCTCGCGTACATCCCTGGTACTTTTATTGGTTCATGCGCAACATTTGCGGCTGACGGAAACTGGCAACTTGTCATTCCATCGTTGTTGCTAGGTGGTGTGTTTGGCTATCTAATGAAAGCGACAGGGCTATGGTTGCATACGAAATCAACCGCTACTTCTTCTTCGCTTGCTGAGCAAGCACAGTAGTGAACCCCCGATCTTATTGGTATCCACTGTGTATTGAGTTTTATCCCTCTCAATACCCTTAATCAAAATTAATGATGTTTGATACAAGCACACCAAATTGGTGTGCTTTTTTTGTATTACAAGACAATACGCTGAGTGTGAAATACGCCTAACTCATGTATTGCCGTTGGCCATGGTAACAACGCGTTTAAGTGTCCAGCGCAGAAGTACAGGAATACACTCCATGCCTTTCTCTTCACAATGAGAAACAATGGCCAAAGCTAAGTCCGGTTTTGCATGTTTTTTCAAAACACGATTTACGACTTTTTTAGCAGGGATAGGGTGGTCATGAGGAACTTTGATGATGTCCTTAAAGAAAAGTTCAAAACCATTGTTGTACAGAAAGTGCTCGATGTCTCGGTCGGGTAACTCCGTAAGTCGATGCCTTTCCTGATCATGGTCGAGCTGTGCTCGCACTGCATGCGCGTACTTTTTCCCTGCTGGGTCGCCATCGGTAACGACATGCCAATCAATACCAAACTCTTTTGCTACTTTGATGAGTGATTTTAGACCTGATTGAGCAAACTCAACGATTTGAACCCCTTCGGCAGCCAAGTCATACCCGCATTGACGAGCCAGTTCATGAAAAAGCCAAACTTCGGTTTCGCCCTCAACAAGTAACCAGCACCGCGCAAATAATGCTCCTGAACGATGAAAACGAATATGGAAACCAATTCGGCGCAACTCATCTCGACCAAACTTTGTTGAGTTTAAACTCTTAGCGATGGTTCTGTCTGATAGCCGAATTAAACGTCGAATTGAATACAGTGGAACAGAACCGAGTAACGTGCCACTGTTGGTGGTTAATATCTTTTGCATTGGCAACAATTGCAATAAGGACCACGCTCTCGCTAGATGAGTTGGATGCAGTCGACCTTCTGGATCTTCAATGATCAGTATTGGTCTCGCACAGCGCCTTAAATCGGTGGGACCCTTAGCTTGAAGATAGGCATTGAGTAACCCCATTAAAAGCAAACGGCTTTGTTTGTCATTGGTTTCTTTCAAGAACTGACTCAAACCTTTATCAGAGGAAGGGCTTGTATAGAAAAGACCATCACGAGGTTTGCGTGGGTTACCTTTACTGACACTTCTGAACGCAAAATAGTGTTCAACAAGCGTTTGCATTGAGTCGAGGCTACTACGAATCTCACCTTTATTCACATGGCCAGGCATAGCCAATAAGCGTCGACAGGTGTTGTTGATTCGTTTTTCAATCCGAGCATTTTTACCATCGCCGTTGACATGGTTTAAATCTGGGAAGCGTCGGGAGTCACGTAGTCGGATTACAGGATGAAGTGTCATTAACTCAATAGCGAGTTTCTCTGAGTGGTGAAGTTTTTTGGGTTTGCCGTTATGATCCAAAAACGCGTACTCTGTATTAATGCCGTGCTCATCGCGAGACGCACTAATACGATAGTAAATGACTTGCTCACCATCTTCGTTGGTGCACCATGTAGGCTTTATGCGTCTGTAGCGTCCCGCTTTTACTTCGTTTTTATCCTGTGCTTTAAAACAAACAATGATCTGTAAGTGTTGTGTTTGTGGATGAGAAATTGAGTAGTCAACGTGAAAATCTTTCAGTTTGAATTGATACAATGAGCCATTGGCAGGTAATGCGATGGAAAGGGCATCGAGTAATGATGATTTGCCCCACGTGTTTTCACCGATAAGCGTGGTGAGTTCGTCAAAAGAGAGTGAAAGGCGTTTGATGCCTCTAAACCCGGAGATTTCGATGCGTTCTAGTCTCATCTCAATCCTCCTTGCAATTATTTGAATTATCGAGAGTTATTTTGCTACTCCTAAGCATATATGAATTCGGAATTTTTGAGTTAAGCTCAGTTCACAAAATTACGAGAGCCTCTTACTGAATAGAGACCGTTACAAGCGAGGCTTGCTTTCAAAGCCAGGGGACAGCATCGTGATCACTTAAACATGAAATCCTAAATCGCAGTTTCATAAAATTCATGATTCTGTCATGATTCACTTCTTATTATTATAAGGAATGAAAAAAGAGAAGATGAAGATGAATAACAATCATAAGCCAGTGAGAATCAAACTGGCACACATCAATGACACACATTCCTACTTTGAACCAACGTCATTACAGTTAAAGCTTAAGATAAACAATGAACTCACGCTAGAGCCCTATGTCAGTGCTGGCGGCTTTTCTCGTATCGCAACCCGAGTCGAGCAGTTAAGAGATGATGCTCAGCGCCAAGGTCGTGGGATGTTGTTCCTCCACGCCGGAGATTGCTTCCAAGGCACGCTGTATTTCTCACTATTTAAAGGCAAAGCCAATGCCGACTTATTGAACGCATTAAAGATTGATGCAATGGCGTTAGGTAACCATGAATTAGATATGGGGAATGAGCCAGTTGCATTGTTTTGCCAACGTACTCAGTTCCCATTGCTTGCTGGCAACTGGGATTTATCCAATGAATCACTTAAAAAACCTCACCGTATCAGTGATTGCAAGGATGTATATAGTTACCAACCGGATACACAGAGCGCTCAATACATTGTTAAAGAATTCCATGGTGAGCGGGTCGCGATTTTCGGATTATCCATAGATAAAATGAGCGACATCGCAAACCCTGATGCAGACACGCCTTTTCACTCAGCAATTGAAACCGCCAAGGCGACCGTAAAACAAATCCATTCATCAGGTATAAAAAATATTATTCTTCTGAGCCACTTAGGTTATGAAGGTGATTTAGAGTTAGCTGAGCAAGTCGCAGGTATTGGTATAATTGTTGGTGGACACAGCCACCGGTTGCAAGGTGATTTTTCATCAATAGGGTTAGGACAAGACGATCCCTACGGTATCAAAATTAATGATACCTATGTGGTGCAAGCGGGTTTCCATGCTTTGACAATGGGGCACTGCGTCATTGAGTTTGATGAACACGGTAAAGCAACGATGTTGAGTGGACAAAATGAACTGTTGCTTGGTCGACGTATTTTTTGGGACTCGACGCTAAACCAACAGCTCGACCAAGGTGTATTCGAAACCGCGTGCGACTTCATCCATGGTCAACCGAATGTCGTGGTTTGTAAGAAACACCCGGAAACTCAAGCGATCCTGAGCGATAAATATATTCCTCAGGTCAGGCAGTTACAGTCACAAGTCATTGCTAGTGTTGACACCAAAAAGCGTCATGTGAGAATTCCCGATGAATTTGGTGAGAGTGAGTTGGCTTCCTCCGTTGCCCGATCATTTCTGCACTGTTTAAACAAACGTGGATATGACGTTCAATTTGCAATTCATAATGCGGGTGGCGTGCGAACCTCTTTGAACCCTGGCAACATTACAGTGGCAGACATTGCCGGACGGCTGTTGCCTTTTGCCGTTCCTATCGGCTTTTACGATGTAAAAGGCAGCGCTATTCGCCGTGCACTTGAAGGCGCGATAAATAATGCACTCAACAATGGCGTAGAAGGCACTGGATCTGGCAGTTATCCGTACACTTACAATTTAAACTTCGAGTACCACGCAGATGCCCCAAAAGGTGAAAGAGTTCAATCATTAGTGATTTTTGATGGCAAACAATGGGTTGGTGTTCAAGATGATGTTTGGTATCGAGGGACTTCTTCTGCCTATACGATGAAAGGGAAAGAGGGGTACGACGCATTGCAGGAGATGAAAGGAGAAGGACGTGTGACCAGTTTGTCCATGGCTGATTGTTTTATTGAACTCCTGACCGATGAGCCAAACTGTTTGAATCAAAGTCACAAACTTTACACAAAGCGACGTCGATAATAGATACTGGTATTGATTTTGCTGCTCTCCACTTACTACATGGGTTGATGAGGATGGCAGTATGTGGAATAAAGATTGGGCAGATACGGCAGTCGTGGTTGCCTGGATCGCAATTTGGTCAACACTGGTCTACTTTGTGCCTCTAAGCGGCTTTTGAATTGCTAAGAATGTGGATGTTACAAAAGGGAGCAGTAATGCTCCTTTTTTGTATCTATCTTCCCCGTTAGGGCTCTAACCAATGAAGAGTTTGTCTTGATCCATTTGCTGCTTTTTGTCTGTTTACTAAAGTTCAGGTGGTTGAATCCATTTCTTTCTTTTTATAGTGCTTCCTGATTTTTGATAAGAATTTTATTTCGATAAGACAAGGCTTTTTTGTTGGAAAGCCTGACGCTCGGCGTTATTATGTCGACGTTTGGGGAGTAGTTAGCGCAAGTTTACTTATCGTCATCTCGTTAAGCATCAGCTTATCCGGTAAGTAAAGGTGTTACGTGGTTTATTCACATCAACACTTCAACGAGACCAACGCATTCATTGACTAGCAGCACATAATCGTTATGTGGCTGTTGGTTGTTATTGTATGCGGAAGGTCACCAAACGAAGTCCTTCCGCCATGGGAGGAAATATGTCTCTTATCGAAAATACCACCCAATTGAGCCAATCGGTGCCTCTTCAAGAATCATTAGCGATGTATGGTGCTTTTGGTTTATTTACCCTTGTTCTTGTTACGCTTGATATCTATCAAACACGTGGTGGCGCTATCACGATGAAAAAAGCCATCGTTTGGAGTGTTTTTTGGTTCTTGCTTGCCTTTGTTTTTGCAGGTTCTATTTATTTATTCTGGGACTTTTACGCGCCACATAGCGCTTATACGAACGACAAAGCAACGATTTCATTCTTAACTGGTTACTTACTAGAGAAGTCGTTAAGCGTTGATAACTTGTTTGTGTTTGCCATCATCTTTGCACAATACAGTGTGCCGGAGCATTTGCGTCCGAGAGCATTGCTTTGGGGGGTGATAGGTGCGCTAGTTTTACGCGCTGTCATGATTGCGGTTGGTGCTCAGTTACTTGCACAGTATCACTGGGTATTGTACTTATTTGCTGCTTTCCTTATTTGGACAGGTGTTAAGCTAGCTCGCGACAAAGGCGAAGCAGAAGAAGTTAATCCATATCCGGAGCAGTTGATTCGAAAGGTATTGCCAGTTACAGATGACTACCAAGGAAATCACTTAATCTTAAAGCAAGCTGGTAAGTGGGTGGCAACACCGATGCTGATCGTTGTTGGTGTCATTGCACTAATGGACGTTATGTTTGCGTTGGATTCTATACCAGCTATATTCGCGGTAACGCGAGAGCCATTTTTAGTCTTAGCCGCGAACGTATTTGCATTATTGGGTTTACGATCGCTGTACTTTGTTCTTCAAGCAATGTTAGACAAGTTTGTATACTTAAAACCAGCATTATCAGTAATCATGATGTTTATCGGGGTAAAAATGCTATTGGTTGGAACAGAATATGAGATTCCGACAACATGGTCTCTCACATTTTTAGTTGTTGTGATGACATCGGCAGTGGTGGCATCACTCCTAAAAAATAAAGCGAAGCGTCAAACTAGCGTTAATATTACTAATCAAAAAATATAAAGTAAGCACTAAAATCAAAAGAAATAACGAAAAATATTGTTAAATATATGTTGTTTCTTAAGGGGCGATTATGCAGGTAATGTTCAGTTATTCAATGTAATTACAGCAATTGTGATTATTTATGCCGTTATTATTCATTTGTATTTTTGAGTTTTGTAATGAGTTTGTTTTATTAGAAATTCTAATTTGAATGGGTAAAATTTGTCATTTCTTAAACAATAAGAAACTGACTAATATACAACCAACTAAACAGACTACTGCTTTTAAAGAGAGGCAATCATGGCACAAGCAATGCAAATGACAAATGTAGCTTTACCAACCTCTATGGATAAGAAAACCTACGCGGTTAACTTCAAAGGACTGATTGCTCACTTACTGGACATTCTATTTGTAGATAACACTGCGCCACGCAGTTACTACGCAGAAGACTTGTCAGCACATATTCAAAAAGACATCGGTATGTACCGTTAATATTGAAATAGAGTAAGAAATACCGGCCTATGAGCCGGTATTTTTTTATTTGTAAAACATGCCTACTCAACCTACGCCCTAGAAAAGAAACACTCTAGAGGAGGTAGACATGATAGTAGATTAAGTGTTGTATAGAAAAACGGGGCACCATTGGTGCCCCGTTTTGACATGACTGAAGTGCGATATTACTTCTTGCGGCAGTATTCTGCGATCACGTACATCGACTGACCACCATTTGCCTTACCCGAAACTAGCTTTGGATCATCGCCAAGGCTAATACCACGAATCACTGTACCTTGTTTGATTACTTGGTTAGTGCCTTTTACTGGTAGGTCTTTAATTACTGTTACATCGTCACCTTTCTTAAGTTCAGTGCCGTTACAGTCAACCGTTTTATCGTCAGCAGACATCCCTTTCATTGCCCAGTTCATTTGCTCTTCTTCCATGTACATCATGTCAAGAGCATCTTGAGCCCAGCTTTCTGTGTTTAGGCGAGTGAGTTGGCGCCATGCAGTCACTTGTACAGCAGGAACCTGGCTCCACATGCTTTCGTTTAGACAACGCCAGTGGTTAATGTCTTTTGGCTCATCGATCTCACCCAGACACTTATCACAAACCATAATGGCAGTATCAACCGTCACATTACCGTGAGGTGGGACAGCGTATGCAGTTAGTTGAGATTCAGAAGAACACAGTTCACATTTTGACTCGCAGCGCGCAAGCAGAGTAGCTTCAATAGACATAAGGACTCACCTTAGTAATGTTATTTTGTGGCGGTATTATCCACTTTATCCTGAGAAATAAAAGGGTGTTAGCGAATTAAAGACTAGATTTTACAATACTCCAACCTGATTAAGGTGAAGATGTAAAATATTCGCTAAATAAATAATACGGAAGTATAAAAGACACTATTAATTGTTTTGGCTTATGAATTAGTTGTGTCAATTTCTACAACGATTACAAGCCTAAAAGAGGTAAATGTAGAGAGAGGGTGGCTAGAACATAGCCCTCTAATTTACAGAGGGCCTGTCGTTAACGTTCGACAATCTGGACAATTTGCTCTTTTGAAATACTCATTTCTTTACCATCCATGTCTTCATACTCGTACATACCCGTTTCCTCGTTCAGGTCTGGTTTACCGTAAGAGGTAATAATTTTCCCTTCATTTGTCGACATCAGATATTGGCTACTTCCGCATGCAGCAAGAAGTAATACAGTGGCAATAACAGTCAATACGCGCATAGAGTTTTCCTTTTAAACAAGTGAGTTAGGCAAAGACATCGTTTTAACTATAGCAGAGGAAATATGAGTGGGTTTGAATACAATTGAAATGAAAAAGCCCAGTAGAAACTGGGCTTTGGTAGGAAGGGCGTTACGATTACTTCAAAACAGAAGTGTTAGTGACACCTGTTAGTGTTTCATCCATCAAGAAGTCAGTGTTTTCCATCTGCATCTCTACATGATGATCAATATCAGACAGAGTGCCATTTGGCGAAGCAAAAGTACTGTGCGATGCAGTAGCATTAAACTGTACAAAGCTCGCAGTTGCATTCACAGTAGTGTCCGTACTGTTCACAGTCTTCAACCCTAGCTTATTAGCGAGCGGTTCAGTACCCGCGAATGGTGCATTTGGAACGCTGTTTGGTACTGTGCTATCGCCATCCACTTCTGTCATAAAGAATGGTGTCGTTAGCGAACCAGATGCCACTAAATCTGAAGCGTTTGTGAACGGATCGACAGTGTCTAGTGTAGTCTGTGCTGCATAGATAAATTGTGAAAAACCTGCTTCTAGCGCTGCTACTTGAGCTTCCGTTGCCGCAGCCTCAAATGCTTCGTAACATGTTTTATCTTCTAGATCCGCACATGATGCATCAGCGTAACTCGCATAGTCTTTAGATGCTGCATAAGCGAGGTTATGTTTGATCTGAGGGCCGTAATTGTCTGAACCCAGTAACAAATTACCAATTTGTCCACCAGAGTTCTGTACTGATGCAGAACTAAAGGTGTACAGTGCATCCGCAGTAGGGCTGCCCAATGTATTGTTTGCTGCTGCGACGGCAGATGTAGCGACAATACCGCCAAGTGAATGACCTAGCATTTTGACTTTTGAACCCGTCATTGGGTTGAAGCCTTGCAGAGGACCTCCAGCTAAAAGACCGCCTTGAGCAGATACTACCAAGCTAGCGCGCAAACCTAACACATCCAGAACACTTTGACGTAGGTTGTCACGCGCAACGGCTAAGTTGGAAAGATTTAGATAAGCCAGTACATTCGCATTTGCGGAACGTTGTTCATCTAAGCTGCGCGTACCATGAATAGGTAAGTCAATAGCGATAACTGCCACACCTGCTTTTACCATATTGAACGCGAACGCGTACGCATTCTCTTTCGCTGAGGTGATGCCGTGTTGATAAATCACAACGTCTGTCGCGACGCCAGATTTAGGTGTGAAGACCAGTACTTCGACATCTTCAACCGATTTCACTACGGGAACAGGCGAGTAGCGAGTAATGATACGCTCACTATCAAGCTGGGTACCATCGGTAAGAGTAAGCTTAGCTCCAACAAGTTTTAGCTGCTCTGTAGGATCTGTAGCAAGCTTTGTCACATCAACAGGATCATTTGCAAAAACGCCTGTTGATAGCTGCTGAACCATGTTTGCTTGCTCGTTCGGATCCGCTAATGCTGCGCTTAGCTTCGCTAGGCTTGGCATCGCAGATACCATTGGTTGCATGTTCCAGCTTGCGCCTTTTTCCAGGTAATGAGGCAGTCTTACCACACCTTGTGTCACGCTTACATCGGCACCTGATTGCATGTAAAGGCCTTTAATTGCCGTTTTAGCTGCGTCTAGATCGCTAATGTATTTACTAAAGTCATCGTCAGAGTCTAGCGCAGTGCTAAAGTCTTGGGTTTCACCGAGCGTTATTGTGTAGGCCGTTGATAAGTCAACTGAACCTTCGTTTGAGTCATTTTTGTAAACGGTATTTAGTGTGTTTGCGCCGGTAGAAAAACCAGTAGCGGTTACTCCTTTGACTGCCGCTAACGTATCACCTACAGACTGGGTACTGAACCATGAGGAATAAACGATGTCGTTAGGGTTTACTTTGGCGATACCAAAAATGCCTTCAACCGCCTGAGTGACTGCTTGAACAGAAGCAAGGTCGCCAGTTTCATAAACGATTTCTTTCGATTTACCAGTCGCATAACTTGCTGATGTACCAATTGGCTCACCATTCACGTCAGTAACATCTTGTGTAACCGCAAAAATGTACTCGCTTGACTCATCAAGCGCAGCCAAGAACTGGATGTATAGAGAGTTACCTTTTGCTTGAACTACGTAGTCCTGATTCTGAACGAGTACCTCTTCGATTGGGTTAGATTTACCGTCCCACTCGGTTAAGCGTTGGTTAATCTTGATGACTTTAACACCAGACGACAGCATGCCCGTTGCAAAACCATCGCCGTTGAAGTTAAGAACGATTGGCATAGACGTTGACCATCCATCCATCGTATTCATCGAGGCTCTAGGGTTGGTTAAAGCATCATCGCCATCAGTTGGCAGACCAAGCGTACCATCGCTTGTGTCCATTAATAAGTAAGACGGTGCCGGTACATCTGCGTTCGCTCCTTGAAGCGTAAAACTGATGGATGTTTCGCGATCAAGCAATGCTTGGACTTCATCTTCAAATTGAACTTTGTCGGAAGTACCAGAGCTGGAAGTATCATCACCACAACCAGCAAGAAGGATTGCAGAACAAAGCATTGATAATTTAAACGTGTGTTTCATTGGTTTACTCCGTAATCCCATTATTTGAAGGTGTAGTTCATCTGTACCGCGCTGATGTAAGCAGTACCTTCTGAGTCAAACTTAATCTCTTCACCCAGAGCATTTGTCTCAGTGAAAGAGCCTGATTTACTCTTAACAAGTGCAAAGCCTGCATCGAAAGTTAAATTCTCACTCATTGCGTAAGTTAGGCCCGCGCTGTACCAAAAACGGTCACTGTCAGGAATACTCAATGTCGCTTCACCTGCTTGTTCGTCGTACGCAAAGCCTGCACGGAATGTCCAGTCTGTATTAAGTATGTAAGTTGCACCAATGGAGTAGCGATTGTTGTCTTCATATTTCTCAGGTTTAAAGAAACATACTCCGTCATTACATTCGTTACTGGTCGCTTTTAGTTCTTTAAATGTGCTCCAGTCGGTTTGTTGCCAGCCGTAATGTACAGCCCATTGTTCATTCAGTTGATGGAAAGCCGATAATTCGATAATTGAAGGGAGAGAGATTTTTAAACGGCCATCAACTTTTGGTGATGAAGCTCGACCAGAGTCGTAACTACTAAACTCACCGTCATCAAAATCTAGATCAACCTTAGAGCGGTAGCCAAAGCCAAAACGGTTGTTTTCATTTAGCTCAAATAAAGCGCCGACATTCCAACCCCAAGCGAAAGTTTCACCTTCCATGCCGACAAGGTTATCGGACTTATTACCACCTAAAATACCGGCGAGTGCGCCTTTGTGGCGAGTCAGCTCTGCTTCAGCGTATACTAGGTTGATACCACCACCGACACTGAAAGACTCGTTGATACGGTAAGCGACATTAGGGTTGATGTTTACTGAAAGTAGGGAAGTGTCACCCGCCATATCACCTGCGGAAATATCATTTGGATAGTCAGTGGCAACACCGTATGTTGTGAACATACCGATGCCCCAAGCCCAGTTATCATTGATAGGGCTGATGTAATAACCTGCTGGCACTATCTGTAAAGGGGCGACATCTTTCGCGTGTTCATTGTTTACAGTGTCGTACACATCGACTTCAGGGTCGATGATAGATAACGCGCCCGAAAATTGAGCTTCTTTGAAAAGTGTCATTGCTGCAGGGTTACGAGCAAGGACGCTGGCATTATCTGCGACAGCCCCTTCACCTGAAAATGCTCGACCAAGACCAGATGCCGAATGTTCAGCTACCTGGAAGCCCGCTGAGTGGGCATTACACGCAAACAATATTGAAATTGTAAGCAGAGAGCAGTGCTTCTTGTTCATCCTTGACCCTCCTAGGGTGTCATAATGCTGGACCGAAGTCCTTGTAATTGTTGTGTGGTACTTACACCAATTGTTAATACGCGAAATACAACGGTGATGTAAATGTAATGTTAATTGTATGTTTAATAACTTGTCAAAGTTTGAGCGTATTTTGCGTTTTAAATATGATGCATAGGTCAAACGATGGCTTGTAAGGGCATGTATTATCGTTATATTTTTGAAGAGAATGGTACGACCAGAATTGTTTTGCGAGCTTTATAGTTAAATAACGATCAAATCAAGAGATAGCTCGCTTTGCTGTTTCTTCACTTCACAGGCATAATTCGCGCTCGCTATGTAGTTATTCAATAGACGCAATAGGAACCGCATTGGAATTACTGAATGTTGACTTTTTAGGTCGTTCGCTAAGGCTCGAAGGATCGATGGCTGGGTGGCAGCAGTTATATTGGGATAATACGTTGGTGTCTCAAATCGATGCCAGTGACAATACCGCAGAGACTTGTCTACACCAGTTTAGGCTCTCTGCGGGTGAGGAAATCCTGAACTGTCATTTAGAGTGTTCTTTAACATGGCAACCGTTTGAATTGAGTTACAAGGTCACAATTAACGGTGAGCTCGTCAACGAAGGTTGTCGAAATGAAAAAGACATCGAGCGCCAAGTGCCAGAAGTTACGCCACCATCCGAAAAGCGTTTAAGTATAATAGGTCTCGTATCTCTTGGGATGAAAGCACTTAAAAGTGCGAAAGTTATTAAAGTGGCGTTAGCGTCTGCAAGTCTCGCTGCATATTCTTGGCTTTTTTCCATCGAGTTCGCGCTAGCATTGATCGCTTGTTTGGTTTTTCATGAATATGGTCACATTAGAGCGATGAAGTATTTTGGAATGAAGACCAAAGGAATCTATTTGATTCCATTCCTAGGTGGTTTGGCGCTAAGTGACGAAAAGATAAACACGCGCTGGCAGGATGTGGTTATCTCAATCATGGGACCATTTTTCGGTTTAGTACTTAGTATTGTTTTTACTTTGCTTTATTGGATGACTGGTGAGGTGATCTTCGCTGGGCTTGCTGTGTTTAACGCCTTGCTAAACCTATTTAATCTGCTGCCTATTTTACCATTAGATGGTGGCCATGTGCTCAAAAGTATTACCTTCTCAATGAATACTTGGGTCGGGTTAGTTGGCAGTATTGCGACCGCTTTATTAGGCATTTTTATCAGTTACTATTTCGGTCTGACGTTGCTAGGGTTTTTATTGTTAATGGGAATGTTGGAAGTGGTGATGGAATGGAGAGCTCGACATCAAAGCCATTTATTGCCATTAACCCGTTATGGGCAGCTATTCTCACTGGCTTGGTACTTGGTCTCTGTCGGAGGTTTTGTTTCTATCATCTGGTATTTTGCCACTCTCGGAGATAGTTTGTTAAGTTTGCCGCTACAGATATTGGGCACTTGATTAGAATCATTAAAAGCTCCCTAGGGAGCTTTTTTATTTGGCAAGCTTAAGTCGTAGACGATAGTAGCAATTAATTAGCCACATCTTGGTGCTTTCGCGTTATACGCAGGCAGCTTATTTATGGTTGCTTGTAAATCTTTAATGCGCGTACTGTGCGATGGGTGGGTTGAGAAGAATTCAGGTGGTTGAGAACCACCTGATGCAGCACTCATATTTTTCCATAAATCGACACTTTGACGTGGGTCGAAACCTGCTTTTGCCATGAATTCCAGCCCGACAATATCAGCCTCAGATTCCTGAGTACGACCGTATGGCAAAATAACACCGTATTGGACACCGACACCAAGTGCCGCCATCGTCATTTGTTGATACTGTTTGTACTCGGAAGCGCCAATGGCAACGTTTGCTAGAGACAACCCTGCATTTGCTAACTGACTTTGTGAGAGACGTTCATTACTGTGGTCAGCGAGGACGTGAGCGACTTCGTGACCAATGACTGTTGCCAACTGATCTTGGTTTTTCGCGACATCTAAAAGCCCGGTATACACGCCGATCTTCCCACCTGGTAGAGCAAACGCATTGACTTGTTCACTATCAAAAACAACGACTTCCCAGTCTTTAAATCCAGATTGAGCGGGAATGGTGTCAGTGATGTGTTTGGCAACGCATTGAACGTAGGCATTCGTTTTGCGATCTTTGCTGATTGGGATATCTTTCTTCATTTGTTCGAAAGATTTAGCGCCAAGCGATGACATTTCCTGATCTGAAAACATCAGGATCTGGTTGCGACCCGTCGGTGATGCGCTACACGCTGTTAAACCCGCGATAGTTAAAAGAGCAGAGGCTTTCATCCATACCTTCATAACAGGCTCCATTTAATTTTTTGTTTTGAAGCAATAGTATATACCCAAATAGTAACATGATGCATGGATCAAGTTATTCATCTGATTAATAAATAAGGTGAGATGTTACGTCTTGAAGTTATGCCCAGGTAGCGTCTATGCTAGCTTCTTAGCACATCGTTACAACCTAACAAACCAGTTTGTGAAACTAAGAGTAAAACAATGAGTATATGGAAAAAGCCCGTAAGCATAGAGATTCTGAATGCCACGTCAAAAAATACCCTGATCGAGCACCTACAAATTAAATATACAGATTTCACTGACGACTCCCTTACAGCAACCATGCCCGTATGCAGCTTTACTCATCAACCTTTAGGAATGCTTCACGGTGGTGCATCAGTCGTGCTCGCAGAAACATTAGGCTCATTGGCTGCAAACTTCTCTGTCGATGAGGGCAGCTACTGCGTCGGTTTAGATATTAACGCGAACCATGTGCGAGCCATGCGAAGTGGTCATGTGATTGGTACGGCAAAACCGCTTCATCTGGGTATTTCAACGCAAGTGTGGCAAATCGATATCACTGATGAGCGAGGCCGTTTAGTGTGTACCAGTCGCTTGACCATCGCTGTGAAACAACACAAAACAAAGTCGGTATAAACTAAGATGGTGATTGAGTTTTCATTAGGAAAAATCATTGCAACCCAGCGTGAAATAGTGATTAAGCTCTCCGGCAGTGCAATGGTAACCTTGCAAGCGCAAACCGATGCAATTCAGCTGCTGGGTAGAGGAGCGAACGTTGTTTTATCTCATGGAGCAGAGTGCAAATGGTCTATCAAGCTGGACAACGAGGTACAACTGGCTGAACTTTCGCGAGAAATTGGTATCGATATTCAATAATTTATAGTGTGATGTTTGCACTTTTTGGAAAAAATGAGGAAACTTAGCTTATCGACAACAAGATAAGAATTTCCTCTTTATGAGTAGCCCTCGTTTACGTGTTCAGTTCGAAACACTGTTTGAAAAATTTTCCGGTCACGATACGGACGTTCAGCTCGAAGACATCACGGAAGCGTTGTTTTGTACACGTCGTAATGCTCGTATTGTTCTAAATAAACTTGAAGAAGAGGGCTGGATTGAGTGGCATCCGGCAGCGGGTCGAGGAAAACTTTCGAAACTCGTTTTTAAACGTAATCGAAGCGACGTCAGCGAAAACCTCGCCAGGCGTTATCTCGATGAAGGGAAAATCGGTCAGGCTCTAGATGCGCTTGATAACGATGCGGCACGATTGACGCAGGTTATCCAAGGTTATTTAGGGCTTCAGCATCGACAGGGCGAGCAGGTCGTGCGTTTGCCTTATTATCGACCATTGTCGATGTTAAACCCGCAGAAACCGATGCGGCGTTCTGAACAGCACATCGCCAGACAAATTTTTAGCGGACTCACTCGCCTTGATGAAAATGAACAACTTCAACCAGATTTAGCCCACACGTGGGAAGCAATTTCTGATACTCATTGGCGTTTTTATCTTCGTCGTGGAGTACGCTTTCATAATGGTGAACCGTTAACAACCAGTTGTGTTCTTGAAAGTGTGCTTGCGTTAAATGGCTTGAACTTGTTTTCTCACATAAAGCGGGTGTCTTCACCACAAGAGTGGACCGTTGATATTGAGCTCGTCCGTCCTGATCGCTACCTGCCTCTGGCTCTGAGTGAGTCGCAAGCAAAAATTTTGCTACCGAGTGCTTTGCGTTCTGAAAGCTTTGATAGACAACCGATAGGAACAGGGCCGTTCCAAGTTAAAATGAATGATGATAAGCGTCTTATTTTGACTGCTTTTGATGGCTACTTTGGTTTTCGCCCTTTACTTGACCAAGTGGAGGTGTGGGTAATCGATGAAGCCTATTCTTCAATGGTTTATCCAAGCCTGTCAAAGCCGAAGATGGATAAACAAGGTTCATCCGATGAAGTCGAGCTGGACCCTGGCTGTACATTCCTATTACTAAACAAAAACACTGGGATTGCAAAAGATCCACGTTGGGCAGAGTTCCTCTCGCAAACCCTCAACAGTCACCAGATTTACGCGCATGTCCCACAAGATAAAGTGATGGAACTGGGAGTATTGCAAGCCTTTGGCCTTAAGCCCGGTTGGATTGATCTTAGGCCAGCAGAATTGGGCAGCGTACCACAGGCTAATAAGGTAATTTCCGTAGCGTATCAGAAAAAGCATCCGATGTTTCCAGTAGTTGCCAAGGCCATCAAGACACTCTTAAAACCGCACGGTATAGAGGTTGAGTTTATTCGTTATGATTCTCAACCGCCCGCACCGGAGGAAGTGGATATCTGGGTGAAAGCTATGGGCATTGCAACGAACCGAAATGACGCGTTGGCGGGCTGGCTCCTGGATTACAGTGATATTGAGAAGTTCAGTTCAGGTTACGATTTTAGTGAATGGGCTAAACTTGTCGATCAATGGCGTGCTGGGATGCACACAGACTTTCCTGCGCGTGAGCTAGGACGACAGTTAGTAAAAAGCTGTCAGGTGATTCCTATGTTTCACTGTTGGCTAGGCGTGAATAAAGACCACAGCGGTGCGTTACAAAATGCAAAGTGTAATGCCTTAGGTTGGTTTGATTTTAATAATGTATGGGTCAAACCGGATATAGAAAGTAACCATGGCGAAACCGAATAAGAAGCAGCCGACGAAAACCGTCGATATCTATTGCTCAAAGTGTAAAACTCAACTATTTAAGTACCGTAAAGGCGGGAAAGGCGCACTGGTTAAATGCTTCAAAGAGCGCATTGTTGACGATTTCACACAAACCCCATGTATTTGCCCCGCTTGCGGACAAGAGTTTGCAAGAGATACTTTAGTAAGAGGAACCCCCGCTTACAAAATGATTGGCGGCAAAGTGACAATGAAATAATGAAGGGCTAGAAAATGAGTATGAAACATGACTATTGCATGGTTTTAAGTACAACCAGTAATGAAAAAAATCGAGATCAGATCATTAAAGGTTTGCTAGATGCCCAATTAGCCGCGTGTATTCAAACAATGCCTATTGAAAGCCACTACGTTTGGAAAGGGGAGGTTTGTACTGACAACGAATGGTTGCTAGTCATCAAAACTCGTCGAGAACTTTATGAATTGGTGGAAGAGAAAATAGAAAACCTGCACGAATACGAGGTCGCTCAAATCGTACAGGTTCCAATTGTTGATGGGTTTAACCCTTATTTAGAATGGTTGAGAGAATCGACGTTGAGCCGACATTAAGAATAACGACAACACTGCACCAACGGTATCGCACAACATATCTTTCTGGGCGTCCCATATGTCACCTTGCGAGCCCAGAAAGGCAATTCCCTCATCGCCACCAGCCAACTCCGCATACCACCATTCGATAATCTCATAGCCAGCAGCAAGTGACATGATAGCAAACAAAGCAAACCAGCAAGAGAACGCTTTGTTGAACCGTTTTTTGTTTATCAAGTATTCAGCGATCGGATATGCGTAAAGGCCAATTGAAAAGTGCGCAACGCGATCAAAATTATTTCGCTCTGAACCAATCATGTCGTTAAACCAGTCAAACGGCACTTCGGAGAACGTATATTTCGCACCGATAGTGTGCAAACAGAGCCAGATGAACATTAAAAAGTAAGCCGTATTACTGAACTGATAGCGAATCGAAATCGCCCAAATAGCAACAAGAATACCAATCGCCGGGATAATCTCCGCAAACCAAACTGCACGTGAGTTAGGTTCCAACGCAGAAAATAAAAACACGATGGCATAAAAAATCGTTAATCCTAAGAGTGTCGAGGTGCTTTTCATAGAGTTATTTGATCCTTCAATTTATCTTACAGTGGGACTCCATAGATTGTGTTAATGATTACACTTAATTGAACGGTGTGCAATTGATATTTTAATGGGTTTTTTGATCACTGAAAATGTTGATTTATTGGCAAACTGCTCAACATTAAAACGTTTGCGCGTGCACTTTTCATTAAAGTTTGATTTACAACATGCCCATCCATAGAATCCATGATTCAGTCTAATAAAAAAGAAGTAAAGCCATGAAACTGGAAACTGTCGATTATCTTGCTGACGATGCTGCTCAACAGTTCGTTACCTCTCTACGCGAAACGGGGTTCGGTGTGTTGAAAAACCACCCGATTCCTCAAGAGCTTGTAGAGTCAATTTACAAAAACTGGCATGAGTTTTTCTGTTCAGATCAAAAGAATGATTTTCACTTTAACGTAGACACCCAAGATGGCTATTTCCCACCTTCAGTGTCTGAAGTGGCGAAAGGGCACAAAGTGAAAGACATCAAAGAGTACTTTCATGTTTACCCTTGGGGGCAGATCCCAGAGCAGCTTAAAGCTGAAATCTTAGAGTACTACGAGCGTGCCAATGCATTTGCTCAAGAGCTATTAGGCTGGGTTGAAGCGTACGCACCTAAGGACGTTCAAGAGAAGTTCTCTATCGCGTTGTCAGAAATGATCAATAACAGTGACAAAACATTACTACGCGTGCTTCACTACCCACCGATGACAGGCGAAGAAGAGCCAGGCGCTATTCGTGCTGCTGCGCATGAAGACATTAACCTGCTAACGGTTTTGCCTGCTGCCAATGAGCCTGGACTGCAAGTAAAGAGTAAAGAGGGTGATTGGATCGATGTACCATGTGACTTCGGGAACTTAATCATCAACATTGGTGATATGCTTCAAGAAGCGTCAGGTGGTTATTTCCCTTCAACGACTCACCGTGTAATCAACCCTACGGGTGGCCGTCAAGAAAAGTCACGTATCTCATTACCGTTGTTCCTGCATCCAAAGCCGGAAGTGGTGTTATCTGAGCGCTACACTGCACATAGCTACCTTATGGAACGTTTACGTGAGCTAGGGGTTATTTAACCTTTACGTGATCTCCTTACAAAGGCCGATGGTGAATGACTATCGGCCTTTTTGCATTTATGCTACAAAGTGGAAACTATGTTTTTTGTGCCGTGAATGGGGCCCTAAACTCGTGTCAGAGAGGATGAATGGAAGGACAACGTACTGTCAGTAGTATTGAGCCTCATGCAATAGAAAATCCGCTGCTTTGGCCAATGCTAGAAATTCTGAGAAAACAGCCCTCTAATTGGAAAGTGCACACCTTGGCAAGCTCGTTGGGTGAACAAGGTTATATTTCAAAGCTGGACGACTCTCCCGATAAGGATTTATTCAAAAGAAATTTCCTGATCATGAATGCATTATATCAACTGCAAGACACTCTGTATCCGGATAGTTGGCTTCAAGTCGAAGCCATGGATATTCAGCTCATGTCTTCGATGGAAGCTTTGAGGCATAAGATCGATATTCATGATCCTTTGCGTGAGTATTACTTAGATTGGCGCAATTACGAAGCGGACGAAGATGAAGTGCGTCGACTGTTGAATGAATTTTGGACAACTTATCAAAAGTTCATCGGTGGTTCGTCAGTAGCCAGCGTAGATAAGACAAAGGCACTGTCACTATTTGAACTTAACACTGACGCTACGCCTGCGGAAATTAGAAAACAATGGCGAAAACTCGCGCTTCGTTGGCATCCTGATCGAGAAAATGGCAATGCAGAAAGATTTAGAGTTCTTTGTGAAGCGTGGAATGTACTGAGAAACGAATGATTCGCTAAGAATAAAGATAAAGGAAGGCAGCTAACTATAACTGCCTTTTGATTGAACTGTCTCTGTCAGCGTATCAAAACTAGCATGATGACTTAAACTGAGATTTTCGCATGCGGTTGAGGGCAGCCATAACGTCTAGTGTGCGTGGTTTGGCTAAGTCGCCTTGCTTAGGAAGAGCGGCATGCCACTCACCAGACAGCATTTCTTCAATTTCCTTCGCTGGATGATTACACCAACCTGGAAGTTGAGCAATTTGGAACCATAACCAGCCAATTGTGTTGACTTCATCGGCTGACTCTATCTGTTCCAAAGCGCTAAGATCAGTAAACTCTTTACCAAATCGAAGTGACTCTTTGCCTTTCGCATTCACACGGAACTTGCCGTCAGTCAGAATATTCATCAACGCAACGCGGTTCAGTGCTCGAGGTGGGAAGGTCTGTAAACGTTCTTCTGACTCGTTATGGCGTTGAGTAGGGTGCTGAGCGATAACTTCTTTCGCTTTTTCAGTTACATCAACGGCTTGGTAGTCGTGCATTTGAATGACGGTATCGGCAACGTCTAAGTAGTCGCCCGACCCACCCATAACGATAATGGTAGAGATATCAAGATCATCTCGTAATTGACCAATGCGGTCGACGAGAGGAGTAATTGGCTCATCACCTTTTGCCACCAATGCCTGCATACGCTCATCTCTAATCATGAAGTTGGTAGCAGAAGTATCTTCATCAATCAATAATGTGCTTGCACCCGCTTCAATAGACTCTTGAAGCCAAGCGGCTTGCGACGTTGAGCCTGATGCGTCTTGAGTAGAAAAGTCCGCCGTATCTTTACCCATCGGTAAATGGTTGATGTAGTTCGACAGGTTCAAGTGGTGTACGCATCGGCCATCTTCGGCACGAATCTTCATAGCCTTGTTATCGGCAACAATGTATTCGCGACCATCTCCTGGAATATGATCGTAAATTGAACGCTCTATTGCATTTAATAAGGTAGATTTACCGTGGAAGCCGCCACCTACGATCAGTGTGATACCTTTTGGAATTCCTAATCCTGTGACATGACCCTTGTTTGGCGCATGTAAAGTGACTTGTAGAGATTCAGGGGCTTTAAACTCAACGGCTTCTTTCATAGGAAGGTCGCAATTACCTGCAATTCGAGGAAGAATACTGCCGTTTGCGACAAACGCGACTAAGTTATTGGCCTCCAACTGTTCTCGTAGGGCATCTTGGTCTTCAACAACTTGGCAGTGCTTAATTAAAGCGGCTTTGTCGAGTTCACGCTCTAAAGTTGCTCGACGGATAAACTTAGGTAGGTGGAAAGTCAGTATGTTGTTGGCTTTTTTCCCCAATACTGAACGACCTTCGGCTGGTAAGTTAACTCGAAAACGCAGTTCAATACCTTCTTCAGTAAACAACACCGCGGTGCTATCCAGTACAGTTTGGCCTGTCAGTGAAATTGATACTGAGTTTTCTTGTTTAGCAAACTGTTCAAAACTACGCGCAATAAAATCACGTGCACCTCTTTGAAATGCAGGAGACTCGTCTCTTAGCCACTCAAGACCAGTCAAAGACCATGCGCGAGTCGCACGAAAACGTGACGCCGATGCATAAGGGTCACCCTGTACATGATCGATAAACAAAGTGAAATCAGTGAAGTCGTATTGACCTTTGATTTGCTGATAAGCTCGGTAGTTCTGCTTTTCAATTTTCTTAAGCGTGGCAGTCAACTGATCCATGAAGATATTGGCCTTTTAATAGAAGCGGGCGGCGATTATAGAAACCACCGCCCTCATAGTAAAGAGAATGCTTAGGAAGAGTAGGCGTATTGCCCGCCAGAAAGGCGCTGATTAAACAAACTTTGCTCAAATTCATTACAAGGCATAGGTTTACCATAAAGAAAACCTTGTCCGATATCACAGCCCTCACCAATGAGAAACTGTTCTTGTTGGGGAGATTCAATGCCTTCGATCACGACTTGGAGTTCCAGTTTTTTCGCAATGTGTATGATAGAGCAAATTATCGCGCGGTCATCGTCCGACTTTTCCATTTGCTGGACGAAGCTTTTATCAATTTTGATGGCATCAAATGGATATTTCTTTAAATAGCTGAACGAGGCATATCCTGTACCAAAATCGTCAAGTGACAATGTCACGCCTAGTTTGTGCAGTTTATTTAATGTAGTGCGTGCTACGACCTCATCGGCAATTAAGGCGCTTTCGGTCACCTCGAGCTCGAGAAAGTGTGCTGGCAAATGAAAAGACTCGAGTAGGTGTTGCACTTGTTCTGCAAAATTTACGTTTTGTAATTGAATGGGAGAAACGTTGACGGCCATTTTGAAGTTATCGATTAACTCAGACCATTGTTTCGCTTTGTCTATCGCGGTACGCAGAACAAAAGAGCCAACTTCAAAGATAAGCCCGTTTTGTTCGGCCATATGTATCAATGCTTCGTTGGAAACGTCGCCAAGTATTGGATGTCTCCAGCGAAGCAAGGCTTCTGCGCCAATCCATTTACGTGTTTTGGAGTCTACTTGAGGTTGAAAGTACAACACTAAATCGTCGTTACGCACTGCTTGTAAAAGGTAACTTTCCAGTTCATTGTGACTATTGAGATCCGCCGAATGATTTTCTCTAAAATAACTAAAAGGTTCGCCGGATTCTTTACATAGAAGCATCGCGTAACATGCATGTTGAAGGATACGCTTAGCATTGCTGCAATCTTTGTAAGCTTGAACTATACCGATATACGTGTGCAAATGTATTTCTGTTTTGTTGAAGACAAATCCATCTACGCTAATTTTAGTGATATCATCTAATAGTTGATTTAACCGAGCTTCAATATCCTCTCCCAAAATCAATAAAACCATGTCATTCGAACTTGGTCTACCAGTGATAAATCCGCTAGCACCGTGTCTGGTTAATCTGGAGTGAAATTCTTTTAAAATGTTGTCAAAGACCTCGAACCCGTGCCTGGTCTGAATACTGCGAGCGTTACTAAAACCAATGTTGATGACCACAAGCGATTGCTGATCACTATCAAGGGACTGTAAGGTGTATTGGACAATGTTCTCAAGTGCAGAGCGATTTAGAAACCCAGTTCCCTGATCATGTGTTTTTTGGTAGCTCACTTGTTTTTCCGCGGCTTTACGGCGATCAATTTCTTGTGTTAAGGAGTAACTTAACTGGGCTAAATCCGTGGTACGATTTTCAATTCGACTCTTTAGCTCGGTGTTAAGTCGCTGAAGTTTATGTTGTTGGTACACAACTGAAAGCTGTGCTTCGATTGAATCTTTGAAAGTTTCAAGCAACTGACGGTAACTATCGTTGTACTCGTTTCTCTCAGAGTCAAGCATACAGATTGTTCCAAATGTTTCCCCATTTGGCCAGAATAGCGGTAAGCCGCAATAAGAAATCATGCCTAGTTTGATGTCTGGGTTATTTTGCCATTCTTCATCTTCAAGCGCATTGGGGATTACAAGCTCGCCTTTCTGTTCTATAACTTGCTCGCAATACAAACCGTTACCAAGCAGCTCTGCATCGCCAGTACGATAAGGATTACCTAGAGTTTCGCTAGATGTATTTACTTCTATGCGATCCGGATGGATACGCATAATTAATGTGGTGGGTACGTGTGTTATTTGAGCCAGTAAGTTGACGATTTCCTGCCAACTTCTTCGCATAGACTCAGGGATTTCGTAGTCTAATGTTTGCAATCTCCCCATATAGGTCATCCTTTACGTGGTTTCACTTCCTGTGAATTAAAAATGCAGACTGCTCTATTTTGTTCTCGCTTTTTAATTAAGTATAGGGTGGCTAGGGCTCGAAACAAAAAAAAGTCCTGAAAAGTGTTCAGGACTAGGAATAGTTGTCACATATCTCATCCTTGAAACAGGTAACAAGCATCAAGGCTTAAGCGACATTAACGATTCAATAGAAATGTCTTGCGAATAGTCGACATATTCAAAGTTAAAGCCATTGAGCTTCATAAACTCATCTTTAAAACCTTGGTAATCACCAATCTCTTTAAAGTTTTCAGCATTCATCTGTTCTAAAAGAGCGTGGACTTCTTGTTGAACTTGCGGTTCAAGTTCCAAGTCATCTATTCGAATCAAGCGTTCGCCGTCAACTGGCACTTTCTCTTGATCGTATAACTTCGTAGTAAACAGTCGCTGCATTTGTTCAATACAGCGTTCGTGAGTACCTTTTTCCTTCATCACTCGATAAAGCGCTAACAGGTAGGGACTTAGCGCAGGGATGAATACACTGGCTTTCGTCACCAACGCCTTACACACGGTTGCGTAAGCACCGCCGTCAAAGTTGGCGAGTTTGAGGTTTAATGAATGACTGGTTTGGTGTAAATCGATTTTCGCTCGACCTAACGTACCATCGAGATAAATTGGGTGCGTAATGTCAGGGCCCATGTAAGAAAAGGCGATGGTTTTGCAGCCGTTTGCGATAGAGTCGTTATTGATGAGTGTGTCAATCCAGCTTTCCCAGTCTTCGCCGCCCATTACTTTAATGGTGGCATTGGCTTCCTCTTCTGTTGCAGGCGTTAAGGTGGTTTCTATCCACTTATCGTTCTCCAGCATGATAGAAGCGCCAGTGACAGGTTCACCAATAGGTTTAATGACACTGCGCCAAAACTCATCAGATTCAGGTTTAGGTCGAACACCGGTTGCCAAGCTATAGATAACTAAGTCAACTTCACCCTCAAAGTACGTTTCAATGGCTTCAATCACTTGATTGCGCACCGAACCAGAGAATGCATCGCCAACAATATTTATTGCGGTACGCCCGGCTTGATTTGCTTCTTGCTTAAAAAAGACGTTGTTATACCAACCCGCACTCCCAACCCCTTTCTCTGAAGGGCCACGCTCAAATGAGACGCCAATGGTATCGGCGTTAGCGCCACCGAACGTTAGGGCTATTCGTGCCGCTAGGCCGAAACCAGAGGAGGCACCAATAATCAAAACCCGTTTTGGGCCTTTTTTGATCTGTGGGGCGTGCTTTACGTATTCAATTTGCTCTTTAATAGATGCATGACACCCTTTGGGGTGCGCAGAGCGAGCAACAACACCTTGAATTAACGGTTCTATTCGCATGTTGTTATCTATCCTCGATGAGTGGAATTGAAAATAGATTAACGTAAAGTTACGTAAAACTTATTGAGCTAGACCATTAAAATTAGAGATGTTTAATTAATTCTTGAGCAACGAAATCAGCGATCCAAGGTTGTGCATCTGGTTTTGGGTGAAGGCCATCATCCATCATCCATTCTGGTTTGGTGACAACATGCTCTAAGAAGAATGGCATCAAGGCAACTTGTTGATGCTGTGCAAGCTTAGGGTAGATATCGTAAAACATATCGCTATAGCGCTTACCATAATTAGGCGGAACCCGAATTTGCATCATGACAACGTCCGCACCAGAATCTTTTATCATGGTAATCATTTTTGAAAGATTTGACGTAATAAGTTTAGGAGGGAAACCTCTTAGGCCATCGTTGGCACCTAACTCAATAAGTACCATGTCAGGGCTATGCTGAGTTAGCAACTGAGGTAACCGTGCTAAGCCATTGCCAGTGGTATCGCCAGAAATGCTGGCATTAATAACTGTTACATCTTGACCATGTTCTGACAACGCATCAGGGAGTAAGCTAGGCCAACTCTCTTCGATCGGCATCTGATAGCCTGCACTCAAGCTATCACCCAAGACAAGTAGCTTTTCGCTCGCATGTGCAGTAGCGGAAAAGCAAAAAAATAGAACTAAGGAAAGTATACGAATCATGCAAACACCTGTACTTAATGCACCTATTGTTCAAGCCAATTTGGTTTCTAAACAAGTCTCTACTAATCAAGAACAATTAACAATCCTCAAAGACGTAAATGTTGACATCCGAAAAGGAGAAAAAATCGCCATCGTCGGAACTTCCGGTGCAGGTAAGTCAACATTGATGACGTTGCTAGCTGGTCTTGATACGCCGACATCAGGCGAAATTACTTTATTAGGTCATGAATTATCAAAACTGGACGATGAAGCACGTGCGAAAATTCGGGCTGACTCTTTAGGTTTCGTTTTCCAAAGTTTCTTGTTAATCCCGAGTTTGAGTGCATTACGTAATGTCACGCTTCCTTGTCTTTTACGTGGTGAAGCCGAAGATGAAGCAAGAGCAGCGGAATTATTAGCTGCTGTTGGATTGGAAAAACGTGTCGATCATCTACCAAGCCAGTTATCTGGTGGTGAACAACAGCGAGTTGCGCTAGCGCGTGCATTTATGACACAGCCTGAGCTGTTGTTCGCAGACGAGCCTACCGGCAATCTTGACCATCAAACCGCAGACAAAGTGATTGAGCTGCTATTCGATCTTAATGAACAGCACGGGACAACTCTGATTTTAGTAACACACGATGGTCATCTAGCAAGCCGATGTGACCGTATCTATCGTATGGAGGCGGGTGAGCTTAAGGAGGAGATGTAATGTCTGCAGTATCATCAAGTGAAGCAACATCCACAGAGCAAAACACTACAACACAGCACTCGCCGAATAAAAGTTTGATACGTTGGAGTTTCGGCGAAATAAGGCAGGGGAACCTTTGGCCTATTAGCGTTGCTCTTATTCTCGTGATTGCGAGTATCTTTGCGCTTTCTGCATTAGCAGAACGAATGGAGCAGGTGATCGTCAAGCAAGGGAAGGACGCATTAACGGCAGATGCGGTGTTTGTGTCAGCTAATCCCATTCCGGACACGTTGTTAACCTCGACTGAAAACCTTGAACGTTCGATGATGACGCGATTTGCCACTATGGCATTTAGCGATAATGGTATGCAGCTTATTTCGGTAAGGGCGGTGGATGATAATTACCCTTTAATGGGAGAGCTCGTTCTCGAAAATAATCCGGCCGGTCGCGTTAAAGAGAACCAACTCTGGCTTGATGAGCGGATTATGACTCAACTAAACGTAAAGCCAGGTGACAGTGTCACGATAGGCGATGCCGAGTTTACTGTATCAGGCGCAGTATTGATGGAACCTGGCTTGAGCTTTAATCCATTTCAGCAAATGCCTTCTGCATACATTCATCAAAGTGATGTAGATAAAACAGGAGCAATTCAAGTTGGGAGCCGAGTTCAATACCGTCTGTTTTTACAAGCCGATGATAAAACACTAAAGAGCTTACAAGATGATACGCGGCTTTCTCCGAGCGATCGCTGGCGCACGCAAGATACTGCCAGTCGTAGTAATGAGGTTTTTGAACGTACGACGCAGTATCTGTCTTTGACCGTAGCGATTGTCATCATTATGGCGGCGACAACATTGGTTCTTACTTGTCAAAATTACGTGAACAGCCGGACACAAACTATCGCGATGTTGAAAAGTCTTGGTGCGAGTCGCCGATGGATTGAAAAGTGGTTATTTATTCAAGTCACAATCCTTCTCATTAGTGCCAGTGTCGTCGGCCTACTGCTAGGGAGCGGGCTGGAGTATTTATTACGCATTCCACTCAAAGACTTATTACCCGATCCACTCCCTAGTTACGGCGTCACACCATTTTTGGTGGCATTTATCTCAGCAGTCTTGATTACGGTGCCTGCTCTCGGTATACCACTTTTAGGCTTGATTAAAACTCCCGCGTTAGAAGTGCTACAGCAGGGTAAAGCGCAACGTTCTTGGAAGCGAATGTTACTTGTTCTAGTTCCCGTTGTTCCATTGCTTTTACTGTATGCAGACAACACCTTAGTTTGGATCGTGCTCACTGGTATAGCGGTACTGTTTGTGGTACTCGCAGCAGTTAGCGTCATACTCACAAAACTGTTTGCACGTGTTTCAACCCATCCTGCAATGAAGCTTGCGTTGAGTCGTATCAACCGGACGCCAGTAACCAGCGGTCTACAGTTTGGTGCTTTGGCATTATCTTTGATGTTGCTGTCTATCATTTGGCTTGTGCGCAGCGATATTCTCGCTGATTGGGAGAGAACCTTACCTGCAGACGCGCCAAATGTGTTCGCTTTGAACATTGGTGATTATGAGCTCGATAACTACCTAGAAACCCTAGATAAAAACGGAGTTACGCGGTCACAAGCTTATCCAATAATTCGTGGACGACTAACAGAGATCAACGGTCAAAACGTCAAAGAGGTTGAGTACGAAGGAGAAGGTTCTGACGCGATACGTCGAGAGCTAAACCTGACATGGGGAGATACCCTACCAGAATATAATGATGTGCTTTCGGGTGAATGGACAAACAAAGGGAGTGTATCTGTAGAAGCGGATGTAGCAAATGACTTAGGCATCAAACTCGGTGATACGCTGCGCTTTGTAATAAACAGTCAGAATTACGATGCAGTAGTAGATACCATCCGTTATGTCGAATGGCGTGACATGAAGCCTAACTTTTATTTTATTTTCTCATCTGACGTGATGGCTAATTTACCTGGTTCTTACCTCATCAGTTATAGGATTGAAGAAGGAAATGAAGCGTTATTGACGTCAATGTCACGTGCTCACCCAACGGTCTCTGTTTTAGATATCCGAACTATGGGCGAGAAAATTCAGGCTTTGATTCAGCAAATCGTATCAGCAATCACCATCCTTGCTCTTTTAGGCGTTGTTGCTGGTCTGCTGCTCATCTTTACGCTACTGAGGTTAAGCTTGTCCCAACGCCAACAAGAGATTCGTTTGTATCGCACATTAGGTTCAAGTAAGAAACGGATCAACACAACCCTGTGGGCCGAGTACGGAATTATTGCGTTGATTGCTAGTGGTGTTGCGGTATTCGCTGCGGAAGTTTGTGTGGCCGCAGTCATGACATATGGATTCGATCTCAATGCACAAATTCACCCCGAATTGTGGATAGCTTTACCGCTTGCAACATTTGTTACGTTGGCACTTGTAGTGATGAGTTTGTTGAAAAGATTGTTAACGCCAGTAAACACTTAATCGCAGAGAGTGTTATCAAGTTTGGAACACTCCATGACACTTTTATTTTAGTTATCCACAAAAACAGTGGATAACTTTTGGGATAACTAAATGGGGTAAAAAGTGGGGTGTTTCTGCAGGCTTTGCGCCATGGGTCTTACAGTGAAATTCTTATTCACATAGACACAAAAAAGTGTCTTCTTAACCATGTCGTCAAGTACTTTTTCGCAAATTTTTTCTACTTTAATGCACTTTACAGGCGCTGTTGGATATTTCGCAAACCCATGAACTTTTTGTGATTTTAATCAAGTTCAAACACGAGTAGAATCCACCTTTAGTAAAGAATTTTCCTTATAAAATTTTTAGTGAAGCAATGAAGTCTGAGTTTCCAAGTTATAAAGATAAGCATATCGCTGTTGTTGGTGGCGGTGTAGCAGGTGCAACAGCAGCAATTCATTTTGCGGAGCTGGGTTTTAAAGTTTCCGTAATAGAGAAGGGCGTATCACTAGTAAATGGTCCACCCATTTGTCATTTGCATGCTGGTGGTAATTTATATCGAGAGATTTCCGAGCAACAATGCTTAGACTTGTTAGCACAATCTATTGATACTGTTCGCCTGTATCCGCTTTCACTGAATATTCGTCCGACAATCATCGCGGTTCCTCATTCCGATGGTGGAGACCCATCCACACTAATTCCGCGATTAGAGGTTGTGAAAAGTGCTTATCAGACGCTCGTTGATAAAGATGAGAGTAATAAAGTGCTCGGCGAACCAAGCGAATACTACAAACTGTATTCAAAAGCGGAGCTAGAAGCTCTCGCGCAACGTACTCAACCAAGTCATCCTACAAACTTCGATGAGTGGTGTATTCCTTTTGCTCAACATGCTGATCTTGAAGCGCTAAAGTATCCTGTTGTCGCAGTTCAAGAATATGGTTGGAGTGTTTTTCGCCTCGCCGCAATTGCCAACTTAACACTAGATACGCTTCCTAATGCTTCAGTCTTCACACAAGCAACGTTCAAGCAAGCCGATTGGATGGGGGAACACTGGCAACTTGGCTATGAACGTGAAGGTATCGATTACCTTATGACATGCGACTACTTGGTTAACGCGTGTGGCTTTGAAACAGGCTCAATTGACAACACAGTTGGTGCCAAGCGAGACAGGTTGGTGGAGTTTAAAGCCGCTTACGTTACGAGGTGGGCAGACTGTCAACAACAATGGCCAGAAGTTATTTTTCATGGCCCGCGTGGAACCGATAAAGGAATGGCTCAATTGACGCCTTATGGCGATGGTTACTTTCAACTTCATGGTATGACAAAAGGAATCACGCTGTTTGAAGATGGTTTAGTGGAGAGCACGAACTCATCTGCTCAACCTGAACTGCCTATGCCTTTACTCTCGAAGATCCGTAACGGCTGGAGAGAAGAAGTGTTAGAAGAGCGAACGAACAACGCCATCAAACACATGGCACAGTTCATTCCCGACTATCACTCTGCTGTAAAAGGAGGAAAAGCATTATTTGGCGCTCAGCAAATTCCCGGAACAGATCCAGTACTCAGAGCGGCAGATGTGACTTTTGAAGATAACCACTACGCGAGAATAGAGGTGGTAAAAGCGTCATCGACACTACTCGCAGCGCAAAAAATGCTTCAATTCTGGTTTGACATCGATCCTAACCAAAATGTGGAAACACAGCATCCGGTCGCTGTGAAGTGGTCTGAACAAGAGGTCGAGCAGTACGCGATTAAACTCACTCAAGAGCGAGGCTATCCACAAGCTTTAGCAGTGCGTTATGGTATGCCTGCATAATCGGCTGTGTTTGGGCTCAGTGGTTGTATTAATACCCAAAAAACTGAGCCCATTGGCACCATACTTCTTGCAAGCCTAGTCTATCTCCTTTCACAAAATTGACTTTTTGTCCGGGTTTCGCCTGTGCCAGTCTAGGTAAGTCAATACGAGCTACGCAGCCAAATTTAGGATACCCGCCAATAGTCTGGTGATCGTTGAGCAGCACAATAGGGTTACCATCGCTAGGTACTTGAATTGAACCTAATGCAATTCCCTCTGATAGGACGCCTTCGTAAGGTGGACGAATGTTATTGCCCTCAAGACGGTAGCCCATGCGATTCGAATTGGGGGAGATGATGAATGCTTTGTTGTAAAATGCTTGGCGAGCGTCTTCATCAAAGTCCTCGTTCTGATAGCCTTCAATCACTCTCAGCTTAATGGGTAAGTTGTAATCTGGTTTAAAGCGAAACGTCATTTGCCTTGGTTTACGTTTCGGTAAGTTATGAGGGACAAAGGGAAGAATATCGCCAGCTTTCAAAGCGCCACCATTTGAATCATAACCACCTAGAGATTCTCGCAAGACGGTCGATGCGCTTCCTAAGTGCTGAGCAACATTAAATCCACCTTTAACCGCCAGGTAGGAGCGGAGTCCATTTCTTGCGACTCCGAACTGAAGCTTCTGTCCTTTTTTCAACGTAAAGTCGGACCAATTTGAAATAGGTTCACCATCTATTTTTGCATTTAAATCACCGCCACATATAGCAAGGTGGCAGTTATGCAAGGCAATAAAACAAGCGTTACCCAAAGTAATTTCAATCGCAACGCAATTGACTACGTTACCAAGCAAATGGTTGGCCCAGCTGTAAGCATAGTCGTCGACCGGCCCACCTTGAGTCACACCGACATGCGCTAATCCAAAACGACCAAAGTCTTGAACTAAAGAGAGCGGCCCTGGCTTTTCCACCAGTAATCCACCGTAACTCATAGTACGCCTCCTAAATCGATAAACTCTTGTTTTGAAATAGCATTAAAGGTGACCTTGTCACCCACTTCAAACGGTATAAAAGGAGGAGAGTCGGAGAAGAGCGCAAGCGGGCTTTTACCAATAATGTTCCATCCGCCAGGACTATCTGATGGATAGACGGCCGTTTTAGAGTCTGCGATTCCTACACTTCCGGCCGGCACTTGAGTTCTTGGTGTGGCAAGCCTTGCCATGTGCAATTGAGTATCAACGTCAGAGAGAAATGCAAAGCCTGGAGCAAATCCAATTGCAGAAACCGCGTACTCGGTTTTCGTATGCAGGGTAATAAGATCGTCTAATGACAGACCTCGCTTTTGAAAACGAGATAGATCTAACGCGGTTTCTTCAGAGTAATATACAGGGATAGTAATGTGATTCGGCTGGGAAAGCTTAAGTGATTGAGTATCAAACTGGCTCACGATTTGTTGCAGCTCATTGACTAAGTTCTTTTCGTTGATTCGAAAAGGTAAGTAATCAACGAGAATAGTTTGATAGGAGGGGACAACGTTCATAACAATTGAAGCGAAAGTTTCTCTTATGCTGCGAGCAAGCTCTCCGACTGCATTTTCAGAAATACTCTCATCAAGCTTAATGAAAATACTGCACTCGGAGATCAAAGAGATATTAAATTTCTCTTTATGCATTAATTTCCTCCAGCGTATAGGCTTTGGCGGATCTTTTGGATCAGCGCGATCGACTCTTCATTGTCACCATGAACACAAATTGTGTCGGCTTCCAATAATATGTAACCGCCTGAAGCGGTTTTGACACGCCCAGAGTCAGCTAAGGTCCGGACTTGCTCAAGTATCGCGTGCTCGCTTTTTAACACGGCATTGGGCTGTGTTCTAGGAGTCAGTAAGCCGTCATCTTGGTATAAACGATCTGCAAATGCTTCAAATAGCAAGGGAACATCATAATCGTCTGCGATTTCTAAGTATTTTTCGTTTTCCTGTGAAGCTAGGATCATTAACGGTACTTTGAACAGTGCTGCCGCCTTTACTACCGCTCTAAATATCGCATCACTTTTCATCATGTCGTTGTATAGAGCACCATGAGGCTTTATGTAACTGATGTCTGTGTATTGCGCCCGGCATAATGCTTGTAAAGCACCAACCTGATATATAACCATGTTCGTAATTTCATCACCCGTCATGCTTATGCTTCGTCTGCCAAAGCCTTGTAGGTCGGCGTAACCTGGGTGTGCGCCAATATCAACATCGTTGTCATTCGCTAGGGTGATGGTGTCGTGCATGACATTAGGGTCGGAGGCATGAAAACCACACGCGATGTTCGCCATATCAACATGGGGCATCACGTCTTCATCTGCGCCCATACTCCAAGAGCCAAAGCTCTCGCCCATATCACAGTTCAATGTAAGTTGCTGTTTATTCAATGTCATACGTTTTATTTCTACACAAGCAATGGGTTTACGATGCAGGAAAATGCATCTAGGTTCAGTGACTCACTTCATTCTTCTATCATGAAAACGAAGCTTTTTGAGCAGATAGGTGACGAAAAAGATCACGTTAGTCCATAAAGATGTTGCCGTTATTTGAGTTGATCCGAATTTTAAGGTATTTCGTTTCTTTTCCATCCAATTTTTGAGAATTTAAGGTTATTTTGCATTAGCATCGTGTTAATCTTGTCGCCCTTCATGGGTGATAGATTGCATAATGGTTCTTCTGTCATTTTTGTGGTTGTCTGCGACAGGAATATATATGTCATTACGAGCGAAGCTTATTTGGCCTCTTCTGGTCTTTTTAACGGCTATCTTTGTTATCTCAAAAGGTTACACCTCGTATACTGTATACCAATCGTCTAAGCATGAACTGGTCGAGCAGACAAGAAAGTTGATTAACAACGTTTCTTTCTCAATTAAAGATGCGCTGACGACAAAGGACAAGCAAAAAGCTCAAACTATTCTCGCCAACTTTTTAAACCAGCCAAATGTAACGCGGGTCAAACTTTATGACCAAGATGACCAACCATTCGCTGTTATGGAGATAAGTGGGGCACTGGCACCCGTTCCAAGTCAAACCGAAAGAAGTAGGTTGCACGCTCTAGGCTATGCCTTATCAACCAAATTTCTTTATGTTCTAGAGCCGATTATCCATGATGGCTATGTCATTGGTAGCATGAGAGTTACGCTTTCTCATCGCCCAATTGTAGAAGCCATACAATCTTTACTTCGAGATGGCGCTTTACTTCTTCTGTTTCTGATCGCTGGTGGCACTGTTTTTTACATAAGTATCGAGAGGCTTGTTCTCAGGCCCGTGATGGAACTCAACCGCGTAATAGAGAATGTGACACACGGACGAAACACGGAAAATCAAGCTCGCTATTACGCCAAGGATGAAATTGGAGACCTCGCGAGCTCTTTCAATCAAATGATGAATAGGTTAACAGTACGTGAGAAGCAGCGGCAACATTCGCTAGACACACTAGAACAAAAGCGCGCATTTTCAGAAGAGGTTATCGAATCTGTTCAGCATGCATTAGTTATTACAGACAATTCCGGACGTGTTATTCATTGTAATACGGCGACCCAGCAAATATTTCAAAAAAAATTAGATGAACTTAAATATGCCAATATTCGTGATCTAATTAAAACCAAAACACCGAATGAGCTGAGTCAGATCCTGAGTCGAGGCCTAGAGTGCGATGATATTCACCTCAAAAATGCAGATAACGAACAGCAGTTGAGCCTAACCAGTCGTCGCCTCTCGACACATGAATACTTACTGTTTTCGATTCAAGATATCACCGAAATTGAAGAAGCCATAAACCGGCAACGTGTTGCGGGACGCGTTTTTGAAAGCAGCCAAGATGGTCTCATTGTTCTTAATCATCGCGGTGTCATTACGATGGCAAACCCTGCCGTCACTAAGTTAGTCGGCTTAGAGGTGGATCAGCTTATTGGGAAGTCATTCATCCAAACGCTAAAGTGGCGCAAGTTACAGGAAATGATGCCTAGTATCATCGAGTCGATAGAAAATTATGGCGTTTGGCAAGGTGAAGTTATCGAGAAGAACCATATTGGTCAGTTTGTACCGATGTTTGCTCGAGTCAATCGTATCGTTAAGTGTGAAGACTATGGTTTCTATGATCTGGTTATTGTTCTTACCGACCTTTCCGGCGCAAAAGAGATGGAACGATTGGAGCATTTAGCTCATCACGATGCTTTAACGGGGTTAGCCAATCGATCTAAGTTCCATTTAGAGTTGGAACAACTAGTACAACGCTCTGGATACTTGCGTGACGAATTTGCAGTTTTGTACCTCGATCTGGATGGATTTAAAGAAGTTAACGATACCTACGGTCATGATGCAGGTGATGAAGTTTTGAAAAAAGTTTCCGAGCGTCTAACATCTGCGACGAGACATAGTGATTTAATCGCAAGACTTTCTGGTGATGAATTTGTCATGTTGGTTAATCCCGCCAATCAAAAAGTGGTCACCCGAATAGCAGAACAGTTGCTCGAGAGCATATGTGCTCCAATTGAGTACAAAGGTCACTTACTCAAAGTTGGCGTTAGTATCGGCGTAAAATTAGTCGGCGTAAATGAGCGCGATGCTACTCGAGTTTTAAAAAGTGCGGATACGGCAATGTATCAAGCAAAGAAAGCCGGGAAAGGCCAAGCAATATTAATGGGATGCGAATTACAAGAGACAGTTTAAATCGTAACGTCAAAGCTTTAAACTAACACGATTCGCGTCAGAAGGAATAATAAAATGAAAGTACTCGTTACGGGTGGTATGGGCTATATCGGTAGTCATACGTGTATTCAAATGATCGAAGCTGGCATGACGCCAGTGATTCTCGACAACCTGTACAACAGTAAATCTACGGTATTAGATCGAATTGAAAAGGTATGTGGTGTAAAGCCAACCTTCATTAAAGCCGATATCAGAGATAAATTGGCGATGGTAGAAGCACTAAAGTCGCACAATATTGAAGCTGTTATCCATTTTGCAGGTTTAAAGGCCGTCGGTGAGTCTGTAGCAAAACCTCTAGAGTATTACGACAACAACGTTAATGGCACTTTAGTATTGGTTGATGCAATGCGCGAAGCCGGAGTTAAATCGTTGGTATTTAGTTCATCAGCGACTGTATACGGTGATCCTGCATCTGTACCCATCACTGAGGACTTTCCAACTAGCGCAACTAACCCATATGGTCGCAGCAAGTTAATGGTGGAAGAGTGTTTAACCGACTTCCAAAATGCGAACCCTGACTGGAGCATTACACTTCTTCGTTACTTTAACCCGGTAGGTTCACATCCAACAGGCGAGCTAGGTGAAGATCCTCAAGGTATTCCAAACAACTTAATGCCGTTTGTTTCTCAAGTTGCGGTAGGGCGCAGAGAGTTCCTTTCTGTGTTTGGTAGTGATTATCCGACCAAAGATGGCACAGGCGTACGTGATTATATTCATGTAATGGACTTATCTGATGGTCACGTTGCTGCATTAGAAAAAGTAGGTAGCAAAGCTGGCCTTCATATCTATAACCTCGGTACTGGTAACGGCTACAGTGTACTGGACATGGTGAAAGCATTTGAAGCCGCAAGTGGTAAAGATGTCCCATACCAACTTGTTGAGCGTCGTCCAGGTGATATTGCAGAGTGTTGGGCGGATCCATCAAAAGCGATGAATGAGTTAGGTTGGAAAGCAACTCGCACTCTAGAAGAAATGACTGGCGATACATGGCGCTGGCAGTCTACTAACCCTCAAGGTTATCCAGATGCCTAATCTTTAATTTACATAATAGTAACAAAAAGGCGCGTGATTGCGTCTTTTTTGATCCAAATCGGAAAAAATCGTAAATTACTGGTTAAAAGGTAGCAAGTATATATAGAGCTGTTAAACTATGCCCGACTCTTAATTTGGGTTATAAATTTTCTCATAGCTATTGGGGTAGTTCATGGAACTCGGTCTGATCATCACTTTCATCATTGCAGCAGCAGTAATGGTGAAAAAAGAGATGGCAAAACAGTAAACTTTCATTTTTCATACTTTTCTTTACATTTTTGAAATGAAAGCCATAAAAAAAGCCAGCATTACGCTGGCTTTTGTGTTTTTAAGGTTTAGAACTCGTATTTAACACTAATGTTATAATTACGCTCAGCTTGCGTTTTGTCTCGACTTAACTCAGTCTTACCGCGAACATCGTTCCAAAGATGGTATTCTTCATTCGTTAGATTCATAACACCAGCACGAATGGTTATATCTTTCATTGGTTTGTAGTACGCCGTTAAGTCAACGACTGTCGCAGACGGCAAAGCAACTTGGTCTTTGATTCCGCCTTTATCACCATCAGAGTTGATATCACTGTTCGATTTCTTAGCCGTGTAGTTTACTTTTAGGCTTGTCCCCCAAAGTGCATTTGGTGAATCGTAATTTACAGCAGCTACGGCATTCCATGGGTTTACACTGTTCAAAGGATTACTATCACCATCTTCACCTTCTGTGTATGCTGCAACAAAGCGAGTTGTCACGCCTGATGGAAGACCAGCAATGGCATGCCAATCAAGACGGTTAGAGAGCTCAACCCCTTTAATGTTTGCTTCACTAATATTGATATTTGTGAATTCAGTTAAACCACCATTGTTTGATGACGTTTGCTCAATAAAGTCACTGTAATCACTGTAGTAGAACGCTACTTCAGTTGCAGACGCTGCAGTGTTATGACGGTAACCAAGCTCATAAGACAAACTCTTTTCAGATCCCAAATTTGGGTTAGGGCGGTTGGTATAGCCATGAGCCGGATTATCGTAGGTGTAATAAAGCTCGTCGAACGATGGCGCTCGGAACCCTTGGCTCACTTGAGCGAAGATCGTGCCTGGTTGCGATATAGAGTAAGTTGCTCCTAAACGACCAGTTAATGCAGAGTCGCTAAACTTCTCGAATGACTCTTCAGAAGTATTTGAAGGATTAGTAGAGAAGTAATCGTAACGCACACCTGGAGTCAGAATTAGCTTGTCGTTAAGAAGCGAAATTTCATCTTGCAAGAATAAACCAAAGCTTTCTTCTTTTGCATCCGGTGTGTAAACGTAAACAGTATCTGGCGTGCCAGGATCGGAATTAAACTCGCGATTGGTATTACTGATGTCACTATGTTTGTACGATATTCCGTAAACAATATAGTGATTTTGAATCTCTTTATCTAACTGAGTTTCGAATTCAAATTTGTCTTCAGTATATTCGTAATCTTTTTTCTGTTGGTTGTCACCACTAGGCGGTACGTAAGGTGGGTAACCAGGGCTGGCTTCGATAAAGCGATTAGAGACGCCGTTTTCTTCTTTACCAATCCATGTAAGCTTGGACGTGATCGTATCCGAGATAGCTGCATCTGCAAACCAAATGTGCTTGAGCCCAATGCGATTTTGCTTGGTTGTGTCTTCAGCGTTGAAGTTTTTGTAACTTTTATGTGCGATCTCTGAGTCAGTCTCGTTGTAAATAACTTCTCCCAAGAACTCCAAGCGATGAGCGTCATTCAATTGAGATTGAAGTTTTACCAATAGATCGTTTTTGTAATAATCTTGGTTGTCCACAGAATAGTTATCGTAAGGCGCCTTAGAGAAATTTTGTAGCTCTGCACCATCACGGCGTGTAAAGGCTATAAGTGCTTCTGTATTACCGAAACGCTTTGCTAAAGCTACATGCTCACTAAAAGAGTTATCTTCCGATGAATAAGAGAGTTTAGCTTGACCACCAAAGTCTTTACCATCTTTGAGGAAATCCTTCGGATCTTTTGTTTCGAATGCGACAACACCGCCAATTGCATCACTACCATGTAGGCTAGAAGCTGCTCCTTTAACAATTTCGACACTCTTTAGCATATCGGGGTCGACAGTAACGGCACTAGAATTGATAAACGAATATGGTCCACCGCTGAATACACCTGGTTGAGATGCACCGTCTACTAAGATTTTAACTCGTTTACCTTCCATCCCGCGAATGTTAATACTTTGGACGCCTTGGCGTTGAGTGCCATTAACAGTAACACCTGGCGTATACTCGAATAGATCATTCAAGTCCTTTACCATGTTTTCTTCGATGTCTTTCTCTGATACAACAGCAACAGAAGCAGCAACAGTGTTTATGGTTTGGTTGGTACGGGTGGCCGACACAACGACTTCTTCAAACTTAGAAGCTTCTTCCGCATAAGCAGTATGGGAAAGGGCAACTAAAATGGAGGCTGACAAAATTGATTTTTTATACATTGGCTTCAATACCTTAGATCCATAATAGGTAACAACACGCGGATATTAATGGATCTAAATGGTAATTACTATCATTACCATTGTCATTTATTGATTTGTATTGAATCTTCTTCTTAGGCTATGAGCATTCCTAGTCTTTAGTTATCAATATGTTATATTATTTGTCGTTAGTTCTTGATAAGTTCATCCAAATACAACGAATGTGATGAATATCACATTAAGAGAGGCCATGTGCAGAGTCCAATTACGTTAGAAGCACTCCATATTCTAGATGCTATTGATCGAAGAGGGAGTTTTGCTGCTGCTGCGAATGAGTTAGACAGAGCCCCGTCATCGCTGAGCTATCAAATCCAGAAACTCGAGCAAGACTTAGACATTATTATCTTCGATCGCTCTGGTCACAAAGCCCATTTTACTGAAGCAGGTAAGCTTATTCTTGAAAGAGGAAGAGCCATTTTACAAGCCAGTGAAAAGTTAGTGAACGATGCAACGTTATTGGCGAATGGCTGGGAACTGGATATTACCATTGCCTTCGATGGCATTATTCCTATATCCAACTTTTTCCCGATGGTTGATGCGCTGGCCGAGGTCAGCTCAACTCGAGTCAGGCTGCAAGAGGAGATTCTGGCTGGTAGCTGGGAGTCGTTGAATACGGGGAGAGCTGATTTACTGATTTGCCCATCACTGGATACGCTTCCTCAAGAAGTTAAGTCAGAAAAAATTGGTAAAATGAGTATGTATTGGGTAGCTTCCGCTGATCACTATGTTCACAAGCGTAGTGGTAAGTTTGATGAAGCAGCGCGAGAAAAGTATCGGATTATTGCTATTGCAGATACCGCACGTGAGCAACCAGCGCTCTCAATTAATATCATTCAAAAACAGCCTCGCTTGACCGTCACCAACTTTACGGCAAAAGTAGAAGCGCTAACTGCAGGTTTAGGCATTGGTACATTACCAAGCCAAATTGCACAACCTCTTATTGATAGTGGTGTATTGAAACGAATCGAAGGCACTGAAGAACAGCCGATGGATATTATTTTGGCATGGCGCCGGAACACTATGGGTGAGGCAAAATCCTGGTGTATTCAGTACTTAAAAAAGAATTGGAAACTAAAGTAACAACGTAACTTTTACTTCTTAGATTACCATTGATTACCGAATGTAAGAAGTAAAAGTCATCGCTAATGCTGCGCTTTTCAATTTAAAGGGAGCACCATATCTGCCGTACCGTCTGCAAACTGGATATCGATCTCAAACCCCAAGTTCTGAGCCAACATCAACATCCCTCTGTTTGTTGGCATGGTCATTCCAGACATTTGCTTTGTGCCTTTAACTTTGCAATAGCTGATTATTTTCTGCATCAGCACTTTGCCTAAACCTTTTCCTTTCAAATCTGAACGAACCAAAATAGCAAACTCAGCGTCACTATTGTCTGGTGTAATCAATGCGCGGGCTACCCCTATGATAGACGGTCCGTCAGTATTAAACGCTACCGCAACAAACGCCATTTCGCGGTCGTAGTCGATTTGAGTAAAGTTTGCCAAAGCCTCATGGTTGAACTCTCCAACTTCAGAAAAGAAACGTTTATAGAGATCTTCTTTCGATACGCTATTAATGAATTGAGCATGCAGCGGCTCATCCTCAGGCAAGATAGGGCGAAGCAGGATAGGTTGGCCATCTCGAAGCGTTACAGTTTCGACAAACTCTGCCGGGAAAGGGCGAATCGCTAGCCGTTTTTGGGCGTCTCCTTCGTATTTACACAGTGTGACATCTGCATCAAGGATGGTTAAATCGCTTCCGGATACTAGCACTGGATGGATATCCAGTTTTTGTATTTCTGGTAACTCAACTGCCATTTGGGAGATACGAACCAAGAACTTCGACAACTCAGTAATATCGAGCGCATCTTTGTGTTTCTGCAGGCGAATCTTTCCAGACTTTAGGGCAACAACGACAAGGTAGCGCGCAAGCGTCATGTTCAAAGGAGGAAGTGCAGCGACGGCATCTTGGGCGATATTCCACTCAGAGCCGCCTTGACCAAGCAAGATCACTGGTCCAAAGACTTTATCTACTGCAATACTAACCCGTAGCTCTTCAGCGCTGCCGAGCTTTGCCATCCCTTGTACCAACAGCCCATGTACATTGGCGGAAGGGTAACTGAGCTTTACGGTATCTAAAATGGATAGCGCTGCGTTGGAAACTTCTCGACTGTTTCTTAAATTTAGAGCGACACCGTGAACATCCGATTTATGAGGAATGTCTGGAGAACGTAATTTAACCGCAACAGGGTATCCAATATTTTCTGCCATATGAACAGCTTCAATGTCGTCAGATGCAATCCACGTAGGCAAAACGTTAAACCCGAACAGCTTAAATAATGGGCTGGTTTGATGCGTATCCAAGGTGACTGTGTTTTTATCCAGTAGTCGTTCGTTTACCCATTCTTTTGCTGAACTCACACTTCCAGAATGTAATGGCTCTGCCGTCGTTGGCGTTTCCATTAGTTGTTTCTGGTTTCGTCTGTATTCGACCAAGTGCATGTATGCTACAACCGAACTTTCAGGTGTTCTATAGGTTGGAATGCCTGCTTGAGTAAAGGCCAGTCGCGCTTCTCTCGACGTTTGTTCTCCTGACCAGTTGGTCAAGATATTAAAATGCTTATGCCGAGGGTGAGATTTGATGGCATTAATAACGACTTGAGCAGTTTCAAGAGGATCAGAAACAGCAGAAGGACTATGCATAATCAATATCGCATCTGCACAGTCGTTATTCATCAGCGCGTTAATGGTATCAATATAGCGTTTTTGGGTTGCGTCACCAGACAGATCAATTGGATTTCGAGCACGCCAGTTGGATGGAAGTACTGCTTGTAATTGCTCAATGGAAGCGTCATCAAGCGTTGCGAGTTGGCCACCACGTTCAATCAAAGTATCAACGGACATAACAGCAGGGCCGCCGCCATTGGTGATGATCGCTAAACGCTCTCCACGAAGTGGCACAGAATGCGTGAGTGTTTCTACCGCGGCAAAAAGCTCATGCGTATTGCTGACTCGTAACATACCAGTTCTGCGAATAGCAGAATCGTAAATTACGTCAAGTGTATCTCCGTCTTGCTGCTCAAAAGTATTCATCTCTTTAGAGCGGCCCGCTTTTAGCACCAATATACGTCGGTTACGTGAAGCGGCGCGCGCAGCAGACATAAATCGGCGAGCGTCTTGGATATTATCAACATAAAGCAGAATAGCTTCAGTGTTTCCATCCATACTCAAATAGTCGAGCAAATCTGCAAAGTCGATATCTTGTCCGCGCCCAATCGAAATGAACGAAGAAAAACCAATGTTCTTATCATTTGCCCAGTCTAAAACCGTGGTACAAACCGCCGCGGATTGTGAGATGAAAGCAATTTTTCCGGGTTTAGCTGCAACAGGGGAAAACGTGCAGTTAAAATTGTGCCAAGGAAGGATGATACCTAAGCTGTTTGGGCCTAAGACTCGAATGTTCAATGATGAGATATCTAAAGGATTAGGGTCATCAGAGATAACAATCGCAAACGGTGTGCCTCTCTCATCTAGCTCTTTAAGCAATTGCTCGTTACGTGAAACGTTCGTACACAAAATTGCAATATCTGGCGTATAGGGCAGGGAAGCTACATCAGGGTAAGCGATCACGCCAGATACGGCTTTATATCGCGGCGTTACTGGCATAATCGCGCCACCAAATCCACTTTGTAGAAGGTTGCGTATCACAACATGTCCTGCTCGCAATGCTTTTTGAGATGCCCCAATAACGGCCACAGAGTTGGGTTTAAAGAGTTTATGTAATTTATTCATGCTGACTCCTGGCCGTTTGTAAGTCACGTTGGCTTCTCGGTTTCATATCAATCATAAACGAATAATTTACTGATAAAACATCTTCAGACCAGACATTGCAGAAAATGTGTACGATGCTTATGGAGTTTGTGTTATTCATCACATCAAAATCACAGATTATTGTATTTGATGCTTGATAAACGGCCCTGCTATCGGCATGATTTATCGTAATATTTATCCAGAGCATTTGTTACTTCATGAAAAAAATCGCAATCATCGGCTTGTCAGTTCTGCTTTCTGCTTGTGCATCTGAAACTTACATCACGGATGTGACCTCAGAAAGTTACCGAGAGGACTACAAATCAGATCGTATCTCTAAACCAATTATGGCGTCTGAAAACGCTGTAGTAGAAAAAGACGTACAACCAACTGTTGTGAAAATGACGGCAAAGCCTGAAGAGAAGAAAGTAGTCAAGCTAACGCCAAAAGAGCAGGCGAAGCCAGTTAAGATCGTACCACCAAGTAAAAAGCAAGCTGGCATTCAACGATTCGGCTATACCATTCAAGTCGCAGCTGTGGGTAGCCAAGCGAAAGTCGATCAGTTTGCAAATAAGCTGCCACAGAACGGTCAGCCAATTTGGGAAAACTACAAAGTTGTAAACGGTACTAAGTGGTTCTCAGTTTTGTACGGAGACTACGCAACAAGCGCAGAAGCCAAGCAAGCGATTTCGACTTTGCCAGCTCAATTTCAGCAGTTAAGGCCATTTGTTAAAAGCATTGATGCAATCAAAAACTCAGCTTACCCAACGCTTAACAAATTAAATTAACACATCAAATAAGGGAGCGAATAGCTCCCTTATTTATTTGCTCAAATCCTATTCGAACAACATTCCTCACATTAAAATTACTGTACGTCACACTTCAAAGGTTTATCATAATAAATAGTATCTTTTGTAGGTCACGGAAAGATGGATTCATGATTAAAAATATTCTTTTACTATGCGGCGGTGGCTCTTCTGAGCACGAGATTTCATTATTGTCTGCAAATTTTGTCGAACAACAACTAAATCTTATTGAAGACGTTCACGTTACACGCGTAGAAATAAAAAACGAAGGTTGGATGACCAACCAAGGTGAGTTGGTTTACTTGGATCTCAATACCAAGCAGTTGTGCTCAAGTGAATCTAATCAAACCATTGATTTCATCGTGCCTTGTATACATGGTTTTCCTGGCGAAACAGGCGACATTCAATCTCTGTTTGAAATCGCAGGTATTCCTTATCTTGGCTGCGGGCCAGAAGCGAGTAGCAATAGTTTCAATAAAATCACATCTAAGCTTTGGTACGACGCTATCGGCATACCCAATACGCCATACTTATTCTTAACGCGAAACGATGAAGAAGCTCACGTTCAAGCTCATAAAGCCTTTGAAAAGTGGGGAAAAGTTTTTGTTAAAGCCGCTCGCCAAGGCTCTTCCGTTGGCTGTTACAGTGTCACAGAAAAAGACAAGCTTTCTAATGCAGTAAATGATGCTTTTGGGTTTTCTGACCAAGTGTTGGTTGAGAAAGCAGTAAAACCTCGAGAGCTTGAAGTTGCTGCATATGAGATGAATGGCCAACTACATATCACTAAGCCAGGCGAGGTCATCGCGCCTGATGGTGCTTTTTACTCGTACGATGAAAAGTACAGCAGTTCAAGTCACTCGCTCACAGAAGTTGAGGCGAAGAATCTAACTCAAATACAATTAGATTCCATCCAACACGCGTCTGAGACGGTATTTAAACAAATGAATCTTCGTCATTTATCTCGTATCGACTTTTTCCTAACGGAAGATGATGAGATTTACTTAAACGAAGTAAACACATTTCCAGGAATGACTCCGATCTCAATGTTCCCTAAAATGCTTCAAAACAACGGGCACAAATTTCATGAGTTCTTGGAAGATTGTATAAACAGTGCAAAGTGATTAACGTTATCGAGACGCGTTTTATGATACAAGTTGTTTTCTAGAGCAAGGTTTATTCAAGCCGTATTTGAATATTGCTCAGTAGCAATTATGATTATATCAACGCATTAAACAGATGACTCAGTGGTATGGCGATTTCAAATTATAGAGGTTTTAACCTGCAGTCAGTCGGATCAGATGGCAGTGTTTGGAAGGTTAAAATCAAGAACCACGTCTTACAGGGAAGTTTGACGGCGGTAAAGAAAAGCATTGATTGGTGGTGTGACACCGCATCGATTATTGATCCCAAAGAGTTTGCTTCACTCGGACAGAGAGTGCAGCAAACAGGTGTTGCAAAATCAGAGGTCTTTAACGGCTATACTATTCAAAATGATACAGGCCAACCTAACTCTTGGTACTGTATGTTTAATGGTAAACTGATTAAGGGCAGTAAAGCCGCTATTCAACGCCATATCGAAGCTTATTTGGTTGCAAAGCAAAAAGCGATGCAAGCTCAACAACAAAAGAAACAATAGAATGACTCTGGTATATTCAACAGAAACCGGTCGAATTAAACCGGAAGAAGAAAAAGTATCTCGCCCTAAAGGCGATGGTGTTGTTCGGATTCAGCGCCAAACGAAAGGCCGTAAAGGTAAAGGCGTATGCATTGTTACAGGTTTAGACTTGGATGATGCACCTTTAAAGTTATTAGCGGCAGAACTCAAAAAAGTCTGTGGCTGTGGTGGCTCTGTAAAAGATGGCAATATCGAGATTCAAGGTGATGCTAGAGACAAGATCAAGGCACATCTTGAAAAGAAAGGCATGACAGTCAAATTAGCCGGTGGCTAATTTAATATTTCCAGTAAACAAAAATGGCGTCTAAAGAAATAGACGCCATTTTTTATAAGTTGCTAATTGAAGAGCAAGCAATCGTAGATTGATAGATCGATATTAGCTATTTTATGGTAAATAACCATTATGTTTAATGCTCACCGTAAGGCCCTTAAATTTAAAATCTGCAGGGGAATAGGAGCATACTCAGACAACATTTAGCGTACGGCTATATGTGATTTAACATAATATACATAATGCGCACTGGTATAGGGGTTCCTGTGGACTTGCAATCACTAAGGCCAATCCAGCACAAGCCATTGAAATACTTGATAATCCAAGTCCGTTAAACTTTTTTCCTATGTTCTGCCATAGTGTCTGCGCTTCGTGCGTTTTTGCTTTATCCATCGCTAAGCCAATCAGAGCCTTTTCTTTGTCTTCACCAATAGCTTCAGCAATCATAAGTATTTGATTTTCATTGAGATAACTTCGACCTTTTCTTACTTCTGTGAGCATTTGAGGGCTTACACCTAGGTCATGAGCAATCTGCTTGTATTGAATGTAGTTCATTTGCTCTTTATAAGCATCAATGAGCTTGTTTGTGTACATTTCTGCTTTTCCTCTAATCACGCTATTGGATTGATTTTAGTCTTTTAGTACAGATTTTGCTGTGTTGACGATACAGAAATATCTGTATTTAATCGCTACAGAATTCACTGTATCAGACCGCCTTAGCTCTGGGCGTTTGCCCTTGACGCTTTCGCGCTTGGCTTTGGCGGTCGCTCTCTCAACTAGTCAAGGTGGTTGTTATGGAACGCGACAAAACATTTGAACTGTTATGTATGTTAGCTGGACTACTAGCTATCGCGTTTGTTTTCTATGGCCGCTCGAATTTCGAAGTTCCTGCGAGCACTTACGCTCAAGTTCAACGCTGGGTTGAAAAAGAGCCATCCGCTATTCCAATGCTTAACGAGTTCATGGCTGACGGCAAGCTTACACAAAACGAAGTTAGTGAGCTTCGTGTTTACGTGAAAGACGCACCAAAACGCGCTCTTATTTCAAAAACGGTTGAGGCTCAAAATAATGCGTGAACTTGTTATTGATTTGGCATCAGGTAAACAAGAATGGATTGATTTTGTTCCTGTCCATTCTTGGGCTTCATGTGAACACATTCCTGATAACTTATTCGACCATCGTTTTGAGTACGTCGACCACAGATTCACAACGCCTGAGGATTTCATTCCGTCGGCTGTGAAATCGGCAATGAGTGCGCCAATCTACTCACACGACCTGTCAGATTTTATTGAGCGCCCTACTTCTAACCCTTGTTTGGACTTGCCGAAATCATTACACCGTAACGGCGACTTCGCTCGACACATGACACGCGCTTACACCGACATCCTGAAAACACGCAACGCTTTAGAAGCTGTACGCGCAGTTAATGACGCTCACGACCGTTTGACTGAGCACGGCTACAGCTACGCGATGTCAGATGAGCAAATTACCAATCTAGCCAAGCGCAAATCACGCGACTTTTCTCGCGTGTTAAGTGCGATTCCTCTTGAAGAATCACAAGCGCGTTTTGATAAAGCGGTTCAGCTTCTTGATTCATTAGGCTTGGCATTCTCACCTGAGCAAATTCAATACGCAGAAAACAACTGTGAGCTTTTCGCTTTAGTGAACCGTGCACTTGATGAGCATTGGCTTGTTCGTCAACTGCGCCGTAAATGTGCTTACGAGGTTGAATGTGTTGCGCGTGATTTAGCGCTTGTTCAACGCCGTAAGCAAGTTTATTGCTCGGATTTCTCTCTAAGCCGTCAACGTGATCGCAATACGTCTAACCGTATCGCGCTAGAAAACACGATTGCTTACGATGAGGCTGACCCGTCTAACTACTTCACACTCAGTGAGCTATCCGCTAAGTCGGTTTCTAACGCTGAGATTCGCCGCGCTGAAATGTTCGTTCGTTTACGTGGTTTTGAGGAAATCGCTCAAGAATCGAATCACGATGCGGTGTTCTTCACTGTGACGGCTCCGTCTCGTTTTCACTCTGTTTCTAAAGGCGACATCAACCCGAAATGGCTTGAGGCTGGCAAGCCTGACGCGAAAGCAGCTCACGCTTACCTAATGGGCGTTTGGGCGAATCTTCGTAAGTCGATTGATAAGAGCAAAATCAAGGTTTACGGGATGCGTATTGTTGAGCCTCACCAAGACGGTACGCCACATCACCACTTGTTGCTTTTCATGGAAAAATCCGCACGCAAGTTTGTAACGTCTGAGTTTCGTCGTCTCGCTATGGCTGACTCGCCTGACGAAAAAGGCGCAAAGAAAGCCCGTTTCAAAGCCGAAGTTATCGACTGGTCGCAAGGTTCAGCTGTTGGTTATGTCGCTAAGTACCTGAGCAAAAACATCGACGGTCAGCACATTGATTCTGACAAAGGCTCGTCTTTGTCAGGCTCAGATGCGGCGGAACGTGTCGTAACTTGGGCGCGTGTGAATCAAATTCGTCAATTTCAATTTATTGGTGGTCCATCTGTCACGGTATGGCGTGAGCTTCGTCGTCTTCGTGATGAATTCAAAGAGGACGATGCTTTGTTTACAGATTTATCTCAAGACGAACACTTTCTATTAGAAAAGGTTCGCCGCTCTGCTGATGAGGGCGACTGGAAAGCGTTTTGTTACGCAATGGGCGGTGTGTTCGTTAAGCGCAAAGACCAACCAGTAAAAGCGGAATATTCCGTTTCAACCTCTATCGAAAAACTGATTGCTTCGGGCGGTGAATACTCATCGACTCGCTACGGCGATATGGCTCAAGCACGTTTGAATGGCTTGATGTTCCATAAGATTTTTATCGCGACTCGCTTCCGTACTTGGAAGACCGAGAACAAAGAGCAATTCATCCGTGCTCAACAAGGCATCATGTCTAACGTGGTCGATTACTTCGACGCGCTAGAACGTGAAAAAGAATACGAGCGTATGTATGACGACCTTTACGAGCAATACGAAAAACACCTAGCGCTCTATGACGAAATGGAAGCGCTGTTGCTCACCGACCCTCAGGAAATTAATGCGTCGTGTTGGGTGGGCGCAGCCCCGCCCGACATGATGCATTAATTTCCCTTGGACTTGTGTCAATAACTGTCATTTCAATTTTCAACTAACCAACAACGTAAAAATAAGGGCAAAACACTATGAGAATGGAAGGTTTAATTCTAGATGTTTCGGACATCGTTCAAGAAACCAAAACAGACCGTAACGGCGAACAAAAGCAAAACGGCAAGCTGCGTCTTATCACGACCAACCCAACAGACACTATTGAAGTGCGTGTGTCTCCTGAGCTTTGGGAAAACGGCAAGGCTGGCGAACTGCTCAAGCGTTGTGTGGGTAATCGCATGATGTTTGATGTGGAACACAAGAAATTCAGCTTTGGTAACGATGAGGGTAAACACGTCTCTATCGACGGTTTCCACCTCTACGCCCTACCTCAATTAAACGAAAAGTAAGGGTTAAATCATGACCGAGACGCAATTTGCAGAGCTAATGGCTCGACTCGATAACTTTCAGTTAATGGTGTTCTTAGGCATTTGTTTCTTGCTAGTTGCGCTCGGTTGGATGGTCGGAGGACAAAGATAAATGCTGTCATCAGAGTTCATGCTCGGCTGTTTCGCGACAGCCTTTATCCTTGGCTTCTCGATTGGCTTCCACATTCTTGGATTCAAGAAAGCGGCTGAGGTTTCAACTTCTTCATAAACCATAACATAGGAAATAAGACTATGGAAAAGCAAAGCAAAGTACGCGCAGCAATGGCTAAGGCTGGCGCAGTAGTAACAGCAAAACGTGCGGCATTTGGTGGTGCACTTCTCATGGCAGCATCTTCTGCCAATGCAGCACTTCCAGAAGTGGCAACACAAGCCTTTAGCACGCTGGCAAGTTACGTCACTGAAATGCTCACCTCGACATGGGGCATCGCCGTGCCAATGACGGTCGGCTTCATCGGCATCAAGCTATTCAAGAAAGGTGCAAACAAAGCAACGTAATTCTAACGACTGCTTTATACACCCATTGGTCAACGCCTCCGAATGGGGGCGTTTTTTATGAGGAAAATAAATGAGTATTAAACAAAGCATTGCGTCACTGGTTATTTTGCTGAGTGTTTCGTTTAATGCTTTTGCTTCTGATTATTTGAAAATTACCCAAACTGGCAACAACTCACATTTAGTTACTGGTTGTACTGGTATTTCTGTTGGGTCTGTAGTTGCTTTTGGCTCTCGCTCTTTGGGTAATAGTTACAATGGTGGCACTTGTACTCAATTGTCGGTTGGTACATCTGGAGTCAGTGTTTCTTGGAAATATGGTAGTAAAACCCATAATGGTTATATGTACGGCTCCTTGGTTTCATCTTGTCCTGATGGTGAACAGCTAAACCCTGACACTGGCAAGTGTGAAGAACCGCCTCCTCCACCTTTCTGTAGTCGTCCCGATACAATTCAGCAAATGAGTGACTACTCTCAATCATGTTCGGCAAAAGGACCTGGTTATCAAGCCAATATCATCTGTCGGGATGAGGATGAGTATCTTGATATGAGTTGTCCACCTCCTACTGAGCAATGTACCCCTGATTCATCTGATTGGCCTGCATGTAAAGACCCAGAGCCTGAAGAATGTACACCTGATTCGCCGGACTGGGACCCTAGGTACGGTACGTGCTGTAGACCAGAAAACAACTGGTGTGACACACCTGAACCCGAATCTTGTGTTATTGGTGGTCCTAATTGGCCAGCGTGTGCGACTGATACCGATATCGACCCTCCAACAGGCGGTGATTTGGGCGACCCTGATAAACCAAGTGGTGGCGGTACTGGTAATCCTGACCCAGATAAACCTGAGCCTGATGTCGATAATACGAGTGATACCCTCGCCGCTATTAAATCCATGAATAGTGATTTGAATGCACAGCTAACTGGCATCAATAACGACATGAACAAGAATCAGGCGGAAACTAAGTCCGCTCTTGATGCGCTCAAGGCGTCGGTTGATTTGAATACCGATACCGTTGTCGATAATGCAAACCATGTAGCGAATGCGATTCAAGGTCAGTCCGATATGTTGTCTGATATTGGCAACAATACAAACCGGTTGCTGACTTCGGCGAACAACCAGTTAAGTAATGGTTTTGGTCAACTGTCTAGTGACCTTGGAGATTTGCAGCAAACCAACCAACAAGGGTTTGATGAGCTTTCGGATAAGCTCGACGATTTAAAACCATGTGTACCTACTCCTGAGAATAGATTCTGTGAAAGCCCTCATGGATTGGATAGTAACTTTGTTGGTGATGCACTAACTCAAGCGGATTCGATTGTTTCCGGTGCTTTAGGCTCTTATGAATCGACGGTTGTTGGTGCGGCAAATGATTTGCTTGAAAAGAATATTACGGCTGAATCTGAGGCGCATATTACTGCGGTCTCTGATTCATTCCTTAACTTGCTTCCACAACCTAGCGAATGTATGCGGCTTTCTTTGCCAACACTCAATGGTGGGAACGTTTCAATCTCTTGTGAGTTCTCTCATAAGTTGAAAATGATCCTCTCTATTCTGATTTACATCTACACGATTAAGACGCTTGTTGAAATCCTGCTGACTGAGGTCACGCCTGTACCAAGTAACAAGCCAGGTTCAGGGAGATATTACTAATGATTCAGCTATTACCTATTGTTTCAGGCATTAGTGCGGCGTTGCGTTTACCTGCTTTGGTCGCGTTTATAGCACAAATAGCGACGACTCTGTTTGGTTGGTTCTTTATCGCCAAGGCGCGCAACGTCACGATTAACTTGGTGATTATTACCTTATTGATTGGGCTTACACTCGCGCTCACTCTTGCCATTTATACGCTTGCCACTGGGCTTTCTTACGTCACGCCCCCGTTTTGGTCACAAGCGGCGGGCATGTTTATCCCAAATAATGCAATTCCTTGCGTGAGTGCGATTTACTCGGCGCGTCTGCTGCGTTGGGTGTGGGAGTGGAAGTTCTACGCGATTGTGAGGGCGGCGTAATGGCATCGGTCTACTTTGTCACGGGTAAGCTCGGCTCAGGCAAAACGCTAACAGCAGTCGGTAAGATTCGCGAGGCGTTTATGCGCGGTGTGCCTGTAGCGACAAACCTCGATATCAACTTGAAAGAAATGCTTGGACGCCATAAGCGCAATACTCGCCTTTATCGTCTGCCGGACAAGCCTCAGGTAGAAGATTTGATGGTGATTGGCTCAGCAAACAAGAGCTATGACACCAAAAAAGACGGTTTGATTGTGCTCGATGAGTGCGGAACGTGGTTTAACTCGCGCACATGGAACGACAAGAATCGACAAAAGTTAATTGATCACCTTTTGCATATTCGAAAGCTTGGATGGGATGTGATTTTCATCGTTCAAGACATTTCGATTGTTGATAAACAAGCGCGTCTTGCACTGGCTGAACACACCGTGTTTTGTCGTCGTTTAGACCGTCTTCAAGTCCCTATTATCTCGACGGCGGTATCCGTTCTGACGCTCGGTCAACTCAAGTTAAAAATGCCCAAGTTGCACGTTGGCATTGTGAAGTATGGTGACAACGCGAACTCGCTCACTGTCGATAAATGGATGCTTTGGGGCACGGACTTATACAGCTCTTACGACACTAAGCAGATGTTTAGAAACAACTATGAGGACGGCGTTTTTTCAGTATTGCCGCCCTATTATACCCATGGACGTTACACTGTCCCGTATACGTTGAGAAATATCATGCGCATTACGAAAATCTATCTCCGTAAATACTCTCGATTCAGTGTGTTTGCGGCAGGTGTTGCCGTCTCGTTTGCGGTGTTCACCTTAGTTGGCACACCGAACATATCGACGGAACCCGAAACGGCTCAAGCCTCGGAGCATCGCGAGTCATTGAGTGACTTGCTCGACGGCTATCGAATCGAATCGTCAATGAATCCCCCAAACGTAGCCCCGTCTTTTGTGCTCGTTAAGGACGATGTGCGTCTGTCGTCGTCGCAACTATACGCAAAGGGCTTTACGGCTCAATCTAACGGCTCTTGCTCCATTACGGTTAGCGGCAACGGTCAATCATTCAAAGTTATGTGCTAGGGAATAAGGTGCGCTTTATGTCATGGATAATCGCAAAACTCACAGCTTGTCTTTCAAAAAAACAAAAAAAATCTTATTGTGCCGGAGGCTTATTATCAGCGCTCTCGTTGCTCACTATGCGCTGTGGTAAAGTTGAGAAACAAACTACGGCTTGTTCCAACTTTTCCACATCCAGCATTACCACCTTTCTGCTCGCGTGCACCCTGCTCAGCTCCCCTTCTTTTGCTGCAAGCTCTGCGCCTTTTGAGGCAAAGAACACACCGATTGGAGACTTTGCATCGTGGTTCTCGGTTCATACTGGGAATACGGTGGTGCTCGGTCAAGGTGTTACTGGTGAGGTCAGCTTTACCGCACCGGATTTGAAAGATGAGGACTATCCAGCCTTTTTCCTTTCGGTGCTTCGTGCGCATGGTTACGAGCTTACGCATGACCACGGCGTTTTTACCATCATTGCTGACGCCAACAAAGTGGAGACGTTCGAACCCTCTCAAGTGAAGCTGTACTTCTTTGAGAATGTTCGAAATACCAAGGTCGTTGATTTGATTTCCTCGATGCTTGCTGCAACGCAGAATCAAACACTGAACAACAAAGCGATTAAGAATTACAAGGTTGAGGTACTACCGACCACAAACAGCATTATCGTGACTGGCTCTGAGAACCAATTGAAGCACATTGATGTGCTCATCAAAGGAATTGATAGACCACAAAAGCAAGTCTTTATCGAAGCGGTAATTACCGAAACTGAGTTAGGTGACTCTCAGGAAGTTGGTGTAAATATGGACTTGGCACTGAGCGAGGCTGGCTTTGTTTCGCAGCCTACCGCAATTAAGAAAGCCGTTGATAACCTGCTGTTCTATGAGGGCGGCGATTTTAACGCGCTGATTAAAGCCGTGTCTAAGAATCAGAATACTAAGCTCTTATCACGACCAAACATGTTCATTATGGACAGGGAGCGCGGTTATATCACGGTTGGTCAGAACGTGCCGTTCCTCACTTCATCTGAGGTAACTGACGGCGGTAATCGAGTCCAGCAAATTGAACGTAAGGATGTGGGTGTATCACTTGAGGTAGTACCGCATGTGATTGGTGATCATGTTGTGTTGCAGATAATGCAAAAATCCGATTCGGTAACGGATTCCTCTATCGCATCCGATATCATCACCAATACCCGAACACTGCAAACAGTGGTCAAGGTCAAAGACCGCCAAACGATCTCTTTAGGTGGCTTGATTTCTCAAGAGCAGCGAGACTCGGTAAGCGGTGTGCCTGTCTTGATGGATGTGCCTTTGCTTGGTGCTCTATTCCGGTCAGAAAAGACCAATACGGTAGATAAAGAACTTAAAGTAACGATAAGAACCACGATACTTTGAGTTAAAAGAAAAGCCGAACAATTGCTGTTCGGCTCTGCTTTAGCTGTACTGTAATACGCTTTCCAATTCTCTACACTTTATTATCGTGTCACGTTCTAATACGGTTGCGATATGTGTTTTGTCATAAGAGCTTCTAGCTTCAAACCGAAGCAACGGATGGTGTCCGTTAAGTGCATTGTTTACGTATATATCTCGTTCTTGTCTCTTCTTCTGTCTATGAGATGAGTCATCTAGCTCGATGACCGCCAAGACTTTTGTGTCTCTATCCGTTATTACATAGTCCATTCTTTTAGCCCAAGTTCGAGAGTTATCTTTAAAATTGGTCGGTTGAACCAATGCCATCAATGAAACTTGACTATGAATCACGTATTCATCAGGTATAAGCTCCTGCAACACTTTATAGAATCGGCGCTCTGTCTTGGTGGCTAAGAATGTACTTTTCTTGTGAGGTACAGAATTAGTTTTATTGCCAATCTTCGGTAAAGGTACTTCGACTATCTTTGGGGTCTTTTCTACAACTTTGGGTTCAAAAGAATGCACGCTGTTCGGCCTTCTAACTGCTGCGCCTTGTTCCCATTCGTTAAGCCTACGTTTAGGTTTCTTACCTTTCTTTGTGAATAGATACACAATACACGCTAAGGATATAAGTATCAGTAATTCAGGCACTTTCCGTTCCTCACTCATAAAAAATGAGTGCATGGTAGCATATCGTTTTTGTTCGGTGTGTTATTGAAATCAGCTTTTATGTGCCCCTGTAGTGTATTACGGGGGTAAATTCCCTTTTACACTGAACTATCAGGGGTACTCTTCTAAGAGACTTTGATTGCTTTCTCTGAGAGTTAAGGTGATGTCGCATTATTATACAATCAGCTAATGAGAGCCTTTATTTATAAATAATCACACACAGTAACAGGTTGTATACCGAGGGTTAAAAATGCATCATCTTTAAACGGACGTAATCCGTCTTGTTAATCGTTGCTATCAGAGGGGAACAATTTGATTCTATATAAATATATGTCGTTTAAAGCTGCATGTTCGGTAATTGAAAACTCTTCAATAGGCTTTTCATGTTTAGAAGATCTTAATGACCCATTTGAGTGTACTTCTTTTGGGTTTGAGCAACATAGCGACACTCTAATAAATGCAAATACAGCAACAAGAGCGTGTCAAAATAGGTTCTCTAGACAATATGGTGTGCTGTCATTAACGAGACAACCTTTAAACTCACTTATGTGGTCGCATTACGGAGATCAACATCAAGGGGTAGTCATTGGTATTGACGTTGAGGCAGCTGGCCTATCTGATAAAACCGCTTGCATTATTCCCAGTCAATATGGAGAAATAGTATATTCAGCAACCAAACCACATAACAATTTGCCAGCTCCAACTTCGGAAGAGCTAATGAGTATAGGAAATGATATTAAGTTTAACTCAGACGCTTTCAATTTGGTTAAAAGAGCCTTTTTATATAAATCAGTAGAATGGGCTTATGAAGAGGAAGTTCGTGTTGTTAAGGATATAAGCGGTTTACCATTTAGTTATCATTTTGGCGAAGGTCGCCATGGCAACTGGAAGAAAATAATGCTTTCTAAACGACCACTATACTGCTTTGACGTCCCTCGAAGCTCCATAAAAGAAGTATACCTTGGCTCTCACGTCCGTAAGAATGTCTCTAAAAAAGAAGATTTTTCACAAGTTGAGTACGACAGCATCATTGAATCATGGAGACGTAAAGACCTTAAACTCTTTAAATGCGTACCTGATATTCACTCATGGAATTTGACAGCCCATTCTTTACCTTTTCAACAATAATAGAGCCTTTGGAGAATGCTATGAAAACAAATATCTTAGGACTATACGAAACATCAGACGGAAAAGTTTACGAAGTTGTTGAATACATTGAGCAAATTCCTTTTCGTGATCTCAAGTCGGGCCAATATACATACCGCGACGGTAAGAAAGATTACAAAACCACATGTGGTGTAGATATAAATAAGGTTGGTGAAAATTTTATGACGTTATCAAAAGGTCCATTAACTAAACTGTAAATATCATAAAGGCTCCACTCGGAGCCTTTTTATTACACCATTGTTTTTAGGGCACGTGCATACTTCAAGATTTGGTGAGCAATCTTAATATCATTTGAAGCCCCTAATTCTAGTAAAGCTACCCCAATCAATACTTGCTGCGCAGTAACCAACTGTCCTGTTGGAAGCTCTAATCGATCATGCCTCATTACGAAGTTTTCCCAATCTTCACAAGAGCTCAATTCCCTACCCTTATTCATCCTCATCAAGCGTTTACACTCTGGCGGAATAGATTTCCCCTTATCCCATTCTTTGACAGTTCTCACAGTTTTTAAACAAAGTTTGGCAGCTTCTTCGACGGTTAAACCACATTCAAATTCACGAAAAATATAGTTTTTAGTCATTTCGTGATACTTCATTGAATTGTCCCTCAAAAGAGAGACATTTTATAGGATACGCATATGCAAACGTATTCAACATAAGCGCCCATAATGCGCACTAAGGGGTAATTTGTTAACAAAGGCTAACTCTTTGATTAAGCGTTTCATAAGTGTCTGATAACCAAGCCGTAATTTTTTATTTTGTCGATTTCTATAACGCAAGTTACTTGTACTATTCGTGACGTTCGTTTTGTGCAATCAACGAAAAGCCACTAAAACCCTGACCGCCACATAATGTCGCGTTCGGTAACGCCCAAAACAACAAGAAAAATATTTTTAGTCAGTTATTCAATATGCGAGCGTTGTCATGTTTCACGAATCATTCCGCACACTCTTTTGGCGTGAGTTTACCTCTATCAAGCAAGGCGCTGAATATTTTCATGTATCTAAACCGACGATTACCCGTTGGCTCGATGGCACTGTTCCGGTTAATCCGATGGCGGAAAAACTTCTACTTATCAAATCACTTGGCTATTTGCCTAATGATGTTCGTTGGTCTGGTTTTCGAGTTTGCGAGCAGCGTGCTGTGTTAATCACACCATCTGGTCGTGAGTTCAGTCCTAAAGAATTGGAAAGCTTTGTATTCTGGCGTGACGAACACCGTCAGTTTGTGGAAATGTACGGACACTTTGAGTGTCCCAAGGTTTATCCTGCTAAAGAAAACGTCTTACCGTTTCGTGGCGGCCGTCGAATGAAAGCCGCCAAATGGATACCATCCAAAACAAGGTCAAAGACTTAATACAAACTATAGGTCAAAGTCTAAATTAAGAATTTCAGAAACCTCATCTGAACGCATTGCAATGGGCTTGTAAACATCTTTATAGAAGTCCATTACATGACGCTCTATCTCTTCAACTAAGTCATCATACACACCAAGATATATAAACGTTTCCTTCATCGGAAGTCTATAAAGTGTTCCATCTAAGGTTAATAAATCTCTATCCTTTTCAGATAATAACTCGCCTCTACTACTTTTTTCAGTATTCTTACTATTTATCTCTTTAGAGGATATTGCAATTTCTTTGACGAAAGATAACGGTAGTCCAGTAAATGATTCATCCATTTTACAAGTATGGTTTATCATTCGACAAGCGTTAAAAAGTTTAGCTTCTAATTGGCTGTCTTCATTTCTGGGCTTATTTGATAGCACTGCCATAGATACAATAACATTATTGTGAGTAAGACTTGAAAAACTAATTTGATAACCTATATCCTCTCCTTTATTTACCTTTACACCTATTTGTTTATTTTCAAAAACCGAATCAACAAATTTAGCAAGCACCCTGTTATTATCAATCCCTTCTAGCTTGTCAATTTCATATTTTTTAAAGTGTTCAATTAAAAGTAATAACTCGAAATCATTTTTATCAATTTCTCTCAAAAAGTAAATCACATTATCAAATTTGTCTTCTTTCTCAATTAAGTCTGAGATTTTCTTGTAGAACAACTTTTTATGCTCATGCCTTAATTTGCTAATAAATTTAGCAGCATGAAATTCCTGGACGGATTTATGTAAAAAAACGTAACGGTCATAACCATCTTTTTGAATTAAACAGGTGATATTTATAATATCTTGCTTAATATTTTCCAATTCTGAGTTGTCTATGTCGTTATACTTTAAGGAGAATTCTAGATTTTCCACCAAACTGCTGTCGTCAAACTCTAATTTATTCTTGCTTAGGCTATTAAAACACAGTGCGTCAAAGATGTTATTAGCTACTGGTGCTGAAATGTTAGAATACTTTTCTCGATTAAAGTTCTTAATCTTATCGTGCCTACTATATAATGTAAGAAATAACTTATTGTAGAAATCCACTACATTTTCAGGCACTACATCCAAATATGGATAACAAACATATAATAAATTAACAAGAATTGGACTAACCAAAGTTAATTGCAAGTTGATGTTGTTATTTATCAACTCTACCAGTTCTGGACATTCATTATTCTTGTCTAGTTTTCTTAATATTTCTGTAATTTCATACAAACCTAACCTTTCAACCTTCAAGTTTGTGATATTTGTTTCATGGCACACTTCAGTGTCAGGACGGCTGGTTACTATAACACTACAATTATATCTACTCTTTATTGAATTTATTTCATTCAACATTCGCCTTCTGTTATTATTGGCTATTTCATCAAACCCATCCAAAAGAAGAATAATATTATTTGATTGAAGCAAAATTTCAACAGAACCCTCATCCACCTTAAGTCCAATATCTTTAAGGCTCTCTTTCAGGTATTCAATTATTCCACTTTCATCAACTCTCCTTAGTTCAATAAAAAAAGGAAACTTGTTTTGCTTTTTTATTTCTTCTAAGAATAACTTCCTAAGGATGGTGCTTTTACCTTGACCAGCAATACCTATTATGTTGATAATTCTACTGAACTCTAGTGTAAATCCGTCTTTAACCTTTAATCTATCTTTATTCGAAGTTACCTCTAATGTCAGCGGCGTATAAACTTCATCAATATAAACATCAGATTCAGCGCTATGTAGTGTCCTCATTTTAAGGTGCTTGGATACATACTTTTCCACATACCTTCCTGCGGCTCCATCTTGTGAAAGTTGTTGGAGTATTGTCCTACCTTCTTCAAGATCTTTTGTCCAATTGCCTGCTAGAAGCTTCTTGGTAAAATGAGTAATCATTTCTTTTAAGGCAACGTTTGCTCCAAGACTAACGAGCTCTGCTTCCATCTGAGTTCTCCATGATTTAAGACGTAAGCAGTGAGTATATGCCCAATAATCATATAGTAACAACAAAAAAGCCGAACCCCATCGCTAAGGGTTCGGCTTTTTTAGGCTTCTGCTTTGGTGGCATTCGTTTGAAGCCTGTCGAGGTCAATCGACCCGCCAAAAGTATCGGCTCCCTACTCGCTGTGTAAATCGTCATTAGTAACGCTTCGAACCAGTTCGCAAGGTTTAAGCCTTAGCTTTCATCGCTTACACTAGCGGCGGCGCGACATCGAAAAAGTTCATGTATAGGTTTTGGCTAAAGAAGCCGCGAACCTGCGCGTTTGCCGTTGAGCTCACCATGCCAATGTTCGACATCGTGACGGTGCCATCATCGCCCAAGCTGAAATCGGTGTCCCGCGCTTGGAATTCAAACTCAAAGCCTTGGTTGCCCATGATGATAAACGACAGGTGTTTATCAATTGGGTAACAGCCCTCAACGCAAGGTAGGAAAAAGGTTGGGTCTGCTTTTGAGAACTTCTTGGTGATAATGAACTCTTTCCCGATGCCTTGATTGGTGTAATTGAGTTTTGGCACTTGTCCGGCTTTACCGTAGTACACCCCTGCACCCTCCACGGACAACACACCCCGCGCGGCGCTTTCGATGAAAAACGCACGTTTACGATAGTTAATGGTCGCGCCACCTTCGGCCAGACTTGGGATTTCAAGCCAGAACTCTTTTACGTCGTACAAACCCGCCGGAAGTTCAATGGTGCGTGACGCTCGGATACTGGTTGCGTTGCCGTCTCCGTCCAAATCGCAAATACCAAAGCGAATCTTTTGCGGGCCACCTGCCTGACAACAACGCACGTAGGCGTAATAGTTTTGCTCGCCATCTTCAATCAACGTTGGTGTATCAAACTCTTGGAACAACACCGCATTGGCACCGTTACCCGTCATGCCAAGACCACCAAACATAACGGCATTACCATCCTTGTTTTGGTGCAGGTCGGCTTTGCTATATCGGCCGGATTTCACTTTGCAATAGCTGATACTGCCGCCGTGTTGAACCTCAATGCTCCACGATGGACAAATGGGTTTTGCAATGCCTTTCATGAAGTTAAAAGACTTGGCTTTGTCTACCGCATGCCCATACAAAATATCATTCGAAAGCGTTGCGCTGTAATACTCCGCAAAGCTTGGGTTTCGCAATAGGTTGTCAGGCGCATTGCCAGCAAGCGCCACTTCTGCCATTGCGCGCTCTAGGTAGTCGGCAATGTGCTCGACTTTTTTATCCGTGCTTCCCGTTGGAAGCGGTTTAACTGAATCTGTCATGATAAATACTCTTTAATCTGTCTGTTTGGCCGTGAGCACCAACACGCTTTCGCGTACATCTTGCAGCCCTTGGGTAAGCTGTTTATTGATGGCGATTTGGTACTTCAGATTCATGCCGATAAGCACAAACATGACCAGCGACTCGGACGAAAACCCCAGACCCGATAAGGCGTTAATAAGGGCGTTTTCCATCCAAGTCCCCTACTTTTTTGCTTGGTTTCCACTTGTCCGGCAGCGACTCATACGCACCAATCACAGCGGGAATGGCTAAGCCAACCGCGCCGCCAAAATTCACGCCCGTGTCAGTCAGCTCCACGCTGAATAAATGGCCGTAGCCCGTCGCCGCCGCGATAACCGAACCAAGCAGTGTTAAGCCTTTTAATGTTGAACGTTCAAACATGTTGTGTTTCTCCCTAAACCAGATTGACGCCTTTCAACACCGTGTCTTTGCTGTAGTGGCGACCCACTTCCATGATGCTCATCGCGTGAAGCACTTCGACCAATAACGGCTTGTTGTTCACCAAATCAATACGCTCATCCATACCCACACCAACGCGCCCCGCGACAAAGCGTGCATAGTTGGCCGTGTGGTTTTCGTTTGGTGGTGCAAAGCGGTGAATGATTTCCGTTAAAGTGTGCAGCTCATGACGGCGCTGATAGTTACGCAGCAAAATGGCGCCCGCACGAAAGCCCCATTCGGGCGCTTGAAAGGTTTCAAAGGCTTTGTCACGTGACGGCGTCACCTTGCCTTGCCATGCATTTGGTGCAATGCGAATGTTAAGCGGGTTATTAATGCGAATCCCGCGAACGCTTGATGTGGTTGATGTCGTCATGGTGAACGCTCCAATTCCAAAAACAAAAATAATTAAGATAAACAACGGCATGGTTACACCTCCAACAGTGTGACGCTGTCACCCTCCGCGCCCGTTAAGGTCATGTCGGCCGTGCTTTCAATGGTGATGCGCTCGCCCGCTTCCAGTTCAAACGCATCAATGAACACCGAGGCGGTGTTGGCTTTCGCTGCCTTAATCGTGATGGCGTTACGCGTGGCGTTTTGCGCAATGTTGTGCGGGAACACGCTCACCGCTTCGGTGATGAGGTTGCGACTGACTTGCGCATCGACGTTGACCACTTGCGTTGCTTCGAGCGTGACCGCGGGCAGTGCAGACACTTCCACCGATGGCAACGATTGAACCGTCACGGGTTGCGGCGCTTTGAACTCAACAGGCGGTAACGTCGTGACGCCGAGCTGTTGATTCGCTGCGATTTTCACAGCAGGCAGTTGATTCACCGCCAGTTGTTGATTGGGCGCGATTTCTACCGCGGGTAAGTGTTCCACCGTCACCCCTGGCATGCGCTCAATCACCACATTCGGCAGTGCTTGCACGACCACGCTTTGACCCTCAACGGGCGGCGTGAACATCCCAAAACCAAACTGGATTTCAATCTGGTTATCGGTGCGGCTTGAGATAAGCAAACGCCCAAGGTGTTTACCCTCGCCCACGTTAAACACCGACGACTTGCCAAGCGTGACGCGTTCACCAGACGATTCGCGATAGACTTCAATCTCAGCTTGCGCCGATTTCAGATACAGCCAATTGCCATCAGGCGTCAGCGGGATGGCTTGACCCGCTAGTAGTTGCGTGTTCATCGTTTTTTCACCATTACGTAGCCAAGCACCAACACAAGCACAATCGCGAGAACGACCATCATCTTGCTTGTTTCGACTTGCCCGCCGTCCTGTTTGAATTTCGCCAAGTCCATCATGGCTTGCAGGTTCTTCGAGTTCTGCGCCGCTTGATTGCCCGCCAGTCCCGCCAACATATCGAGGTTTTCACTGTTGGTTGAGGCGTACGTTGCCAAGGAATCGCCCGCAAAATCGGCCACTTCATCAATGGCGGTTTCGGCAATGTCGTGCGTGGTGTCCATCGCTTCAAGTGAAATGCGCTCATTGCTGTTGAGCATTTCGCCGCCAAACGCAAAGGCTTCATCAAACGCCTTTTCGCCAAGCTCCATGGCGGCATTCACTGCGCCGTGGTCGGTCATGGTGGTGTTGATGGTCGAGTTGTTCACCCCCGAAATCGCCACACCGAGGTTATCGCCACTAATGGCATTCTGACCGCTGACGTTAGTGGTGTTACTGGTATTACTCGATTTTGATTTAGAACTACCCATCTACTGCACTCCCAAATCCAAACGAATAAAGTCACCGTCTTGCTTGGCGGTGACGCCAATTGAGCGCACCAAGCGGGCGACGCCTTGAAACGCCGTATCCGCAGATAACGATTGCATCCCCGCGGCTTTGACGACATTAACCAGTTGTTTGATGCCCGAACGCAGACCGCGACCCGCGACGCCCCACAAAAAGTAGTTATCCCCATCACGCTCACCCGCAATGATGAGATCATTTTCATTGCTGATTAGGCGATACAGACTCACGCGGCCATCCTTGACCGCTTTGCACAATTCAACGTACGCATCAGGGCAAGCGCGAAACGCGGGCTTGAGTTCACCAAGCGCACGTTTCGATTGCGTCACGACTTCAATTACTTCTTTTTCCATAGCAACACCGCCGCAATCACAATCACTACAAGAATCATCAACGTGGTGGAATTGCCGCCGCCCATGTTGATATTGCCTACCGAGAGGCTGCCACTTGATTCACCATCGGCACCGCTGACCGCGGGACCACCGTTGGCGCTAATTGGCATCGAGCCGGAATTGCCTAAAAGCCCACCAATCATAATTTGAATCCTTTCTTGTACAGGACATAACACACCAGAAGCAGACCGAGCACCCATCCGATGCGGTCAAACCCGCCCGAGACTTTGATGCCCGCCCATACGCCCACCGCACCTGCAATCAGGTATGGAATAAACGGCATTACTTCTTCCCCTTAGCGACGTAGAACATCGCCAATAACAACAGTACGAACAGCATTCCCATCATCAGGTGCGTGGTGGTCACCCCCGCAAACGCGGAGGTGTACACAGGCTCACCCGTGGGTTGTTGGTAGTCGTTATTGTGCTTTCGCTGTTCATCTGGATTGCTGGACTCGACGCGTTGAGCTTCGTTCTCAATCTTCACGCCGAGCCAGTCTTTTCCCAAGTCGGTGACGTCGGTCATCAGCTCGCCGCCCGTTTCTAAGACGCCATCCCAAATGGAACCCCACATGCTTTGCTCTTGCGCCATAACGCCCCCTTACTGCGCGGTAGGCACCGCCACTTGTTCGATGGCTTCAATCAGCACCGGAATACTACCCGCCGCCGTTTTTTCCACTTCAAACGCTAGTTGTTTCATGGCCGCCGTTGGTAAACGTGCTTCGCTACCAAAACCGCAACGCGTGAAGTCCATCGAGAAGAAGCCCGCATTCTGCTCACGACCTGCCGCGGCTAAGTCGTAGGCGTTATCGGCCTTGTTGACGTTGAGCTCTTCACGTTCATCACGCAGGACGCGAACGCGTTCAATCGTGTTGTCTTTGAGGTGCAAACGCTTGATAGACAGCGCCGCGCTACGCTCGGCAAAGTCAAACGGTGTGCGACCACTTGATGCGGCGTACCATGTTTGGGAATAGATGCGCGGCATGTAGATACGTTGGCTTTGCGCCGCCGTGGTATGAGCACGAGCGCGAATCATTGGTGCCGCGGCACCCGCTTTGGCTTTTAGCTGGATGTACATGAACCAGATTTCGCCTTGCAGCGTCACAAGCTCACCTGTACGGATACCCAGTTTGGTACGCATCGACAAATCCGAGAAGTTCAACACGTAGCGACCCGCTTGCACGTATTCTTTCTTGTGCTCTTGCAAATCGAACAGGTCTTGACCCGTCACGTTGACGATTTCACGGCCGTTCACTTTCACTGTGATGCGCTCAATGTCTGCCGCATCGAGAATGTCCGTCACCAGTTCAATGTTTTGGTAAGTTGGACCCGATACCAAGCGCAGTGTGGCTTGGTTGCCCCAGTTCACACCCTCAACAGGGTCAAGCTCACGTGGACGCGGGTTAAAAGGTTGTTTTAGTGCTTCCATTAGAACCACCCATTTTCGCCGTTAAGAGTTTCACGCACTGGGTTCAGCACGCTGATGTTGTTGATAGCGGCAATCACGATTAACGTGATAATCAGTGCCATCAATAGGTTTTTGTGTTGCTGTTTCATGTTGTCCCTTTCGGTTGTACACGGTTAAAAAGTGATTTCATGAAACAGGGATTTGAGAGGAAGCGAAAGCGGGCGCAACCTATAGGTTAAGTGATTAACCTATAGGTTGAATGAGCGTTGAAATTAACGGTGAATGGTGCCCGTCAGGCAGTTAAATGAGGACTTTTCCACATTGCCGATACCATCCCGAACCAATAAATATTCGGCAATCGGCTTGCCAATCGCGGCTTTGTTGTTTTTGGCTGACTTCAAGCCCGCCAAGGTATCGACGCACAAGCCTTTTTTATCGGCGAGCCATCGCGCATCGGCCATCGAATTCACCGCACCAATCCACCAAACAGGCGATTGCTCGGTGACGGTCTTGGGCACTTCCTGCCCACGTTGGAAAATCGAATGCAGCACAAGCCCATATTGACGCCCACCGCGCCATAATTCGCCCGCTTTGCCTTTGAGTTTGCCGGACGTTTCCACGCAGCTTGCAAGCTCTTCGATGATCACATGCAGTTGTTTGGCGTCGCCATTACCCACCGCCCACACCGCCGCACTGAAGAACTCCAATTCTTCCGAGCAAGCCCCATCTTTGGGGATGTACGCTAACTTGAACGACTTGCCGCGTTTACGTGCCATCACCAACGCTTTGACAAACGCCACTCGCGAGTTGGTTTCAAGGCATTGTTGGCCGCGAAATTTCGCCCCCGCGTAGTTGCGGTAAGGGTCAAAAAAAACCGCTTGCGCGGCTTTGGGCACTAACCCCAAGTGCTTAACGGCGGAGGTTTTACCCCCGCCCGTGCCCGCCACATAGATGACATGCTCGGCATCGTGTGACGGGTTGGAGTTGACCGGATTGGGGAATTTAAGCGGCGTCTTTTTCTTTTTGCTCACGCTGTTTTTCCTCCTCTATCGCTAATAGCTCTTTTTGATACGCCATGGTTTTCTTGGCACTGTAGACCAGAGACAGCACGGCCAAGCCTAAAACGGCTTCTTGCATGTAATCCCCAAACATCGACGACACGCTGTCACTGTGCTTTTCCAACACAGGCAACGCCGCATCAATCACCGCCGCTTTGCCTTTTTCGTCAAACTCAAAATCGACACCGGAAATAATCGACGTGGCTTGTTCGGCAATGGTGAACAGTACCGACAACGCGCCCTCGAACATTTCACCCGCGGGTTGGTGGTTGTCGTCGTTGGCGGCTTCGGTTGGTAAGTCGGTTAGTTCGCTGACTTCGGTTTGCTCCAGTCCACTGATAACCGCCGAAAAGTCGCCCCAATCGTCCAGTTCTGGTTGGTTTTCAATTTCATCCTGCATTGATTGGCTCTCCCTGTTCGGTGTCTGGTTCGGTTGGTTTCTTGGTTGGCATCAGTTGACGAATTGCCCAAATCAGCAAGGCGACAAAGGCTATCCCCGCTAAGACTTTTTTAACCGGAAATGGCGGCTTTTTAACGGGCGTTGGTGCGGGCTCCGGTTCGGTTACTTGCTCGCTTTCAACGCTTGGCGCTTCCACTGGTTCATCAGCCGTAATGCTAGGCATATCAGTGCTTGCAACGGTTTCGGGTACTGGTTCAACCGTTGGCGATTCGGCCTCAATTGTGACGGTGTCACTCACTTCTAGCTGTTCAACCGAGTCAACCATGTTGGTTTCTACAAAAGCGTTAATGCTCTTGCTCATTGGGCTGTTGCCACAGCTCGGACACTTATAATAAAGCAATCCTAAGTTGCGCCCGTTTTTGGTTGGCTCGCCCTCAGCAATGAGCTTGCCCTCACCGACGCGATGCACGGTTGAGGGACTTTGGCAAACGGGGCACGATACGTGCCCGCGAATTGGGTTGGGATGTTTACTCATCGGCGGCCGCCTCGACTGTTTCCAATTGCTGCATGTTGCCTTTTACACAACCACGATATTTTTCACGCACCTTGTTATTGAGCTTGGTAAGCTGCTCGATTTGGTCGAACAGCGTCGGATTTAACCCGAACGCTTCAAGCGAGAAATTACCCGTCATGAGCATCTTGCTTGCACGTTTGATAATCGCGTTGGTGTCCATGTTTTTGAACTGGCTCAACTCCTTTTCCACACTGGCGTTGAGTTTGTCGGCCGCATCGAGCGCGGCCATTGCTTGCTGACATTCTTTGAGAGATAGCATTTCCATTGTTTAAGCCTCGGCTAGTTCTTCATCGGTGTTCGGTTTGTTCTGAATCTGTTTATTGACTTCCTTCATCCAGACCAACATGAGACGCCAAAACACGCCGCCTTTGCTGCGCTTTACTTCGGCTTCCATTTCTTGGGTGATTTTGTCGATGTTGCTCATTGGGTTGTCCTTACCTAGTTGCTGAAATCGTTGTCGCAAGCAATGCCCAAACGGGCTAATGAACGTAGTGGCAATAATCATGGTAAATCGCCATGTCATTGCTCTTGATTATGTTGATGTCCGGCTCTGGCGGCCGCTCTTGTGCTAACTGATTTTTCCAGTCGGCTTGTCGTAGTTGAAATCGTTCAAACTGTTCTTTGTAAAGGTCGGTGGCGTCGTCACGAGTTAACGTCAAATCATTACCATCACGCTCGGCGGTACACTTCATCGACCAACCACGCGCTCCGCGCGCCCAATACAAAAACGCCCCCGCCCTGTGTTTCGATTTTTCGCCCTCAAACACGATAGAAAATTGGTTTAAGCTACTGGCGAATGTGCCGCGGCTCTTGATTTGGTTGCGAATCTGGCGTGCTTCGTGGTCTAACTTCTTAATCAGATGGTTAAGCTTTTGCACGGCACCGTGATTGCCTTGTTTGCGGTTGATGTCGATAGCGCGAATCGCGTCTTGCTTTTTGGTTTCTTTGCGTCGGATTTCTCGCTGCATTGGCTTGCGCCATTGTTCCAACATGTAACCGCACTCTTTGATGATGCCCGTCATGTTGTCCACTTCGAACGATGCCAACACATCCCAATCAGGGGCACGGCTACAGCGTGCGATGTTGTAGCGGTTGCCTTTTATCAGCCCTTGGTCGGCGTTATCGCCCTTGGCCGCATAACCCACGGCTTTGATGAGATAGCCCGCTGCCGCTTCGCTGAATTTGATTTTCTCCAGATGTGCCATGCCATTGCCCCAAAGCTGCTCGATGCGGTTCGCCCATCCTGCAAAGTGGTGCCGTTCCACTCGCCAGTTCAGCAGCACATGCACATGAGGGTTAGGCTCGCCATCTTCATTAGCCGGAGATTCCGCGACCCAAATGTAATGAAAATCAAACGGGTTGGCGGTTGGTCCATGAATTTCTTTAACGTGCTTGATGCCGTCGTCATCTTTCCAAGCAGCTTTAAGCGGGCGGCCAATTCGGCCATTCACTTTGACTTTGTCACCGTCTAACCCAAGTGACCCCGCCTCGCTTGCGGAATATTCAAACCCGCGTTGGTACATTTTCTTGAGGCCATTTAGAAAACGGGATACCTCGGCACCAATCGTGGTTTGGATTGGGCAATATGGCAGCCCCTCATCCGTGACCGCTTCGCCACCAAAAATGCGGTCGCGTTGCTTTTGAGTAAAAGTCAGGGTGAGAAACGTGCTGAATCCACCGTGACACGCGGCGACATAAGCGCCCGATTCAAAGATTTTCTTTACAGCGCGTGGGTTTAGCTTGTCAGTGAAACGCTCACCACTTTGCGGCGCGGGTGCTTCGGACGGGCTTGGGTGGTATTTCACCTGCATTTTCATCTGTTGCGCCCAACCACGGGACATCAAATACGCTCGGCTAGTGCCAATCGGTTGCCATTCGAGGCGGTTGTTTTCGTTACGAATCCAACCTGTTTGCGCTTGTGAGCGTGCCCGATATTCATCGGTCACGTTGTCGCCACAAAACGATTTCGTTTTATGGCGCGGCGGCAGACGTCGAGAGCGTGTCATCAAGCGGTCTATCTGCTTGCGTTTTCCGTGTCCGACTTTTGCGCCCTTTGACGAGCCTAGTCTTTTCTGGACTTCGTCCAGCGCTTCGCGCCCAAGTTCAGCACTTTTTAAGGTGCGTAAATGGTGGATTTGGTCAAACGATTTGAACTTTTGCAGTTCACTTTCCATCCAATCACGGTTTGGAGCACTAAAAAAACCGCTTTCGACAGCGGCAATGTTTTTCTCGGTAACGGTAACGTCTTGCGCTAACGCCGTAATAAAGCCCACATCATGCGGGCTTAAAAGTTGGGTAAACTCACGCGGCGGTTGGACGTCATAAAGATGCTTCATGGTCACGCTCCCACAGGTGAAGAATCCGCGCCCACTTGGGGCGCTTCATCTTGCTTGCGGATTTCGTGTAGTGGTTCGCCGTTGTTTTGCGCACCAAGTGTCGCCATACGATGAGCGGCGTTAGTAATATCAGCGAGCGTGGCGTCTTTCGCTTTAATGCAAGCAACAAGCGTCATGCCTTGATAAAGCCAAAGAGAGGCTTCAACGGCTTCAAGCTCAAAACTGTCGAAGTAAATATGAGTTCCGTTGCATTGAGATGCAACAAGTTGGCGCTGATTGCGGCGCGTTTTCCAGATACTCAAATTCATGCTACAACCCCCTGACGAAAACGTGTAGGAATGTAGGTTTGTTTCTTCTTTGGGAATTGTTCAGCGAACTTTTCGCGTAATTGTGCAATCTTAAGAAGTGAGTTTGCTGTTTTTGCTGGGTCAGGATTGGTACACCCTGCCATATCTGGGCAAGGTAAGTGAATTGGGTCGGTAACGATACGTTCCATGTTGTAGCCTCCGCAAGCTATTGATTTCCTGTCTCAAAAATAACGTTAAGGAAATCTTTTTAAGCACGCAAGTGGCTTGCGGTAGTGAAAGAAACCAGACTATCCACTAAAATTTAACAATATTGCGAAAGGATGCGGGAACATGACTAATTACACAAATGTGCTTTTAGATAGACTGAAAACCCAGTTAGAGCTTACCTCTGACTATCAGTTAGCTAAAGTTTTGGACGTTGGCACAAGTAGAATTAGCAATTACCGCAATGGTCGCAGTGTTCTTGATTGGGAAATTGCCTTTAAAATCGCCGATTTATTGGGGTTGGATGATCAAGATGTGGTATACGGTTTACTCGAAGATAAGTCTATAAACCCCCGCCTAATCAATGCCTTACAAGCAGGGGCGCCAGCCTAACCTCTCATTTACCAGCTTATACATAATACGAACTTAAGAGTTAGAAGATTAGCATTGGTGAAGTCAGTTTAGTTACACCGTATTTGGCTGTTGCTGCTTTGCAAGCCTCATCAGCTGTCTTGTATGGACCGTGAACTTCGATTTCATCACAGCGACAACTTTATAATAACCAGTCATCAACTTTAAAACCGTGTGGCTGATTAAGTTCCTTCATTGTATCTTGGGTTACGTTCAACACTGTACACGTTGGTTCTGCATCTTGCTCAATCAACATGAGTCAACATGGACACGCATTTGCTTAACCCAAACGTGTAAGTACTAGATTATCTTTATAGGAACAAGGAATCTATTAGATGTAAACTCTCTACTTTTCAATCTATACCTAGATCTTTCTTCATATGTTCACTCAACTCGTTAGTGGTTCTTACATTAATCTTATGTTTGCAATGATGGATTCTCAGCTCTTCACCAAATAATTTTACTAGTGATTTGGTATACAAAGTACTAATATTATTTATTATTCTATACAATGTATCTTTCTGATAAACAGATCTTTTCGAATTTTGTATTGCAGTCTTCATATTTAAATATCCTCACACTTTTAACTTTATAATTTAAAAAATCAATTTCAACTTTTATTATTACTTTTTCCGATATGTAATGAGTCATTATCAATGATGCACAATCAACAATTAAATCACCCGAATCCAACTTAGTAATTTCACGAGACAAATTCTTTATTTTCTATATTTAATCCGATTGAGTTAATTTCTTCAGGATATCGGTTTAACTTAATATCCAATATAGTTTTATTAAGATAGTAGTCTGCCATTATTTCATGGCGGCTTTTAAATATCATTGTCCCCCTCCGATGATGCAAGTTATACTTTCCCACCAGTTAAAAGACAACGTGACTCAGAGTTGCAAAAAGGTAACAATCATGGAATTGATGAACAATGAGCTGATCTGCTTTGCAGCCATTTGTAAACACCTCTCTCTTACAGAGGCATCAAAAGAACTTGAAAAGTCTAAAGCTCAAGTCAGCAGGCAGCTAGCAGCATTAGAAAAACAACTTGGTGTAACACTCGTCCACAGGACAACAAGGAAACTCGTTTTAACTGATCATGGCGAAAGCATTAGAGAGCTTGCTATCAAGACGTTAGAGAGTTTGCACGAGTTAAATTACAGAGCTAGCTCGTTGAGTGAATGCATTGATGGAAAGTTTAAAATCACAATGCCCAACTCTATAGCCTCTTCTATTTTTGGTTCTGTTCTTAAAGACTTACAAGAACGATATCCAAAAGTTGATTTTGAAATATCGTCAAGTAACAATGTAGAAAATTTATTAGAAAGCAATGTAGATTTAGCGATTAGGCTTAATAATGTTATTGATGACACTCTTATTGCACATAAAATTGGTGATTATAGTGATGTTTTGATATCTAGGGTAAGTAATGCCAACAACAAAACACTATTAATCTACAAACATCATTCGAATAAGGAATCAATTAAAAATCAATATACTGATGTTATCGAAGTTGATAACACCTCTATTTTAATAAACTTTGTTTCTGAGGGAGTTGGGGTTGGTGTCATTCCAAACTATCTTATTAAAAGTAACTATATAGACAAAAACATCCGAATATCGCAAACTTTTGATATAGAACGTTCCATGTATATTGCCTACCCTTATCAAAACCCTTTGCCAAGAAAGCTAGCTGAGATATCTACTTTTATTAGGTCTGAGTTATCACAAGTATTGAAGAGTGAGTCATTTTAGGGCGGTTGTTCAGATTTAGAATTTTGCGTTGTCTACTCAACTAGGCCTAACGCTAATCTTTGTAACATATTGTTTCAGCGGTATTTATTAACACCCCCATCTTTATGCTTGCTATCACAATGTGAGATGCTCTGCCGTCTTGTTATCAAGGTTTTGCGTGGAATAAATCACGTGGGGTAAACGATAGATTGACTTACATTAAAATTTTCATCAAAAGCAACTTTATATAAAATTGATTTCATACCAATCTATGTGTATCTTCTACCCATATCCCCACAATAACCAAGGAGAATGCCATGGATAAGCTACTCGCGTCTGCATTAGAAATTAAGCAGCGAACTATGGTGACTGGCTTTTTTGCTAGAAATGGATTCAAAATCGCTATGACCGATTTTGATGATGTCACTTTTGAGCGAGAAGGCGTGCAAGTTAACGTACATTTTGATCTGCAGTCAAACGCGGAGTCTGCATCTGTTTTATCTCATGAGGCATCAATCATTCCTGGCTAAAAACTTTTATTATCACCGATACACCAAGCCGAACATAAACGTTCGGCTTGTTAGTGACAAAAAATGATGAGTGCGAACAAGAGTTGTCGATCACTCGTCTAAATAGACGATTAATAAATCAGCTTCAACCTCGTTCACAACCTTTGGTATCGATGAAAAAAAGCGACTCAATAAGTTGTGATGATGACCACAGACAACTAAGTCTATCCCCTCTTTTTTGACGATTCCCGATAGTTTTATATGAAGATCGCCGATTACTACCATGGTCTCGTTTACTGGATATAAGCATTTATCAGCGAGCTCTTGCAGCCTTCTTTCCAATTCTTGCTCTTCCTTCGCTTCCATGACTATGCGATCAACATCTACGTAAACAAATGAGAGTTTGCTGCTTGAGTTATCTGCTTGCATTATTGCTTTTTCGATAACGGCTTGGCTAGATTGAGATAAGTCGACAGCAACCAAAACGTGCTTATAACCCATCATTCCTCCCTAGGTTAGTTTTTGTTCTCATATTAAGTCTAGTCCACATAGAGCGAACACAACATCAAAACTACTGCTACATGATAGTTAAAGGAGTTTAGTGTAAAACAGGCAAATAGTTTTCATTACAACCTTCTTGCTTCCTCTCATCCAAAGATCAACGATGTTTTTCCAATTTCTTCTCTAATTATCGGACTATTTAACAGGAAGGATGCCAGGAAACGTTACGTTGTAATGCGCGTTACTGCTCTTGATTTCTACTACTCTTGAGGATTCATATTAACCACTTCAACGTCGCCTAGTTTAGTAAAACTACTTTAGATTAAGCATATTCAATATGTAACGCTCCGCTCAAATCCAGGAGACGTATTTCGGCTAAAAAAGCAGCTCAATATGATGAATTTCGATTCATCTATTACATATGTCTGCGAGTGCTTACTGTTCTTATATCGCTTATTTAATAACTCTAGTTTAATTATCGTTATAAGTTACGGTGTCTCTTTTTTCTTTTTTTAGCATAATCTTCTGTCTGAGAGCGAAGCTCTCTTGGGCTTTGTAATTAAATTACAAGATCAATCGCGACCAATATGGTTGGCAGATTAAAAGACCGAGGTAAGCAATTGATATAATAGAGTTTAATTTATAAGTTCTTTAAAAAATGCCTAACTACCTGCACTGTGTAAGCCAAGGTTAATATGATGAGGTAAAATTTTACCAACTCACAATTTAGTCTTAAAGGTAATTGAACAAGATTACAATCATAGAGGTATAGTAAATTTTAGTTACAGCGTAACCAGGGTGGTGTTGGGGAGTGTAAAGGAATAGAAAATAGAAAGGCAAAAAAACAGGGCGTATGCCCTGTCCATGAATTGATTAGTTTTGTTGCTGTTGTTTTTCTGCGTACTCAGAACGAATCCGTTCGGCAACAATTTTGATAGCTTCTGCAGTACTTGTGCCCTTCGCCATCAATTCTTGAATTCTCTCTACAGCTTGTTGTTGTTCTTGGTGAGATAGAGGGGGTAAATCGTCAAACATAAAAAGCTCCTCATTTTGAGGAGCTGACTATAACGATTCAATTAATAGGTAGCAAGGAAATTAATGGATGCACCCATAGCGTTCTCGTTTGTGTACTGAGCTGCGATATCCAATTCGAACAACTTAAGTGGAGACAACCCGATACCAGCAGTAATGGTTCCTTCGTCATTACTTCGAGCTAAGTTCTTCATATACCCTGCTCGTAATGCCATTTGACGCAAAATATCAAATTCAATACCAGCTCGAATCATTTGCGTATTATCATCAAAGGATGAAAAACGTTTTTCTTCGTTAAGATCGTAGTCAACACTCATCGTAAAGTAATCGGCAACAATCCCTGCCCCAACGGTGTATACAGGACGCATGCTATATTCGTATGATTTTATCGTATCGCTGCCATATTGGAATGATTTTGTTTTAACGTCTCTTCCGATCAAATTTTTCGCTGAAATACCGAGACGATATGGGCCAAAGAACCAAAGTGCGCCTGCGTCTAAGTTAAACATCGTTTCCGCGGTCTCATTTTCACGTAAGTCTTTAGTATCAAAATTCTGAAAACTCGTGGCGTATGAGTATGTGTATATACGCTGAAGTTTAGGAGTAACACCAAAAGAAAGGTGTTGGTTCATGAAATTAGTGTATTTAGCAAGTGAAATACCAGCTTCAGCCACGCCAATAGAAACACCTTGTACATAGCTATCATCTAATGGATTAGTACCTGAGGTATCAACATTTGGTTGTACGAATGATTCAGTGTATAGCTTACCGTATGCAGTTGCAGATAAGAATTTGTTGGGGATACCAATGGCAACGACACCACCAAGATCAAAGTCTGTCTTTTTCCCATCGATAGCATCCATCGATTTTTTGATTTCATCGACGTCTGTCAATTTGCTGATGCGTTCGATCTCATCAACTAGATCATATTGATCATCGTAGCTGCCACCAAAACTTGGCACGATCATGCCTGCATCGTCATTTCGGCGATAAATCGCAGTAAGAGCGGGGTTGAAAAAAGGCGCAGTTAGATAAGTTGCTGATACGGTACCAACGCCACCCATTGCATCACTACGAGCCTCTATCGCATAAGTAGCAGCAGAAGCAGCATTAGCGAAAAGAATAGTAGCAACAGAAGTGGCAAGAATTTTATATTTGTTTTTCATACTACACTTGTGATTTTAGTTCGTCCTGAACCTTTATCGGCACAAGTAGTATTTCTTTAACTATTCTTCCTGGGAAAGATCATAGGTTCGGCTAATAGTTTGAGCCTGCTCAACAATTATATCGCCCTGCCAACGGCGACTATTGATACTTACCGCCAATACGTATCTATCGTTTGGGACACCCGCTAGCTCCAATGAATTTGGATAGTTAGACTCGTAAGTCTTTTTCCACATTTGCTCGTACTGGCCATCAATGTAGTCATACAAACCGACTTCAAGTTGCGGTAATGGACAATGGGGATTACGAAGTGCGCTCTTTTCTACTTTCCAATTCTCTTTAGATGTCCAACGAACATATTGAGAAGAGTTTGAATCTCCAAGTATTACCCAAGTTCGATACTCTTGTTTATCAGTAGAAACAACGGTTAAGTGATATAAACCAGCTTCAAGCTTACCGGTTAAGTTATAGCGTTTCGAGTAACTACGCTCGTTGGCAAGTTCTGTCCCGTTCGGCTGTTGTTCATAGCTGAATGAACTGTCCGCGGATATAGAATCATCCACCCATCGATTAAATGAAATATTTTCGATGTCAGTTGTAGCTCTTAGCTTGATTACCAATCTAAATGTATCTCGCCCAGGGCTTTGAATAGTCTGACGAATAACGTTCACACCACTTATCCAATCAGGCAGCGTTACACCAGTGAGAGCCTTGCCACAGTTTTTAGATAGTGACTGACCAAGAAGATCATTAAGGTGAGGAGTCAAATCTTTACTTGGTTCCGTTTGCCAGAGTTCAACAAGAGAGTTGAACATACCCGCAAGATCATCTTCAAGTAAGTGTTGATGTGCCTGTGTTAAAGGCGTGTTAGTTTGAAACCAGTCCATCGCATGGACTGGTTTCACTAACGCTAATGAGACAACTACAGGGAGTAGTATTTTCATTACGACTTATGCTTTCATCTTGTAGCCAACACCACGAAGTGTTTCAATTTCCAGTCCTGGCAGTTTTTGACGAAGCTGTAGTACATGTGTATCAACCGTACGTGTTGTCGGGAAGTGATTGTAACCCCAAACGTGGTCAAGTAGCTCATCACGAGTAAACACGCGACCTAAGTTTGACGCCAAAAATAGCAGCAAATCAAACTCTGTTCGAGTAAGCGTAATTAGCTCGTCTTTATAAGTCACTTCACGAGTCGAGCGGTCAATCTCTAAGTCTTTTGTAATCACTTTATCAGCGTTGCTTTGTTCTGCTGAATCCGGTGCTCGTAGCTGTGCACGGATTCTCGCAAAAAGCTCCGCCTCAGCAAAAGGCTTTGTTAAGTAGTCGTTCGCGCCGGAATCAAGGCCTGCAACTTTATCTTTTACGGTAACAAGTGCCGTTAACAAGATAACTGGTACGTCTTTAATCTGTTTCCATTCTGGGAGACATTGTACAGAGTCACCATCTGGGAGTTGGCGATCGAGAATTACCAAGTCAGCTTTTTTCCATTGTGGCTCTACGTCTGCAATACGCTCCACATGTAAACACTCATATCCTGCTTGTTCCAGGCTTACTAACAGGCCGTCAGCCAAGTTTTTATCGTCCTCAACGAGAAGCAGTGTCTGTTTCACAAGGTATCTCCAATATAAAAGTTGTAGGTGGTCCCATTAAGGACATTTTTCCGCCCATGCGGCCTACCATAGATTCAACGATTGTTAATCCAAGTCCTAACCCGCTCTTACTTACGAACGGTTTCTTCAAATTTGCCCAATCTTTAGCCGTTAGGCCTCCTGCATCTCGGACTTGGAATACTATTTTTTCTTCACTAGTTGAGACATCCAATTCAACCGGTGCGACACCGTACTTAAGCGCATTACGAAGCAAGTTATCGATACAAGTTCCTAACCAGTACACATTAACTTTAGCAGCCACATCTTCATTGATGTTAAAAAGCACGGCACTATCAAATTCTTCTTCGATCTTAAATTCTAACCAATCTGCAACGGATGGTACCCAGTCTGTTGCAAGCATTTGGTTATCAGATTGCAAATAATCTTTACTCGCTTCTGCCAATTGACGCAGGCGGCGCGTATCTTCACACAATCTGCGGAATTCGTCATACACACTTTCAGGCAAATGCTCGAACTCTCGACGAAAGCCCTCAACCGTTAATGATAGAGATGCAATCGGTGTTCTGAGCTCATGCGTTAAAATTTGCAACACGAGCATTCTACTACGTAGTTCTTCTCGCTTGCTATTCCAACGGTATACCGCCCAACCAATCACCAAAAGAATATTGGCGATTACCAGTATGATCATACTGATCCGCAAAACTTGCGAGTGATCTTCTACATCCCAACAAATATTGCCTCGTTTAACAAAGCAACTTTTGCTTTGAGAGGCTAGAGCGTATGACAGACCCGCATTCGCTACGTTCTCTTGCCAGATATCTTTCTCGAAAACAAAGTAACGGTCACCACGTCTTAGCCAAAGTTCGTTACCTTCAATAAACATGCTCGCGCCTGCAATCAAAGCATTAATGGCGTCGTCATCCATGTTTTTCAAGCTTTCTAGCAACTCATCCCCTTCCTCGTCATCACGCTCTTTTATATGCATGTACTGAGATAGTTTGGGTTTGAGTTCTGGATACTTATCCACATAACGTGCCGCGTACGTCCCACCACCAGGGTGAATGAGACCACTACGCGAGAACCAACGAGGTGTCAGCTGCGTCCCTTTACAAATCGCTCTTGTAAATACTAAAGGCTCAGTAATTAAAGGACTTAATGGTAATTTGCCACGACAAGTATTCGCCAAGCTGTAAAGCTGTTGGATATCTTTTAACGGATAGTCAGACGTTTGCGGCAGAAGCGAATCTGGCGCAAGTAACTTGGTAGGATAATTTGATTGCAGAATACGAATATCGTACGACTTAAGAGCTACTTCATAGTTAAATAGCTCTGTAAACGTATCTATTCTTTCTGGTAGTGAATCGGAAAATGCAGGTGCCGAAAAAAGCGGCAATACAGTTGCAAAACCGAGCAAAAACTTTTTAATCAAACTGTTACCGTCACTTGTTACATTAGCCAAAACTATACATCAATCTACAAGCAATTGACATCTGCTAACAGAAGGATTTGCATTACTATAACATTGAAACGGAACAAAAAAGGGCCAGCGATTGCTGACCCTGTATAGTTTTAAATCAAGAATGGTTAAAGTGCTTTAAAAATAGACTCAACACTTTCTTTCGCATCACCAAATAGCATTGATGTATTTTCTTTGAAGAACAGTGGGTTCTGTACTCCTGCGTAACCAGTATTCATTGAGCGCTTGAATACCACTACGTTTTTCGCGTTCCATACCTCCAATACGGGCATACCAGCGATTGGGCTGTTCGGATCTTCCAGTGCGGCTGGGTTGACCGTATCGTTAGCACCGATAACCAATACGGTATCGGTTTCTGCAAAGTCATCATTGATTTCATCCATTTCAAGAACGATATCATACGGTACTTTTGCTTCAGCGAGTAACACATTCATATGCCCCGGTAGACGACCCGCTACTGGGTGAATCCCAAAGCGAACTTCAATACCTTGTGAACGAAGTACATCAGTAATTTCATGAACAGGGTATTGTGCCTGAGCTACTGCCATGCCATATCCTGGAGTGATGATTACTGATTTTGAGTTCTTCAACATCTCTGCAACTTCTTCAGCCGTTGTTTCACGATATTCGCCCTGCTCTTCGTCACCTGAAATCACTATCTCTTGACCAAAACCACCGGCAATAACACTGATAAACGAACGGTTCATTGCTTTACACATGATGTAAGAAAGAATCGCACCTGATGAACCTACCAAAGCACCTGTTACAATCAATAGATCATTTGCTAGCATGAAACCTGCTGCCGCTGCTGCCCAACCTGAATATGAGTTCAACATAGAGACAACAACTGGCATATCAGCACCACCGATTGAAGCGACTAAATGGTAGCCGAATGCGAACGCGATCAAAGTCATCACAATAAGAGCGAACATGCTGCCATCTGCTTTTACGAAGTAGATCATAAGAAGCGTAGAAATAACAACCGCTGCGAGGTTCATTTTGTGCTTATGAGGCAGGTTAAGTGGCGACGAAGAAATCACACCACGCAGCTTACCAAATGCGACAATTGAACCGGTGAAAGTTACGGCACCGATGAACACACCCAAGAATACTTCTACAAGGTGGATAACATGCTCAGCATGTGTTGCTGCTTCTGGCGCATCTAGGTAACTGTTGTAGCCAACTAAAACCGCAGCTAAACCTACAAAGCTGTGTAGAATCGCAACCAGTTCTGGCATCTCGGTCATTTCTACTTTCTTCGCATAGAAAATACCGATCGCACCACCTATCGCCATCGCGATAATGATCCAACCAAAACCTTGCGCATCTGGGCTAAAGATCGTCGCTATTAGCGCGATCGTCATACCAGCGATACCGTAGTAGTTACCATTACGAGCAGACTCTTGCTTTGAAAGCCCCGCCAAACTCATGATGAAAAATAATGCAGCAACAATGTAAGCTGCTTGTACTAATCCTGCAGACATTGTGACTCCTATTTATCTTTGCGGAACATTTCAAGCATACGCTTGGTGACGGTGAAACCACCGAAGATATTGATACTCGCGATCAATACGGCAATAAAAGATAGGAATGAAACGACGCCATTACCTTGTCCAATTTGCAGTAATGCACCAACGACAATAATGCCAGAGATAGCATTCGTTACTGACATTAGTGGAGTATGAAGTGCATGGGTAACATTCCATACTACGTAGTATCCGACAACACACGCTAGAACAAATACAGTAAAGTGAGAAAGAAACGCTGCCGGAGCAACCGATGCAACCCATGCAAAGGCTCCAACAGCCGCTGCCACACCAATAATTTTCTTCGTTGGAGACGTAGGTTCTTCTACTTTAGGCTCTGGCTTCACAGGCTGTTCTTGTTTCACTTGCGGCTGAGCTGAAACCTGAATTGGTGGCGCTGGCCAAGTAACTTCACCTTCTTTCACCACGGTAACGCCTCGGATAACAACATCTTCAAAATCAATATTGATGTTGCCATCTTTCTCTTTACACAGCAGTTTTAGAAGGTTAACAAGGTTTGTCGCGTAAAGCTGAGAAGATTGTGTTGGCAAACGACCAACCATGTCAGTGTAACCAACAATTTTTACTCCGTTATCCGTCATGATAACTTGGTCTTTCACTGTATATTCACAGTTACCGCCATTAGCAGCTGCCAAGTCGACAATTACACTGCCCGCTTTCATGGTGTCGACCATTTCTTTGGTGATCAACTTCGGCGCAGGTTTACCAGGGATGAGCGCGGTCGTAATAATGATATCAACATCTTTAGCTTGCTCTGCGTATAACTCTGCCGCTTTTTTGTTGAAGTCATCAGACATTTCTTTTGCGTAGCCATCCCCAGAGCCTGACTCTTCTTGAAAGTCAACGGTCAGGAACTCAGCGCCCATCGATTCAACTTGCTCTTTTACTTCTGGGCGGACGTCAAACGCACGGACAATGGCACCTAAGCTACCTGCAGCACCGATAGCCGCCAAGCCAGCGACGCCAGCACCCGCAACCAATACTTTCGCTGGAGGTACTTTACCGGCAGCCGTAATTTGACCTGTAAAGAAACGACCAAACTCATGAGCTGCCTCAACCACTGCACGATAACCAGCGATATTAGCCATCGAAGATAGCGCGTCTAAGGCTTGTGCACGTGAGATACGAGGAACGGAATCCATGGCAAGAACGTTAATGTTCTTACTTGAAAGTTGTTCCATCAACTCAGCATTTTGAGCCGGCCAAATAAAGCTAACCAGTGTTGATCCATCTTGCAGTAACGCAATTTCGTCAATGCCTTGCTCATCATCCACAATTGGCGCATTAACTTTTAAAATAAGGCCAGATGCCCAAACTTCTTCACTAGAAACGATTTTCGCACCAGCTGCTTCATAAGCGGCATCATTGAAACTCGCTAGCACCCCCGCTTGGGATTCAATCGCGACATCGAATCCCAATTTTATTAACTGCTCAACCGACTTCGGCGATGCAGCCACTCGCGATTCACCCGCGAGTATCTCTTTAGGTACACCGATTTGCAAAACGCATACTCCTTGTATACATATCAATAAATTAGTCCCAAAACAGAGCGTCGCTCTACTCTAATTCTTTTTTATTTCTATCTGTTTACCACGCAAGACAATTGCAAACGAAAGATGATGTTTGGGGACACCCATTTGCACAATAACACCTTGACTAACAGCCCTGTTATTATTCTGTTTGTATCGAACGCGTCTCATTACTTCAAGTGTTTTGTAATTTAAATACTAAATTTCATTACATATAACGCTAAGTAATGAATGATTGTCGCTCTGTGCTCGAAAAATAACAACGCAACACCGTACTAGACTGAGGTCTAACCAGGTAACGATTAAATACTGACTTAACAGAGATTTAAGCGTTAAAAAGAAAGAACCACTAGCATATACACTAATGGCTCTTTTTAAGATGACTGGAATCAAATTGCAGTAAATTGCTAGTCGAAGATTTTATCGCCCATTTGATCAATAAACATTTGAGATTTCTTCAACATAAGGTCATTGGCATCTTGCTCTGAGCCAAGTAAATCGGAGCGAATAAACCGATGTGTTTTCACTTCATCATTGTCATGCTTTTCTATTCGACCAGCGATGCGATATTGTCCGCCCTCTGAAAGGCTCTCTGGGTAAATAAAGAAACCTTTATACTCAACTGGCTCGATAGTTTTAGCTTCAGCGGTTTTCTCACTACCACCAAACAAACGCGAAAAAAATCCCACGATTCCTCCTTGGGTCAACTCACTAGTCAACTGAGCGACTCTTACTTGATATTAACGTTAAGGATCGGTTTTTCATACCAATCCAACTCTTTGTCATCATCATAACTAGTATGGGAAAAAATTACAGGCACATCATACTCTCGGTTCTTACGCCTGTCTTCTTTCACCATTTCTGCGGCGTTTTTCACCGCTATATCCGCGCTTTGCTTAAACTGGCTTAATTTTTGTTCAGGAAGTGAAGACAAAAAGTCAATATCATGACGGATATAGACAGGCTTGAGCTGGATAAGCGCAAGGCAAGCAATATCGGCTAACTGTTCGTTGTCATACTGTTCTAAAAATTCGGGCAAACTGAGAACCTGGCCTACTAATGTTTCCATGTAATTGTGCACATCTGAGCTTATCTGCATCTGTAAATCTCCTTTTTCCTATGAAATGAGTATAGCAACGACTTGTTTATAACAACTTATTGATTGCTCTTAATTTAATCAATCTCTCTCTTTTTGCCGTAATGTCTTCCAAAATACTTGGGAAAAGGAACAAATAGACGTATTCTTGCTAGTTCTCAAAGTTCGAAATTCAATAACGGATAAATATCCATATTGATAAAACGATTTACCTAACCAATTATATAGTCAACTATTTTCAGGCAGTTTGTAATAGATGTCCTCATCGTCAATGACTTCATCAGGCTTCAGATTCTTATTCCCTTTTTTGCTACTGGGCATAGTGAGTTCGGGCATGGACAGCATTATTCAGATGACTCAGGCAAACTGGGGCATTGCCGCAAACTTGCCGTACATACTATTAGGTTGTGCGCTACTCCTTTGTTATTCATTTAAGCAAGGCAGAGAGTCCATGGTGTGCTTGGCAATGTTGCTAGCCTATTTCGTGATACAGCACCGCCTACAAGTCCCGCTTCAAAGTGGTACCGCTTTACTTGAGCTAACCATTTTAGCCACGTTACTTCCTGTCTCGTTTCTTACGGTATTTTTGTTTAGTAAAGAAGGTTTTGACTCTAGAGCCATGTTGACTTACATCTTGATGTTAGCAATGTTCGTTCTTTGGTCTTATCTAACGCTAGCATATTACGTTGAAGGAGGGTTTGAACAATGGACAAGCGGTATTTTATTTATTGTACCTACGGTCTCTAAACTGCCTTTAATTCTTGTTTTATATTGCGTGGGTATTGTCTGTTTTCTTGGAATCCTTGTTTTAAAGAAGAATGAAATTATTCATGCGATGACCTACTCTGCCATGGTATTGGCGTCTGCGACGTTCATTTTCTTTGATGTGCAGTACATATCAAGCACCATGTTTACGCTAACAGGGCTGCTTATCATTATTTATGCCGCTTCCGCTAGCCATCAACTGGCTTTCACCGATAGCCTAACGCTGATTCCAAGCAGACGTGCACTTGATCTCGATCTAAAACACATGGGTAAGAAGTTCACGATCGCAATGCTTGATGTTGACCATTTTAAAAAGTTTAACGACACCTACGGTCACGATACTGGTGATGACGTTCTAAAAATGGTCGCTTCGCGCCTCACTAAAACCCCAGGCGGCGCAAAAGTTTATCGATTTGGCGGAGAAGAATTTACCATCGTTTTTAAAGGCAAATACGCTGACGAATGTAAGAACTTTTTGGAAGAAGCTCGCAAATCGATTGCAGAATACGAGATGATATTACGCGATGAAGAATCTCGCCCTGAGAACCATAAACAAGGGCAAAAACGTCGTGGTAGCAACAGTTCGAAAAGAAAGTCGGTTTTTGTTACCGCAAGTTTCGGAGTTGCTGATAGCCGGAATGGGCAAGCTCCTCTGGACGTTATTAAATCAGCGGACGAAGCACTTTACAAAGCGAAAAAGGCCGGACGCAACTGCATAAAGCTTCGTTAGACCCTCACCAATCGTGAAAGTTAACAAGCTTGTCTGGGTTTACAACAAAACCGAACTTCCCCATCAGCATAATAACTGCACTCATCGTTGCCACTATCCCGATGTTATCTATCTAATCAAAGGTATAAGGTATACGCCCGATTGCGACATTCCGTTCGCACTGTTTGCCTATCTTACTTTGAGTGAGCTTTAAAATAACCACCAAAAAGTGACAACGCAACAAAAAGAGTGGCGTTCATAAGATTTTGTTTTTAAAGAGAATTAACCAAAGTATGTGTGTTTCTTCCCAAAGACTTCGAGGTATATAGCGCTTTATCAACGGTTGCATACAAGTCTGATTGCACTTCTTTCCCTGTCGGTTGAAAAACAAAAACACCCTGTGACACTGTCACTCTATTTGACACACTAGAATACTCATGTGGGTAATCGAGAAAATACATAGCCTCTTGTATACGCTCGGCTTCTCTTTCTGCTGTTTGAGTGTCGGTACACCCTAGCAACACGACAAACTCTTCTCCACCATATCGACCTACATATTCCCCAGAGCGACAAAAAGTAGCCTTGAGTTGATTCGCAATCGCTTGCAAGCAACGATCGCCTTCAATATGACCGTAATTATCATTAAACGGTTTAAAAAAATCGACGTCCAATAGAATCAAAGCCATTGGCATGTTGTGACGGCCATGCCATGCAACCATCGATTCCAACTTATGGTCGATATAACGGCGGTTATAGAGTTTGGTTAGGCCATCTTCATTCGCTTGCTGAGTCAAAAGTTGATTAACCTGCTCCAATTGAGCTGTCGCTTGCTTAAGCTCTCGTCTCATATGAGCAATACGCTGCATTGCGATAAGTTTAGAGTTCAGTACCAGTTTATCTACCGGCTTAATTAAATAGTCATCACCGCCCGCATCTATGGCTTTAGCAATCATTTCTGGCTCTTCGTGACTACTCAAGAAAATAATTGGGATCCAATCCGGAAACGTTTCTCTTATATGAAGAGAGACTTCAAAACCGTTCATATCTGGCATTGATATATCGAGTAACACCAGTTCCGGGTCAAAACTCTCGTAGGTATTTAACGCCTCTAGTCCACTACCTACGGCTTTTACAATATGTCCAAGTTGCTTTAGACGAATAGCCAACTGCATCCTGTCTAGCTGAACATCGTCAACCAGAAGGATTCGCATCGATGTCCCTGTCGGTTGCATAACGCGTTCCATTTTTAATTATGTCTTTATTAAACATATACCATACTCATAGAGTTGTTGCATTCGACTCATAATTAAGTGCTATATTTTTGTTTGAATATCACGGAATCCATTGCATAAAGCAGTTAGACTGGACGTTACCCTATCTAATCATGGCCTGTGAGCAGAAGTTCAACAAACTCATTCACTTTGGTCATCTTGCGGACTAATGGGTATAGCTATTTGATGCATTTGGTATTAATATTCCCGCCTTTTTGTAATGAGAGACACACCATGTCAGAAGCAACTAACAGCGAAAGCAAAAAAATCGATCTAGCCAGCATTTCTCCAGAGCTACGTAAAGTTATCGAATTTGACGAAGTTCCAGAGCAAATGTTCGAAATGGTTACCTCTATCCATGAAGTGTCTGAAGAAGCGGTACGTGAATCATGGGACGAAATGCCAGCAAGCGCACAGAACATTCTAGACAACTTTGAACAGTTTCATGCTCTAGTTTCTGTAGGCCAAGCATTCGCTGGTATTAATGTGATGGAAGAGTTTCCTACTCTTAATCTGCCAGAAAACATGACAGATGAAGATAAAGAAGAATACCGTGCTCAACTACTTGATAATGTGCTTCACAACTGTGTGAAAGACATGGTTAAGCAACTTAAGAAAGCACGTCGTGACCCACTTCTTAAGCGTGAATTCAAAGAAGTATTCGCGAAGTAATTCCGACATTCTTCTAGTAACAAAGGCCGCACTTTGCGGCCTTTTTTGATCATGAAGCGTAAATCAGTCTAAACGGTTAATGAGGCGCTAGTGCCATATCTTTTTGTGTCACACTGACACCTTTAATTTGTGCAAAAACACGGCTACCAACTTTTAGGTTGAGATCATCAAGGGCCCACGGTGTGATCGTTGCCCACAAATAACATTTCTCGTCTAGCTTGAGTGATACATTAATACTCTGCTTGTCATCGGCTGCATTAAACACCTCGATGGAATCGACAATAGCAGGCAAAATATTTCGAATCGACGTCGCCTTGGACTGCTCGAGCGTGATAGAAACGTCGTTGGCACGCACTTGCAAGCGTATTGGCGTGTCTGGTGTTCCGTCAATCTTTTGCACCCACAGGAATACATTAGGTGCAAGGCTGATACAAGTCAGTGCATAACGTTCATGATGTTCAGCAATCCGGCCTTCAAATAAGCTGCTTTGCTCTGAGAAAGATTGCCATGGGCGCATAGCATGAGAAGCCCACACTTCCTCAAGCTTACCTGAACTCGAAATTTTACCTTGGTCAATAATTGCAAGGTGCTGAGCAAGCCTTAAAATTTCCTGGAGACTGTGTGTGACATAGATAATAGGAATATTTACCTTCTCCGACAACTCCTCAAGAAAAGGCATTACCTCACGCTTTCTTGGCATATCGAGTGAGGCAAGTGGCTCATCCATCAAAAGCAAATTGGGTTTAGATAGCAATGCGCGCGCAATCGCAACACGTTGCTTTTCACCACCAGAAAGTGATACCGGAAAGCGCTTTAGTAACGGTTTGATAGACAAGAGTTCGGTGACTGCATCAAAATACTCGTCATCTTTTTCTTTAACGCCATATAACAAATTGCCTTGAACCGAATAGTGAGGAAACAAACGTGAATCCTGAAACACATAACCAATACCACGCTTGTGCGTTGGTAGGTTGATTCCCTGTTCACTGTCAAACAAAACATGCTCACCAACCGCAACATACCCTTGCCTTGGAGTGACCAATCCGCTGATGATGTTAATCAACGTCGTTTTACCTGCACCAGATCGTCCAAACAAGGCACTAATTCCGTTACAAGGTAACTTAAGTTTGATGTCGAAGTCAGTCTCACCAAGCATTTGTTTAAATTGGACTTTAATCGTCATTGCTTCGCACCCAATCTGCTTGCCGCTTTACGATTTAGCCATTCAGAGATCATTAATGTAGACAAGGCTAACGCGATAGAAATGATACACAGACGAGCCGCCTGCATTTCTGCACCTGGCGTTTCAATAAAGTTGTACATTGCCAGCGGAATCGTTTGGGTCTCACCCGGAATGTTAGAGACGAAACTGATCGTCGCCCCGAATTCGCCAAGACTACGAGCAAATGACAGCATCGTGCCCGTAATAATTCCGGGAATGGTCAGTGGTAACGTGACGGTGAGAAACACTTTTAAAGGAGAAGCGCCTAACGTAGAGGCTGCGTGCTCCAATTTAGGGTCGACGCTATCTAAGCTTAGGCGTACTGAACGAACCATCAAAGGCAAAGCCACGACAAGACAAGCGACTACTGCCCCTTTCCAATTAAAGCTAAAGACTACCCCTAAGTTTTCATAGAGCCACTTTCCAAGGAACCCTTGTCGTCCTAAAGAAATCAACAACAAATAGCCGATTACCACTGGCGGCAATACCAGTGGTAAATGAATTAAGCTATCGAGAATCGATTTACCAAAGAACGTTTTTCGAGAAAGTAGCCAAGCAAGAAAAACGCCGAGAGGAATCAGCCAAAGTACTGCGTACGCGCCTACTTTGAGGCTTAACATTAAGGCTTGGTATTCCAGTTCTGTCACGCTTCGTTCCTATAATTGAAGGCCGGTTTATTGCTGAAAGCCATATTGAGCAAAAACGCGTGCGGCTTCGTCCGATTTTAGGTACTGGAAGAACTGCTCCGACTCAGTAGAATCATTCACAATTGCAGCCGGGTAAACAATAGCCGCATGCGTATCACTCGCAAATTCGCCGAGAATTTTGACTTTATCAGTTAACTGAGCATCGGTTTTGTAGACCACACCTAAAGGCGCTTCTCCACGTTCAACCAACGCCAAAGCTAAGCGCACATTCTTTGCTGGTGCGACGTGAGTTTGAACCGCTTTCCATACACCCAGTGTAGTCAATGACTCTTTCGCGTACATACCAGCAGGTACTGACGTCGGATTGCCTAAAGCAAGACGATTTCCATGCAATGCCTTCTCCCATGCCTTTGCATCAGAAAAGTTAAATGAGGTTAATTCTGAAGACTGAGGAGCAATCAACACTAAGCTATTGCGCACTAGATTTGTGACATTGTCACGATAAATGACGTCTTTATCGACCAAATAATCCATCCATTTCGTGTTCGCAGAAATGAATACATCCGCTGGTGCGCCATTGATAATTTGTCGAGCGATAGAAGAAGAACCACCATAAACGGGAGTGATAGAAACGTCATACTTTTCTTCAAAGTTTTGCGCGATTTCGTTAATCGCATTCGTCATAGAAGAGGCTGCATACACTTTTAGGTTCGTTGCTGCGTTTGCTGAAAATGAAATGCTTAATACTGCCGCAAGGCAAGCATACTGTTTCCATGCTTTCATAGAGATACTCCAATACAAGGCAAGCGAAAGAACAGGTTATTTAAATATAAAGTTCAATCAGTTAATGGGCTATTTAAACAAAAAATCAAGGCGTATATGTTGTTCTATCGCATCTGCGATGCGATTAATGCCTTGCTCCTTTAACTCTTCAAAGTCTTGTTGTTTGATTTGGGTGCCGTTTACCCATTCTGATACCAGGCTCAAGACATCTGCCTCGTCAAAGAACCCGTGAAGGTAGGTTCCCATGATTTGGCCACACTCGCTGATCGCCCCCTCCGCTTCACCGGAACTGAATGTAAAAGGTTGCAGGCCCCGTACTTCACTTCGCCCTACGTGGATTTCATAACCCTTTACATTGGCTGTTTTGCCGTTAAGAGAAAGCTGTGCTTGTGTGTTTGTAAGCTGTTTGCTGTTAGTTAGCGTCGTAGTGATATCAAGCAAGCCAAGTCCTTCGCTTTGACCTGGTTGGCCTTCGACGCCGTTTGGATCATCAATCAAGTTTCCAAGCATCTGGTAGCCACCACAGATACCAATCACTTTTCCACCAAGACGAATATGACGCAAGATATCTTTATCCCACCCCTGGCTTCTTAGATAATCCAGATCGTCTCTCACTGATTTGGTCCCAGGCAAAATAACCAGGTCGGCTTTATCTATTTTTTCGCCTTTACCTACATAACGTAGATTGATGTCTGGATTCAATCGCAGCACATCAAAATCAGTATGATTACTAATCCGGGTTAAAACAGGCACAACAACATTCAGTTTTACCTCAGAGTGCAACTCTTGCTGCGCAGTGATCGCGTCTTCTGCTTCTAAATTCAAACCATGAAGAAAAGGAAGTACACCAAGTACAGGTTTACCTGTTTTTTCTTCTAGCCAATCGAGGCCCGATTGCAATAAACGAATATCACCTCGAAAACGGTTGATAACAAATCCTTTTACTCGCGCTTGTTCAGATTCAGAAAGTAACGCAAGTGTTCCGTACAAATGTGCAAACACTCCACCACGATCAATATCAGCAACAATGATCACTGGTACATCAGCGGCCTCAGCAAAACCCATGTTTGCAATATCGCCTTCTCGTAAATTGATTTCAGCAGGACTCCCCGCGCCCTCGATAATAATCGAATCAAATTCTTGAGTCAGACGAGAGAAGGAATCTAACACCGTGTCCATCGCCACTTTCTTGTAATCATGAAAGCCAGCCGCATCCATATTGGAAATCGCCTTACCCTGCAAAATGATCTGAGCACCTGTATCACTGTTAGGTTTAATTAAAACCGGATTCATATGTACGGTTGGCTCAATATTACACGCCTGTGCCTGAACGGCCTGTGCTCGACCTATTTCACCGCCATCTTTGGTTACCGCACTATTTAGTGCCATGTTTTGTGGCTTAAATGGGGCAACATTTATCCCTTTTCTTGCTAATACACGGCATAAACCTGCCACAAGGACACTTTTTCCGGCATCCGAAGTGGTGCCTTGAACCATTAAAGATGGGATCGCTGATTTCATGAACATTCGTAAGGAATAGAGGAAGATGAACAATCATAACGTCATCGTCCCCACTTACTCAAGCAAATGAATAGAATATGAATGTTGAAATCATCATTGGTTCAAACAAGCCCTGTTTTAATGACCCCATCAAAACAAACCGATGAGGATGTAACATGAAAAAGAATACAATTATCGCAACAATCGCCGCCTTAGCTATTGCTCCTTCTATCGCGTTCGCGAAAGATAACGCTCAAAACCAATCAAACTTGCAGTTTAACGGTCCTGTCACTGTGGAAAAATTGGATGCCTTGCTAAACGACTCCAATATGTTTACTGAAAAAGATGTGGTCGTTGAAGGTAACTTATTGCGTCAAGTTCGCGCGGATAAGTTTGTCTTTAGCGATGGTTCCGGTGAAGTGATGGTCGAACTCGATGACGATATTCAGCTAAATACTCCGATTGATCACACGACTAAAGTCCGTCTGTTTGGCGAATTTGAAGGCGGGAACAAACCAGAGATTGAAGTCGAACAACTCGTAGTCATGTAAAACAAACCCCGATTGCTGTGCATATCAACATGATGTAGTGACGATTACAGCTAAATAGTGACGGCAAGCACTTAAAATGATAGCTTTATCAATCTTGGTCTGCTTTTTGCAGACCATTTTTTTGTTCATTTTAATCATCTTGCCCGGAGACACCATGCTAGGTAAAGCTCTAAAGGTTGCAGCCTTTGGTTTGTGTGCTATTTTGCCACTTTCCGCACATGCAAATAATTTCAACTACAACACGATGGAATTTCGCATGGGCACTAGCCCTGGTACATTTGGTGGCGAGTTCAATACCTACTTTACAGAGAATACCCATTTCATTGCTCGCGCAGACAGTGAGTTTAGCGGAGACTGGGACATTGCTGGTGGTATAGGCTTTAATGGGCCAGCAGGCCAATTTGCAGATATTTATGGCCAAATGTTGGTACACAACATTAAAGAGAACGGCAGTGATAAAGTGGGTGACGAGTGGCGCACGGAAGTGAATATTGGCACTCGTATTTGGTTTATGCAAAATGTTGAGCTACATGGCCGTATCGGCCAAATCATAGATAATGACGATTCGAACACCATTTACAATCTGGGCGCACGATTCCACTCAACTCAACAACTATCGCTTGGTGCAGATTTCAAAAATAATGGTGTCTATGGCCAGCAAATTGTAATGTCTGCTCGTTTTGCATTTTAGTGGATATGACTACCAGGCATCACAAGCAAGCATATGATTCAATAAAAATAGCCTCCGATTTTGGAGGCCATTTTTTGCTAATCAAGAATTATTAGCTTGTAGCAGAAACTAGCTTTAATACATCAGTTTTTAGCGGTTTTTTTAGGTTTATCTTGCACATATTTTTTCGATACATCCACAACGGCAATATCTCTAAAAAAGCTTCGACCAAGCAAAATTGGAAACGTCATATGTCCGCGATCCGCTAACGTAAACTCTGTCTTTTCTTTGTGATCCCCAACGGTAATGTAGGCTTTTACCACCGCTCGTTTATCCACCTCTTCTGACGAAGACTGCTTAACTTTAGCCCAGCGCTCAACGGGTACTTTAAATTCTTTGGTGTCTTTGTCACCTAAATCTATCTTAAATTTAACCCAGTCTTTACCATCACGCTCAAACGGAACAATGTCAGTCGCACTAATTGATGATGTTGTCGCACCTGTATCGACTCTAGCCTTGAAAGTCTGGTCAATTTCAGGAACATAAACCCATTCTTCAGAACCAAGAATTAACATGCCATCGGGTGTTTTTGTGACCTTGACTGGCTTCTTAGGCTTTGGTTCCGGCTTTTTCTCAGGTTTCGCTTCTGGTTTGGGCTCCACCTCTGGCTTTGGATCTACATCAGGTTTCACTTCTGGCTCGACTTTAACGGGCTCTTCGACCTTTGGCGACTCTGGCTCAACAGGTTCCTGCGTCGTTTGAGTTGACGTACAAGCAATTAAACTGCCGCTCATCATAAGCGGCAGAATCAGTTTCCAGTTTTTCATCCACACTCCAATTAAGCTTGAGATACTTTCTTAATTGCGTCCGCTACGTATGGAATATGAGTTTCGGTAAGTCCGGCAATGTTAATTCGACCATCGCCAACACCATAAATGCCATAATCTTCACGCAGTTGCGCCATTTGGTTTCCACTAAAGCCTAGCACAGTAAACATGCCTTTGTGACCCTCAATGAAATCAAATTGATCTGTATTATGGTTGTTTCTCAACTCGTTACACAAACTTTGACGAAGGCTAACCAAACGATGTTGCATTTCACTCAATTCTTGCTTCCAAACGGAAGTGAGATTGTCATCTTGCAGAATGGTCTTAACTAAAGCTGCACCATGGTCGGGTGGCATCGTGTAAGTAGAGCGAGCTAGAGTGAGGAGTTTACCTTTTGCATTGGTTACATCATGCATGTTCTTACCAACCACAATCGCTGCACCAGTTCGTTCACGGTACAGACCAAAGTTCTTCGAACATGAAGTAGTAATCAACATCTCTTCAACGTTATCTGCCATAAAACGAAGACCTTTTGCGTCTTCTTCTAGGCCATCACCGAAGCCTTGGTAAGCAATGTCCACAAATGGGATGAAACCGTTCTTCTGCGACAATTCTGTAATGGCTTGCCAAGCAGAGAAGTCAATATCCGCACCAGTTGGATTGTGGCAACAACCATGAAGAAGTACCACATCTGAAGGCCCAGCTTTCGCAAGATCATCCATCATTTTTGCGGTGTCTACTTGTTTCGTTTCAGAAGAGAAATAGTGGTAGAACTTAACTTTAAGGCCTGCTGCTTCCATCACTGGCTTGTGGTTTACGTAGCTTGGGTTGGAAATCCAAACCGTCGTATCTGGCTGTGCGATCTTCATTAGATCACCGAGCATACGCAGCGCACCACTTGCACCTGGCGTTTGAATAGCTGCAACACGATCCATTGCAGACGTTCCCGTCAGCAGCAAATCGATCATGCTTTTATTAAATTCTTCGCAACCCGCAAGACCAACATAAGACTTGGTTTTTTGAGTTTCAACAACGACATCCTGCGCCATTTGAATGGCTTTCATAATCGGCGTTTCGCCTGCGCTGTTTTTGTATACGCCAATGCCAAGGTCAACCTTGTTTGGACGTTCATCGTTACGGTATGCAACGGATAGAGATAAAATAGGATCTAATACGGGAGTTGGGAGATTAGAAAACATGAAAGTCATAACCCTTTGAAATTCAAGTACCGAACCTCACGTTAACACCATCGCAAAAAATGACGAAATGATTTTTCACTTATTTAATCAATTAGAGAACAAAATTCTGGATTGCGGTGAGTTTTGTGCGCTCTATCGTTCAGAAAAAGAACGATTCACTCCTCGTCGTACCAATCCACTCTACCGTTTTTTCTAAACTCTCTTGGTGTCATGGTCGACCACGCTTTAAAACGTGTACTAAAGTTAGCGCTTGTCGGATATCCGACTATTTCTCCAATATGCTGAATTGGCCATTCTGTTGAACGAAGTAACCTAGCAGCATATTCCATGCGCATACGCGTTAAATGTGCCATTGGGCTTCGACCAAACTGCTTTTGAGTCAGTCGATGCAAATGAGGCTCCGAACATGGATATAGAGCCGCCACCTGCTCAACGCTCCAATCCTTATGGAGCTGACGTTGGACAAGGTCAAATACACGCCGAAGCCTCAATTGGCTGCGTGATATCGACTCTGAGGGCGGCATGTTTAACATCAGCTCTAACTGAGCCACACTATGCTCACCTACCGCACCACCATAATCGATTGGAAGGTGAATGCTGCGTAGTAGTGTTTGGATACATGCATACATCACTTCAGGTGTAGATGAAAGCTGATAGCGAACATCACATTCTAATATCGGCCACTCTCTATCAGGAGCAAGAAAAAGCCACGCGATCTGCCAAGGTTCTTCTTCTATACCAAAACCGTTTTCAACACCTGCGGGTACTGTAATCAACGAGCCCGGTTCCAAATCGTATCGATAAGTCCCACTCTCTAGCCACCCTTTACCACGCACCGTATAGAGCAGCATGTGTTTCTTTTGGTTTTTACGATAAACAGAGAAGAAGTCACGACAAGTGGCAATGCCGCACTGCACAATGCCTCTCTCCTCAAGTGCTAATACTCGACTGTGATCAATAAACTCTTGATAAGTTTTTTCTGAAATCGCGTAGCGTTCTTGTTTATCTTCCATGATTTATTGGCTCACATGTGCGTTAGTAGAGAGTTTTACAAAGGTTTTGGATTCCTTTGAAAAATACACCGCCAAATCATGAGGATAAACTACTCGCATTAATCTTTAAGGAGAAATGCGATGCTCTTAACACGCGAATACATCGATAAAGCATTTTGGCAAAAGCTGATTACGATTGGCCTACCTGTTTCACTTCAGTCCATGCTTTTTGCTTTGCTCGGCGTCGTGGATATTTTCATGGTAAGCCTACTCGGAGAATCTGCAACGGCAGCAGTTGGAGTTGGAAATCGTATGTTTTTCTTCAACCTAGCGGTTGTCTTTGGCCTGTGCGGTGCAGTTACCGTACTTGCTTCTCAATACTACGGCTCAGGAAACCTAGCCGGAATTCGCAGAACGTTGGCGCAATCTTGGTTTATTTCCATTTTGGTGACGCTGCCGTTTATCGTTCTTTATGCGATTTTTGATGAAGAGATCGTCTCTTTTATGTCAGACGATCCTGAATACGTCACTTATGCACGTGATTATCTTGTGGTTACGGGCTTTAGCCTCATTGCTACGGCGATAGTAGTACCGATTGAAGCGGTATTGCGCTCCGTGGGCCAAACCAAACTGGCAACCAACGTTAGTATCTCCGCCATTGTCGTTAACGTCGCGCTTAATTATGTTTTGATTTTTGGTTTATTTGGTTTCCCTCAATGGGGCGTATTTGGTGCAGCCGTAGGTAGTTTTGTTTCTCGATTTTTCCAAACCGCCGTCTTGATTTATTTTTTCTACAAACGATATGCTTACCTAATTCCGACTAAGTTCGATTGGGTACAAGGCCGCTTAAAACAGTATCGAAAAAAGTACTTTAAGGTTTCTTTACCCATGTTGGTCCACGATGCGCTTTGGACTGGTGGATTGATCGTTTACAGCATCATCTATGGTCAATTGGGCGTTTCAGAACTGGCGATCATCTCATTCTTATCACCGATTGAAGGGGTACTGATTTCAACCTTTATGGGATTTGCGGTCGCTGCATCCGTTCTTCTTGGGAATGATATTGGTGCAAAACATTATGACCGAGTCGAGAAAACGGCGTGGTGGTATGTGTTAACCAGCGCAATCTTAGCCACCTTGCTGTTTTTCCTAGTGTGGTTGAGCTCGCCCATGATTCATCACCTATTGGTACTGAGCCCGTTAACCGATGCAGACATGGCACTTAACGTATGTTTAGTCATGGCGCTAGGTATGATTTTGAGGGTGTTTAACATGGTTGGGATTGGCGGCGTACTAAAGAGTGGCGCTGATATTCGCTATAGCATTTTCATCGACACGTTCGGTCAGTGGGCTATTGGCATCCCCCTTACTTATTACACAGGCATGGTGTTAGGGCTGCCTTTGCATTTTGTCTTGATGTCTCTGCTCGCGGAAGAGTTAGTGAAAGGCGTACTGACGACTTACCGTATTCAATCTAAACGTTGGATAAATAATATGGTTGAAGATGACCAATCGGTGACAGCGTAACCAAAAAGACATTAACGAACTCACACCAAAAGGGCTCACCCGTTATGCACGCGTGAGCCCTTTTTATGTGCGGAGAATGCTTGATTAGATGTCCGTAAAGCGATGAATGATTTGGTTTGAACTGCCACGCCATTCGAGATTGAGGTCTTTCTTGTCTTGTTCAAACTTACCATCAATCAAAACATCGATGTATTGCACCACTTCCCTTTGCGCGTTATTCAGTTCCGTCAGCGTGTAGCCAGTCCAAACCCAAATGTCTTTACCTGGGCACTCCTCTCTCACCCTTTTCACTATCTTCAAAATATGAGGCACATTAGCAGGGTGAAGCGGATCTCCACCCGACAACGACAAGCCACGGCGTTTGATACGCGTGTCGTTTAAGTCAGCGATGATTTTGTCTTCCGCTTCTTGCGTGAAAAGTACACCAGAATCCAAACGTTGCGTCGACTGGTTATAACACCCTCGGCACTGATGCACACAACCCGACACAAACAGCGTGCAGCGCGTACCCGGTCCGTTAACAACGTCAATTGGATAGTATTGGTGGTAATTCATAATGCGTCTCTGTGTTATCGCGAAAGAGAAAATCAACCTGTTTAAAGTTGATTTTCAAAGTGTTAAAACGAGTGGTAGTAAACCTTACAGGTGTTTAACTCGGCGCTTCACTTCTTCTTGCTTACCGAAGTTAAACGGGCGTGCATCTGGGCTGCCTAGGTAGCCACAAACTCGACGTGTTACTGATACTTTAGTTGAGTCATGGTTACCACAGCTTGGGCAAGTGAAGCCTTTACTTGTACAGTCAAACTCGCCGTTGTAGCCACACTCGTAGCACTCATCAATTGGCGTGTTTGTACCGTAGTAAGGCACTCGGGTGTAACTGTAGTCCCATACGTTTTCTAGTGCTTCAACGTTACGTTGCATGTTCGGGAACTCGCCGTAACAGATAAAGCCGCCGCTTGAGATTTCTGGGTAAGGCATCTCAAAGTCGATCTTGTCGTATGGGTTCACCTTCTTCTCAACATCTAGGTGGAAGCTGTTGGTGTAGTAACCTTTGTCTGTTACGCCTTCAATTACGCCGAACTCTTTCGCATCGATGCGGCAGAAACGGCTACATAGGTTTTCACTTGGCGTTGCATATAAGCTGAAGCCATAACCTGTTTCGTCAGCCCATTGATTCACAGCATCTTTTAGATGCTTGATGATCGCGACCGCTTTTTCACGCAAAACAGCGTCATCATAAACGTGCGCTTCTGTACCGAATAGCGCGTTAATTGTCTCGTGTACACCGATGTAACCAAGAGAAATAGACGCACGACCGTTCTTGAAGATATCTGCGATTGAGTCGTCTGCTTTCAAGCGAACACCACATGCGCCTTCCATGTATAGGATTGGGGCCACACGTGCTTTCACGTTTTCAAGGCGAGAGATACGTGTCTCTAGTGCTTTACGAGCAAGACGTAGGCGGTCATTTAGAAGCTCGTAGAATTTCTCTTCGCTTCCGTTTGCACGGATAGCGATACGAGGAAGGTTCAAGCTCACGACGCCAAGGTTGTTACGACCTTCGTGAATCAGCTCACCGTTTTCTTCGTAAGTACCAAGGAAGCTACGGCAACCCATTGGCGTTTTGAATGAACCGGTTACTTCCACTACTTTGTCGTAGTTAAGAATGTCTGGGTACATACGCTTAGACGCACACTCAAGCGCAAGTTGCTTGATGTCGTAGTTTGGATCTTCTGATTTGTGGTTCAAACCATCTTTGATGCCGAATACAAGTTTAGGGAATACCGCTGTTTTACGGTTCTTGCCTAGACCTGCAATACGATTCTTCAGAATCGATTTCTGGATAAGGCGTGATGCCCAGCTTGTACCAAGACCAAAACCAAACGTAACGAATGGTGTTTGACCGTTCGCCGTGTGTAGCGTGTTTACCTCGTACTCTAGAGATTGGAACGCGTCGTAACACTCTTTCTCAGTGCGTGCTTTTGCGAACTCTTCTGGCTCAGCAATGTTCCACTCTTTTGCGATCTCTAGGTGTTTCTCGTAGCTTGTGATTACGTACGGTTCTAGAACCTCATCAATACGGTTGATGGTTGTACCGCCGTAAATGTGGCTCGCGACTTGAGCAATGATTTGCGCTGTTACCGCTGTTGCAGTCGAAATTGATTTTGGCGTATCAATCTCAGCGTTACCCATTTTAAAACCATGCGTCAGCATGCCTTTAAGATCGATAAGCATACAGTTAAACATTGGGAAGAACGGTGCGTAGTCTAAATCGTGGTAGTGAATGTCACCCACTTCGTGCGCTTGAACCACATCGCGAGGAAGAATGTGCGTCTTCGCATAGTGTTTCGCTACGATACCAGCCAACAAGTCACGTTGAGTCGGAATTACTTTGCCGTCTTTGTTCGCGTTCTCGTTGATTAGATCCAGATTACTTTCTTCAATCAAACCTTCGATTTCGCGAGTTAGTGCACTTTGCTTCTCACGAGCGATGTCGCGATCGTGGCGATATTCAATGTAAGAACGCGCTAGGGCTTTGTAAGGACCTTGCATGAGTTCATTTTCGACTAAGTCTTGAATCTCATGGATGTGAACTTCATCGTGTTCTCTTAACTGTAACTCGACAGCAAGAGCCACATTAAGAGCATAAATAGCGACATCTTTATCTTTGTTTTCCGCTGCTGCTTCAACTGCTGCTTGGATACGATCCCTGTTGAACGGAGCTCTTGATCCGTCGCGTTTGATTACGATTGGTTTCACCTTGTTCTCCTTACCCGAGCATACTCACAGAGTTATCCACAAACACACTATATGGGGTTATTTTTTATTCTAGCAACACAATATATTGTGGCGTATTTAACGAGAAGCACCACTCGAAAACATTGATTTTGATCAATAAAGATTGGCTAGCGAACAAGAAGAAATCGATCTTATTGGCGTTGATCTCAGTTGCGAAGAAAACCATGAAAATTGCAAAATTGGTACTAAATCTACTTGCTATTTTTGGAGGTCTTGTAGGATAAAGGATGGAAAGGAATACGCTAAAAGATAGGAGTGCAACAGGCCAAAATGCGATCACTTTTTGTTACGTTAATATTACTTTTTAGTTCTCTTTCATTTGCTCAAAACTCCATCAATCTAACCAGTTGGAACATAGAATGGTTATCTATAGATGGTGGAAAAGTGTCGAGAACACCACAAGATTTTGAAAAACTGACCCACTATGTGGATAAAACACAAGCCGACATTCTTGCTTTTCAAGAAGTCGAAAGCGTCGCTGCAATGCAAAAAGCTGTTGGCAATGACTTCACTATCTATCTTTCCGATCGTTCAAACGCCTCCAACCGACACCTTCAGTTTAACGACACCAACCAATACACAGGCTTTGCCGTGCGCAATGGCGTAAGCGTATTAGACAAGCCAGACTTCTCTATCACACGAGGCAACAGCAAGCTGCGCTTCGCGAGCTACCTTGTTTTAAATCCAAACCAAGAAAACGAGACTCACCTACTCTCTGTACATCTGAAAGCGGGTTGCAGTGGCGCGTATCGTAATAACCGCGATTGTAAGATAGTGAAACAACAAGGACAGGCACTAGCTAAGTGGATAAAGGCGCGCGAGGACAACAAACAACATTATGTCGTGCTTGGCGACTTTAACCACAACTTGGGTTACCAAGGAGATTGGTTGTGGGACGTGATATCGGACAATACTAGTGCAAAGCTAGTGACTAAAGACACTAAAGCAGAATGTAAAGTGCGCTCTAATCGTAATCCGAATAAAACCCACCAATTCCGCTCGGTGATAGACCACATCATTGCGAGTGGTGATTTAAAGGCGTCGTCTGGTGTTCAAACCGTTTTCAAAACACAAGATGTACTCGACTATAAACTGAGTGACCATTGCCCGGTTTCTACGACACTCACTTTTTAGCGTTTAAGTTCTCTGTTAACGTTGAGATACTCTTTTTTGCGTTGAAGAACTCTTTAGCCACGAACCATTCTTTTAGCGGTGAATGACCCAACCAACATTGCCGCTATAAAGAGCAGAACTTGTGTGTTGCCAGTAATAAGGCTGGCAACCGCAGGACCAGGACACACACCCAGTAAGCCCCAACCAATACCAAACAGTACAGCACCACCGACTAACTTTTTGTCTATCGCTTTAGAAGTTGGGCATACAATCTCATCACCAAACACAGATTCGCTTCTTGGCTTTATTAATAAAAGATAAGCTGGAACGAACACCGCAAGTGCTCCGCCCATTACGAAGGCTAAGCTTGGATCCCATGCCCCAGTAATATCGAGAAAGCCAATCACTTTTGCCGGTTCAGCCATACCAGAGACCACCATACCAATACCAAAGAGCACACCAGAAAATGCAACAACGGACATTTGCTTAATACTTTTCATTACGTGAGTTTTCATAACGACACTATTCCTCACGATACTAGCAAGACGGTTAACATGGCTGTGGCCATAAAAGTACACGTCGCGACCACAGAACGGATTGAGAAACGCCCTATTCCACAAATGCCATGACCACTAGTACAACCATTGCCGATACGCGTACCGACACCGACTAACAAGCCAGCAACGATAACTAAAACAACAGAACCGCTGTACTGTTCTGGTACATGCCCGCCAAGAACATAAACAGCAAACACGCCACCTAATACCATCGCAATTAAAAAAACAATGCGCCAAACGCGATCTGCGTTCTCAACGGCACCGTTTAAGATCCCACTGATCCCAGCAGTCTTGCCAGTAAATAGCATCAGTGTTATCGCTGATACGCCAACTATTATGCCGCCCAACAGCGACATCCAAGGAACTTCAAACATAGCAACCGCCAAACTAATTACTTACAGAAAACTTGCTTAAACGCTTCAACCAGCGGACCAACTCTTTCATCAGAAATTGAATAAAATACCTGCTGAGAAACCTTCCTAGCTTTAATGATGTCGTGCTTTCTCAATACGGTGAGATGTTGTGAAAAAGCAGATTGGCTTAATGATGAACCTTCAAAAAGTTCACCGACCCCTTTCTCGCCTTCAATCAGCTTACACATCACGATTAGGCGCTCTGGATGAGCCATAATTTTAAGCAGCTCACTCGCTTCGGTCGCACTTTGTAGCATACTGTCGCCCATTCTTATGCCTCTTCATTACTACATTACATTTTATTAGATATTACTAATTAATATTATTAAGTCAATGCTAATGTAGATTAAATAACATTAGACTTAGCTAATTTATTTAAGTAAGGTGTAGGCGTTTTCGATCATTCAGCAGGAGAAATCCATGAGCAAAATCGTGATTATTGGTGGGGTTGCTGGCGGTGCATCTGCAGCAGCTCGCGCTCGTCGTCTTAGTGAAGACGCAGAAATCATTATGTTTGAACGCGGTCCATTTGTGTCATTTGCAAACTGTGGCTTACCCTATCACATTGGTGGCGATATCCAAGAGCGCAGCAAACTGCTTCTTCAAACGCCTGAAAGCTTTCTAGCGCGTTTCAATGTTGATGTCCGTGTGATGAACGAAGTGGTTTCTATTAACCGTCAAGACAAAACGGTTACGGTTAACAATTTGCTTGATGGCTCGGAATACCAAGAGAGCTACGACTTTCTTCTACTTAGCCCTGGCGCAGGTCCAGTTGTGCCGCCTATTCCGGGTATTGATAACCCGTTAACACACTCGCTGCGCAATATTCCAGATATGGATCGCATCATTAAAACGATCGAAACCAACAAAGTTGAACACGCTACGGTCGTTGGTGGTGGTTTTATCGGTTTGGAAATGATGGAAGCCTTCCACCAGCTAGGCATAAAAACCACATTAGTTGAAATGGCGGATCAAGTGATGACGCCCGTTGACCGTGAAATGGCTGGCTTCGCACATGCTGAAATTCGTGAGAAAGGCATCGACCTTAAACTTGGCGTCGCACTTGAGTCGGTGAAATTCGTACCTAACGAGCACGTGGCAAGTATCGACTCTGGTGAGAGCGAAAAACACCAACATCTAGAAGGTGAATTGGAATTAACACTAAACAGCGGTGAAAGACTCACCACCGATATTTTGATTATGGCAATTGGTGTTCGCCCCGAGACCAAATTAGCAAAAGAAGCTGGCTTAGAAATCGGCGCTCTTGGTGGTATTTATATCAATGAATACATGCAAACCAGCGATCCTTCGATCTACGCTGTCGGCGACGCGGTAGAAGAGAAAGACTTTGTGACTGGCGAGCAAACTCTAGTGCCACTTGCGGGCCCGGCAAACCGCCAAGGCCGAATGGCAGCAGACAACATGCTTGGCCGCCAAGAAACTTACCAAAGTACGCAAGGCACGGCGATCTGTAAGATTTTTGATTTAGCCGTCGCTTCTACTGGTAAAAACGAGAAACAGCTGAAACGTGAAAACATCGCTTATGAAAAAGTGTATGTGCATACAGCAAGTCACGCGAGTTACTACCCAGGTGCAGAAACCGTGTCATTCAAAATGCTGTTTGATCCAGTAACAGGTAAAATATTAGGTGCGCAAGCAGTAGGTAAAGACGGTGTTGATAAACGTATCGACGTAATGGCAGTTGCTCAGCGTGCTGGTATGACGGTAGAGCAACTGCAACACCTCGAGCTAACTTACGCGCCACCTTATGGCTCTGCTAAAGATGTAATTAACCAAGCGGCGTTTGTGGCAAATAACATCATCAAAGGCGATGCGACCGCGATTCATTATGATGAAATGGATTCACTGACAGAAGACCAACTGTTACTTGATGTTCGTAATCCTGGTGAATTGGAGTCCGTTGGTTATCTTGAAGGTGCAATTAATATTCCTGTCGATCAACTACGTCGTCGCATGCACGAACTTCCTAAAGACAAAGAGATCGTGATTTACTGTCAAGTTGGGTTACGCGGTAACGTAGCATACCGTCAGCTGGTCAACAATGGTTACAAAGCCCGCAACTTGATTGGTGGATACAGAACTCTCAAATTTGCTCGCTTATAACTTGATAATAAAAAAGAGAAAACCACGTGCTTGGTTTTCTCTTTTTTTGCAGGAAAGAAAGCGTAGATCATTCACCTTCAATTGCCAAACGGACTGCTGCTTGAGCATGGATAGAAGTGGTATCAAGTAGTGTAACCTCGGTGTGACTTTGGTTTACAAGTAAGGCAATTTCAGTGCACCCGAGAATCACAGCTTCAGCTCCGTGCTCTTTTAGTTTTTCAATAATTTGCAAGTATATCGTCCTTGACTCCTCTTTGATTTCACCTTGGCATAACTCTTTATAAATAATGTTATGTACTTTAGAGCGGTCGTCTTGATCGGGAATGACGACATCAAGCCCATAACGGTCGGAAAGCCTTCCTTTATAAAAGTCTTGCTCCATTGTGAATTGAGTACCAAGGAGTCCGACCTTTTGAACCCCTTTCTCACGAAGTAACTCAGCAGTCGCGTCTGCGATATGTAGTATGGGGATATTAATACTGGCTTCAATTTGAGGCGCAACTTTGTGCATTGTGTTAGTACAAATAAGAATGAAGTCAGCGCCCCCTTTTTCTATTGAAGATGCAGCATCAGATAGAATGCTTGCCGTTTCTTCCCATTTACCTTGATGTTGAAGTTTCTCTATCTCCGAAAAATTCACGCTATACATACAAATTTTTGCGGAATTTAAGCCGCCTAACGTCTCTTTGACTCCTTCGTTGATCAATTTGTAATAACTAAGCGTCGACTCCCAGCTCATACCACCTAGAAGACCGATAGTTTTCATATAACTCTCCAATCGTTATACACCACCGTGCCAGGGGTGTTTTTACAAAAAAATCAGCCACTTAAATAAGTAGCATTCAAGCGTCCTCACTATTGAGCATTGGGTAACACGAAAATAAAATCATTCCCACAAGGACCGCTACGCGATTCTCATATATCCTCGCAATATCGTTACTGCATTTCCAGAAAGCTTAACGTGCTCAGTGCTTAACAACTCTGTATGGACGACCCCACTTCTCTCGGAGGCTTGGAAGCCTTTCAGTTGCTTTTTGTTGAGCTCTTTAGCCCAGTAAACACATAAAGCGCAATGTGCAGAGCCTGTAACTGGGTCCTCATTAACACCTACCCAAGGCGCGAAGTATCGAGAGACAAAATCGGCGTCAGTACTTGATTGAGCAGTGATGACGACGCCACGGCCCTTTTGTTTAAGCAGCGCACCAAAATCAGGGTCGAGCTGTTCAAGCACAAATTCATCATTAATGACGATCAACTGCTTATTATCAAACTGACCGTAGGCGACTACATTGGCGGCATCTAGCCCCAAGCCATGAAGTAAGTCTTTGTTAATACTCGCTCTCATATCTAAAGTTGGCGCAGGAAACACCAAATGAATTTCTTCATGATCGAGTTGTGCAGTTAAAACCCCAGATAGCGTAACGAACTCAATCGTATCTCCAGTATTATATAACCCCTGCTCTTTCAGAACGTGCGCCGTTGCAAGTGTGCCGTGTCCACACAAAGCAACTTCCGTCCTCGGTGTAAACCAACGAAGTTGCATTGTACTGAGTGACAGAAATGCCGTTTCAGATAACGACATCTCGGCCGCGATGGCCAACATCGTTTCCTCATCAAGGCTTGACTCTGTGATACAAACGCCCGCGGGATTGCCTTTGAAAACCTCTGATGTAAACGAGTCAACCTGAAAAATTTTAACTTCCACGAAATATCCTTAAGTTCTATCAAACACGTAATTCTGTATCACGTGATTTTTAATATCTGTTGTTTGAGCAAAAAAAACCTATGAAATTTTCTACCAACCTTATAGGTCTTGTTGGAAGCGCTAACAAACAGGAGAATGTAGTTAATTATGCAAAACGTAAAAAGCCATCATCAATGTGACTCAATTGGATATCTTATCGGAGTTTTCGGCGTTTCTTTAGTTCTAATATGGATTGGTATTTATAAATTCACACCTACAGAGGCCAAGCTTATACAACCGCTCGTTGAAAATCATTTTCTGATGAGTTGGTTGTATGATGTGATGTCAGTTCAAGCCGTATCAAACATCATTGGCGCAACAGAAATCATTGTCGCTATTGGATTAATCGTTGGCCTTAAAAACACACGAGTCGCTTATTTTTCTGGCATAGCCGCCGCAATTATTTTTCTTGCGACACTCAGCTTTCTAATTACGACACCGAATACATGGAAAGTGTCTGATGGGGTTTTGGTGACAAACTTCTTTTTAGTAAAAGATATTCTATTTTTAGCCATTGCGATTAGCGTCATCGAACGAAACAAGCCAAACAGAGAATAACTCTAAATAGTTCGAAATCTTGTTTTTCCAGAACGTAGCCTGAAAGGTGAAAACGACTTACAAGTCGAATGGTTCTGTCAATAACTCTAAACAAAGGCTCTTAAATTTAGAATGTTTAAGAGTCTTTGCCTCTTAATTATGCGAAACAACATCCTAGCGTAAAGTGAAAAGAAAAGCCTTTCACTCTACTGCTAAGGTTTATTGATACTTTGCCGAAGTAATGAACTCACCGAATGTCTCGCACCATACAACAACCGTATTGTATTCAGAAATTGAAGTGCTTTGAGGAACCTCAACAACGAAGTTATCGAACGTTTTTACATCACCAATTAAGCTCATTTCAGATTTAAGGTCATTAAACTCTTGTTCCGTTTCGACAAACTTAGGAGATAGATAGAGTTTATAGTCTGGTCCGGGAGCGAGTTTTCCTACCAACGTAATGACTTCAGAACTCAAATGAATCTCTCCCTCTCCCCAATGAAAAGCATCGCTACCTTTGAGTTCCCTCTTAAACACTGCGCTGTATTCTGCACCTTGCTTGCTCTTAGCAACTTGTTCATCGGTCGGCGCAGGTGGTGCAATAAGGATCGGTAAAGTATAGATACCTATCGCAATGCCAATAGAAACTGCCACTAAGTGACTGATTGTTAATTTAATTATATTTTTCAAGGTCATAAGCATCTTCTTATTAGTTTCACTACTTGAAATTAGATTCAAATCGGCCTTATCCGTCTATTATCGAGCAGCATAATGTCATTAACATTATACACAAGCTATGCGCACTAAATGCAGACTGAGCGCAATTAAAAACGGCTGATAATTAATATCAGCCGTTTGCTTATCGGAAATGTCGTTGTGCCGGTTTGGTCACTATTCCGCTTCCACCAAAGCGATCTTATCGGATGTCGATTTTTCCAATTTTATCGCAATAAACTTAGAGGTTGGCGTAAACGTTCTATCCCCATAACTGTCCAAAGGAACTAATGGGTTTGTTTCTGGATAGTAAGCCGCCGCCTGACCTGCTGGCACATCATAGGCAACAAGCGTAAATCCGCTTACACGACGCTCTACGCCATCTTCCCATAATGATACCATGTCCACTTTGTCGCCCGGTTCAAAACCGAGTTTACGAATATCCGCTTCATTGATGAACAGCACTTCGCGCATGCCAAATACACCACGATAACGATCATTTAAGCCGTAAAGTGTCGTATTGTATTGGTCGTGTGAGCGCATGGTTTGCAAAATCAAATCTGGCTTTTGGCCTTTTTCGAGTATCGCTTCGCTGATCAACTGCTTCGGCAACTCGCTAGAGCTGAACTGTGCTTTGCCGCTTGGTGTATTCCATCGACGCTCGGCAGCTGGGTTTACCAAGTGGAATCCACCCGGGTGTTTAAGCTTATGGTTAAAGTCGGTAAAGCCCGGAATCGTGTCGGCAATCAAATCGCGAATACGGTCGTAATCTTCAATCGCCCACAACCAATCAATTGGTTTTGCCCCGAGTGTAGCATTGGCAATACCGGCAATAATCACTGGTTCTGAACGCAAATGCTCCGAACGCGGTTTTAGCTGACCAAATGAGATATGTACCATGCTGAAGGTATCTTCAACCGTCACGCCTTGTGGGCCAGTCGCTTGCTGATCAATCTCAGTACGGCCTAAGCATGGAAGAATAAGCGCATCTTTACCTGTGACAAGGTGAGAACGATTTAACTTCGTCGAAATGTGTACGGTTAAATTACAGTTTCGCATCGCGTTGTGCGTACGTTCTGTGTCTGGCGTTGCTTGTGCAAAGTTACCGCCCAAACCGATAAATACTTTCGCTTGCCCTTCTTCCATCGCTTTAATGGCTTGCACAGTGTTGTGGCCTTCACCACGCGGGACGTCAAAGTTAAATCGACTTTCAATGCGATCCAACAACAGATCTGAAGGTTTTTCATCAATGCCCATCGTACGGTCGCCCTGAACGTTACTGTGACCACGCACTGGTGAAAGACCCGCGCCCGGCTTACCAACGTTACCTCGTAACATTTGCACGTTTGCGACTTCTTTAATGGTTGGCACAGAGTGACGATGCTGAGTCAACCCCATCGCCCAACACATGATCACACGTTCTGCACGTCGATACATGCTCGCCACCATCTCGATTTCACTTAAATCAAGACCCGATTGTTCCGCGATGTGTTCCCAAGAGGTTGCGTCCACTTCAGCCAAATACTCATCAATACCTGTTGTGTGTTGCTTGATGAATTCACGATCAAATACCGCTTTTCCACCGTTTTGCAATGCCTCGCGTTCCCATTGCAACAAGAATTTCGCGATGCCACGAAATACTGCCATGTCTCCGCCCAAAGCAGGACGCAGGTACGCCGTGTTTGTAGGCTCTGAGCCATTACTCAACATCTCAATCGGCATTTGTGGGTTTTGGAAACGCTCTAATCCGCGCTCTTTCAGCGGGTTTAGACAGATAACCTGTGCACCACGTTTCACCGCTTCGCGCAGAGGTTCAAGCATTCGTGGGTGGTTCGTACCCGGGTTTTGACCAATCACGAAAATCGCATCAGCTTCTTCAAAATCATCAAAGATCACTGTGCCTTTACCAACGCCAATGGTGTCTTTCATCCCGATAGCACTGGCTTCGTGGCACATGTTGGAACAATCTGGAAAGTTATTGGTACCGAATGCGCGCACAAATAGCTGATACAAAAACGCCGCTTCGTTGCTTGCACGACCAGAGGTATAAAACTCAGCTTGGTGTGGTGAATCCAATTGATTGAGATGTTTCGCGACAAGTGCAAAAGCCTCATCCCAAGAGACTGGCACATAGTGATCGGATTCAGCATCGTATCGCATTGGGTGCGTGATACGGCCTTGGTATTCCAACCAGTAATCGGTTTGAGTTGAGAGAGAAGAAACGCTGTGATTGGAAAAAAACTCAGGATCAACCAGACGATTAGTCGCCTCCCAGTTTACCGCTTTCGCGCCATTCTCACAGAAATTGACTTTACCACTATCTGGCGACTCACCCCATGCACATCCCGGGCAGTCGAAACCGCCATTTTGGTTGGTTTTGAGCATAGTGCGAATGTTTTTAACTGCATTTTCACTGCCCCACCAACTTCTGGTTACGGCTTTCAGTGCACCCCAACCACCAGCTGGACCTTTGTATGTTTTTATTTGTTCTTTTTGGCTCACGACTTTACTCCTCGCAGATATACCAGCAAGCAGGGTGCCCGTGAAAACAAGCGCGTTATTTATTGAGATAATGCGGAAGTATTGAAGGGCTTAGTTTCTAATCCATGTATTTTTTAATCCAAATAAGTAACCACTCAACATGCTCTCGCTTGTCCGAGCGTTTACTTATCTAGATTCTTGATATCGGATACCCGCCTACTGTTTCTAAGACTGGTAGATTCAATTCGCATTGTTGCGTCTTGATCTAAATCAAAGATTAAGTCGTTATTCAATATGCGTCCAATTGATAATCCTGACCGAGTGATAAACAAAATCTATGACGAATTTTTCCACTGACGGTCATAACATTTTTAATCAATACAATTTATGAGGTTAATCGTTTTCCCATCCGATTCCACCTAGTTCGCTTAACGAGCTCAATAAAATCGGTACTCTTGATAATAGATAATATCTATCACACTATAGATACTTTAAATTTGACCCTAATTAATATCAGGAATAGCCTTGATTCAGATCAATTTTGAGTGTGGTTTTATTCTTGACTTGGTTTTGGTTTTCCATTTCCCAGTTAAAACGCTCCAGCGCTTAAAAAGTACGGTAGTGCCGTGCCCTTTTTAGGGAGTTCCCCCCGTACATGTGACTCACAACGCAAGGTTAACAAGCCATTATGGATATCAAACAACTTAAATATCTCATCGCACTTGAACAGACCAAACACTTTGGTCAAGCCGCCGCATTGTGCCACATTACGCAGCCTACCTTGTCCATGAGAATCCGAAGCTTAGAGGAAGAACTCGACCTCGAATTAATCCAAAGAAGTCAACGATTTGAAGGGTTTACTGAAGCCGGAGAACGCATTTTAGCTTGGGCAAAAACCGTCTTAGCCGCTCATGATGGATTGCAAGCCGAGGCTGCTAACTGCCGTGGTCAGTTGGTCGGCTCTCTTCGGCTTGGAATGGTGCCACTCGCCAGCCAAAACCCGATGGAATTGCTCAAACCATTAGCTCACCAGTTCCCTGAGTTACGCTTTCAAATACTCTCCATGACGACCGAACAGATCATAGACCAACTCAATCGCAATCAACTTGATTTGGGGATGTGTTATGTCGATCAAGTCAACACCGCTTACTTCGATGTTATCGAACTAGATTCAACCAAACTTGGCGTTTTATTCGATGAGCGTCATTTTGATTTTGCCGAATCTGAAGTGTTGTGGGAGTCACTCAATAACATTCCGCTAGGGCTGCTTTCGAAGGGCATGCACTATCGCCACTCAATTGATCTTAGCTTTGTGAGTAAAGGGCTGGTTCCGCAAACCGTCATTGAAAGTAACTCCACCTTTCACTTGATCCAAGCAGTAACCAGTGGCCTTTGTTGCGCCATTATGCCGCTGAACTGTGGATTGGAAGAGTTGAACGATACGCTTCGCATTATCCCTATCGAAGAAGCCGCCGTTCACGCCCCGCTAGGTTTGTTAAAGCGAAAACAAGAACCCTTCTCCGCGCTAACCGATCAGTGCTTCGCAGAAGCAAAAAACATATTTAATCGATAACAAGAATCCACACGTCAATTTTTGGCATACATAACGGCTTATGAGGTGATTTCATGAGATGTACTACTCAATCTTATTTTGAACTGTCCGATTTCAATCAAGCACCACCTCAACCAAGTGCGTTCAATTACCGAGAATTGATTGATGGCCGCCCAGTGCAACAAATGTCGCTGGCGAGTGAATCCGCCTTAGCTATCAGCTACAACGGCATTAGCCAAGCGGTCATGATGGTGACGCCAGGCCATCTGGAAGACTTCGTGAAAGGATTTAGCCTAAGCACAGGCATCGTCCACGACTTCAAAGAGATCAAAGACATTGAAATTGGTGGCGATCACGAATCTCATTATGCGGAAGTAGAAATCAGCAACCGCGCTTTCTGGGCGCTAAAAACACAACGTCGGAATCTTGCAGGCACAACCGGATGCGGCATTTGTGGCGTCGAGGCTCTGGAACAAGCTTTGCCTGATTTAGCACCGCTAACACCGTCTCTTCCTCCGCGCTCCGATGTATTCGAAGGGCTGCGAGACAAAGTCGCACTGCATCAAGAAGCCGCACGTGAATCTGGCGCGCTACACGCCGCTTTATTTTCAGATTTACAAGGCAACATCAAGTTGTGCCGAGAGGACATCGGCCGTCACAACGCGCTAGATAAGTTGATTGGCGCATTGGCCAACAATCACATCGAACCTCAAAGTGGCTTCGCAATCATGACAAGCCGTTGCAGCTTAGAGTTGATCCACAAAGCCGTTCGCGCGCGTATCCCCACTCTGGTTTGCTTATCTGCACCTACAGCGTTAACTGTCGAATGGGCAAGAAGAAACCATTTGAACCTAATTCACTTACCAAAACACGGCTCGCCGCGTCTATACAGCCCTGCGCCTTAACACGTCAACCTAGCCGAATTCCTAATATTTCTAACAGAGACCTCTGGGTCTCTGTTGTTTGCTTCTCGTTCCCAATTGATACTTAGCGACAAGACACTATTCTCTCCAACCAAACGTGCTCCCCCCTTGTCAGCACTAAGCTTGCATATATTAACCTGCTTGCATTTGAACGCTTTCCAATCCGATAAGAACCCTGTCAAAAACCCATAAATTAGTAAGGATTTTGTGTGACTCTTTTCACGCTTTTCCGCCTTCCTAGGCATTTCTAGGAATTTTTCCTAGCCGATCTAGGCAACCATCTCATGTGCCTCACAAAACCACTCTCTAGAATTCCGCTCAGTCAAAGGTAACAAGAGCGCATAACGGTCGCCGTTGTGTTTCTAAAACAATTACAAGAGAGTTCATCATGTTAAAATTCCTCGAACAGGTGCGGAAGCCGACCCTCGATCTTCCTGTCGAAGTTAGAAGAAAGATGTGGTTTAAACCGTTCATCCAATCTTACTTGGTCGTATTTATCGGCTACCTAACCATGTACTTGATTCGTAAGAACTTCAATGTCGCGCAAAACGACATGATCTCAACTTACGGTTTGAGCATGACAGACCTAGGTCTTATTGGCCTTGGCTTCTCCATCACATACGGCATCGGTAAAACCGTTGTCTCTTACTACGCTGACGGTAAGAACACCAAGCAATTCCTCCCTTTTATGCTGATCCTTTCTGGTCTTGCAATGCTTGGTTTCAGCTTCAGCATGGGCGGCGGTAGTGCAAGCCTGTTCTTGATGGTGGCTTTCTACGCTCTGAGTGGTTTCTTCCAAAGTACTGGTGGCCCTTCTAGTTACTCAACCATTACAAAATGGACACCTCGTAACAAACGCGGCTCTTACCTAGGCTTGTGGAACATGTCACACAACGTTGGTGGTGCGGGCGCAGCGGGTGTTGCTCTTTTCGGTGCCAACTACCTATTCGACGGCCACGTAATCGGCATGTTCGTGTTCCCTTCTATCATCGCGATCATCGTTGGCTTTATCGGTATGCGCTTTGGTAGCGACTCACCAGAAGCTTACGGTCTAGGTAAAGTAGAAGAACTTTTCGATGAAGCAGTGAGTGAAGAAGACACCGCCGCTGAAGAAAACCAGATGACCAAAAAAGAAATCTTTGTTGAATACGTTCTTAAAAACAAAGTTATCTGGCTACTTTGCTTTGCCAACATCTTCCTTTACATCGTGCGTATTGGTATCGACCAATGGTCAACGGTATACGCGTACCAAGAACTTGGTCTGTCAAAAGAAACGGCAATCTCTGGCTTTACTCTATTCGAAGTCGGTGCGCTTGTGGGTACTTTGATGTGGGGTTACTTATCTGACTTAGCAAACGGTCGCCGCGCATTGGTTGCTTGTGTGTCTCTTGGTTTGATCATCGTATCGCTTGAGTTCTACCAACACGCCACTAGCGAGTTCATGTACTTAGCCTCTCTATTTGTATTGGGCTTCTTGGTGTTTGGTCCGCAACTTCTTATCGGTGTTGCCGCGGTTGGTTTTGTCCCTAAAAAAGCAATCAGTGTGGCTGACGGCGTAAAAGGTACATTCGCTTACCTAATCGGTGACAGCTTCGCGAAACTTGGTCTCGGTATGATTGCAGACGGTACACCAATCTTCGGTCTAACAGGTTGGAAAGGTACCTTCGCAGCTCTAGATACCTCCGCCATGATTTGTATTGTTTTGCTTGCTTTCGTCGCTATCGCGGAAGAGAGGAAGATTCGACACGCGAAGAAGCTTCAACTTGCACAAAACCAAGCCTAACTTCTCTGCGCGCTTTACTTCGGTAAAGCGCGCAAGATCATTAAAATGAGTTGATCAATTCAGTATCATTAAAGGTTTTTCTATTGGCTCGCGTTGGAGCTTATTGTTGTTAGTCGTCTGCTCTATTTGGTTGTAATAATGATTCATGTTGCTCTAGTTGATGATCACGTCATCGTGCGTTCGGGTTTCGTACAATTATTAAATTTAGAAAGTGATATTACCGTTGTTGGTGAATTCGGCTCTGTCGCCGAAGCGCGAAAAGGGTTGCCTGCGGTACACCCACACGTCGTCATCCTAGATATCTCCATGCCAGATGAAAGCGGCTTAAACTTTCTCAGCGAAATACCAACTGGCATTGCCTGCGTGATGCTTAGCGTGCATGACTCCCCTGCGATGGTGGAAAAATCACTAAAGCTAGGTGCAAAAGGCTATCTTAGTAAACGCTGTAGCCCAGACGAACTTATTCAAGCCGTGAGAACCAGTGCTTCTGGCGGCTGTTACCTCACATCAGATATTGCACTTAAACTTGCAACGCCTAGCGACAACACCACCTCTCTATGCCAACTGACAAAACGTGAAAACGAGGTATGTCAGCTACTTGCCAATGGGTTGGATGTGAAGTCTGTCGCGGCAGAGCTTGGCTTGAGCCACAAGACCGTGCATGTGCATCGTGCGAATGCCATCGACAAACTCGGCGTGAAAAACAACGTTGAGCTCGCCAAACTATTTTCTCAAGAGTCCTTTTAATGCGAGCCTATTCTGTCACAACGATTTGTGGTCTGTTTGTTATGGCCTGTGCTTGGTTCTGTTTGTGGGTGATCGCCTACTACTTTGTCAACGATCCAGAGCTCGCCATTCTGCTTTTCCCATTCGCCTTACGATTGGGGATTGCGCTGCACACTCGCACCGCGTACTGGCCAACAATCTACGTATCAGAATGGGCGCTGACGATTGCACTTGCGACCCTATTAGAGCAACCTCAATGGCTCACAGTGCTGATCGCCAGTGTTGCCAGCATCCCTGTCACACTGATTGCGAAAAAATACTACTACGGTGACCAAAACCGCCACTTAGCCGTCATGGGCGTTGTGATCATCATTACCGCCTTCATCAACGTAATGGCGGTCGGCTTTCACGTGCCTTCTGTTTACATGGTGTGGTTAGCCAGTATTTCTGGTGGGCTGATGCTGGTTCCTATGTGCTACCTACTGTGGAACTACCTATTTCAAAGCCGATGGTCGCCTCTGACGTCGCATCTTTTGAACAACACTGTGGTGTTCAGCATTCGCCACATTGTGTTTTACGCCGTACTTCTTATCGGCAGCATTCTAGTGCAAACGAGTTTGCCTGAAGAGTTAAAACGATTTGCGCCATTTTGTATGGCTATCCCAATCATCGTGCTGGCACTTCGTTACGGCTGGCAAGGAGCCCTACTCGCCACCATGCTCAACAGCATTGCGCTGATTGCGGCTCGCAGCGGCGTATCAAATCTAGAAATCACCGATTTGTTATTATCTCTCTCGGCGCAAACCATCACCGGCATTATGCTCGGCTTAGGGGTTCAGAAACAAAAAGACCTCAATCACAAACTGCGCGGCGAACTTGCACGCAATCAGAATTTGTCTCGCCAGCTTATCAAAGCGGAAGAATCGGTAAGACGCGATATTGCGCGCGAGCTACATGACGAAATTGGACAGAACATCACGGCGATCCGCACACAAGCCAACATCATTAAGCGGGTAAATAACACAGAAACACGCGTAGGTTGCGCAGACATGATTGAAGGACTTTCCCTCAACGTGTACGACACCACTAAGCGACTGTTAAGCAAGCTAAGACCAAAAATGCTGGATGATTTGGACTTAAAAGAATCCGTCGAGCAACTGACGCGAGAGATGGAATTCGCCAATCACGGAACAACTGTTCAACTGAACTGGCAAGGCGATTACACCAGCCTGAGTGACACACTCAAAGTAACCCTATTCCGTTTATGCCAAGAGTCATTAAATAACGCTGCCAAGTACGCAGAAGCGCAGTTGATCAATATTGAACTGACAATTGGAGAAGCTGCGGTGTCACTGATGATTCACGATGATGGTGTCGGATTCAAAGTTCAGGACAGCATGAAAGGCATGGGCGTTCGCGGCATGCAAGAACGTGTGCACGCGTTAGGTGGAAAAATGGTTATCTACTCCACCAGCGATCAAGTGATCGGCACACAAATCAGCATTACTTTACCTAAGGTGTAACTCAAGATGTTTGGATTTTTACGTTCACCTAAATTTACTCAACCGAGCCTGAGCAACGAGCAAATCGACCAGCGTTACCACCATTGGCGTTTGCACATTATGTTGGGGATGTACATCGGCTACGCAGGTTTCTACTTTACCCGTAAGACCTTTAACTACGCCGCACCAGCGATGATTACCGATCTTGGCTTAGATAAAGGCGATTTGGGTCTTATCGGTACACTTTTCTACATTACTTACGGCTGTTCGAAGTTTATTTCTGGCACGATTTCGGATCGCTCTAACCCTCGTTATTTCATGGGATTAGGATTGATTGCGACAGGTCTGGTCAATATCGCGTTCGGTTTTTCTAGCTCACTCGCGGCTTTCATTACTCTGTGGATCTTAAACGCCTGGTTCCAAGGCTGGGGCTGGCCTTCATGCTCCAAGCTGTTAACCACTTGGTATTCACGCTCCGAGCGTGGCTTCTTATGGGCCATTTGGAACACCGCACACAACGTTGGTGGCGCGCTGATCCCTATTTTGGTGGGCTATTTAACGTTGCACTACAGCTGGCGTGAAGGCTTTATTCTACCCGGCATCATCGGCGTATTACTCGGTCTATTCGTTTGTTGGCGATTGCGCGACAAACCCACAACAATGGGTTTACCAAGTGTCGGCCAATGGCGCAACGACGCACTAGAACTTGCGCAGGAAAATTACGGACGTGGCCTCACCTACCGAGAAATTCTGAAATCGTACGTATTTAACAACAAATACATCTGGCTGCTCGCGTTCAGTTATGTGTTGGTTTACATCGTCCGAACCGCAATCAATGACTGGGGAAACCTGTACTTGACCGAGCAGCATCACTATAGCCTGATTAATGCCAACGCTGCTCTGTCTATGTTTGAAATCGGCGGTTTTGTTGGTTCATTGGTTGCGGGCTGGGGCTCAGACAAAATCTTTGGCGGTAACCGTGGACCAATGAACTTGCTGTTCGCGATTGGGATTTTCTTATCTGTCTCTGCGCTTTGGCTAATGCCTCTGACCAACTTTGCATTCCAAGCAGCGGGATTGTTCTCCATCGGCTTCTTTGTCTTTGGACCACAAATGCTGATCGGTATGGCGGCGGCGGAGTGCTCTCACAAAGATTCTGCCGGCGCGGCAACAGGATTCGTGGGCTTGTTCGCCTACATGGGCGCAGCATTGTCTGGCTATCCACTGGCATTAATTCTTGAAGAATATCATTGGACAGGTTTCTTCATCACCATTTCAGTTTGTGCAGCCGTCATTGGCCTTTTGTTGCTGCCATTTTTGCAAGCGCAGCCATCACGAAAACCACTCGAACCAAAGCCTCGGTTGTAAATCGACTTATCGCCCTTAGGGCAAATTGGCGAGTGACCTAACCGCGCTCGCCCTCCTTATTTAACGTATCTCTGCTCAATTTTTCTTCCGATTCAGTTCGGAGGGTTAACTATGGGAAAAATTCATGAATTTGAACACTATTTCATCGCATAGCTTCTTTCAAATGAACAACAAAATCCAAAACTACGCTTGGGGAAGCACCTCTTCTATTCACGATTTGTTTGGCTTTTCTAACGAAACGAATGAGCCTCAAGCAGAAGTATGGATGGGTACTCACCCAAACGGCTGCTCTGAAGTTCAGGTTGAGCAAAACACGCTGCCTTTGTCTGAACTGATCAAACAAAACCAACCCGCTTATTTATCAGCAGAAACCGCAGCGAAATTTGGCGACCTGCCCTTTCTGTTTAAGATCTTAGCGGCCGAACACGCACTGTCGATTCAAGTTCACCCAAGCAAACAAGATGCCGAAATAGGTTTCGAAAAAGAGCAAAGTGCTGGGATCCCACTAAACGCGAGCCATCGTAACTACAAGGATCCGAACCACAAACCTGAGTTGGTGTACGCGCTAACAAGTTACCAAGCCATGAACGGTTTTCGCTCGTATTCCGAGATTATTGAGGCATTTAGCCTTTGCGATATCGATGAGCTACGCGCGCCACTAGATGCATTCAAACACGAAGCCAACTCACAAGGTTTACGCGATTTCTTTGTGCACATTCTGACCATAGAAGGAGAAACAAAAGAGCGAGCACTGAAACAACTTCTTGCCCACGCTTCACGTCAATCGGAACAAGGCACTGACAGCGACGTTTTCCAGCTCATCTTGGATCTATCCACTCAATACCCTGGCGATGTCGGCTTGTTTGCGCCATTACTGTTGAATGTCATCACGCTGCAACCTGGCGAAGCCATGTTCCTGAGCGCAAGAACGCCACACGCTTACATTAAAGGTACGGGATTAGAGATCATGGCGAACTCAGATAACGTTTTGCGTGCAGGACTCACGCAGAAACATATGGATGTTGAAGAACTGGTTAAATGCACAGACTTTGTGCCTAAGCCGTTTCACAGCCTTGTCCTAAAACCCAATGCCAATGGTTGCCAGAGCCTTTACCCCGTTCCAGTGGCAGACTTTAGTTTCAGCATTCTTAACCAACCGAACAATGAAGTGGTTGATGCCAATAGCGCAGAGATTTTGATGGCGATTGATGCCGACCTGACACTCATCAGTGATAACGGTGAGACGTTAACTGCCTCGAAAGGACAATCTGTATTTGTTCCTGCTTACGTTGGTCATTACCGTATTCAAAGTGCGGGACGTGTGGCTCGCGCCTTCAACTAGTTTTTGAATAACTGATTCAAACTAACGTCTGACCCAAGGGACTGGGTTAGACAATTTATTCCTTTCATAGATTGAACCATTCCGCTTTTAAGGCACTCATGCTTACACCTTGTCGAATCCAAACACCTACAGGCCAGTTTCTCTAAGAGGCATAACCTCCCGGATCTGCCATTTACTGCAACATTCATTGTCAAAACCCATTTATGTCCGGTAAATTCGTCGCTCCAATATCAAATCACTTGGATAATAAAGGCGCTTGCACAGTGGTATTTGTTGCAAAACGTATAATCAACGTTGTAATCAAAGCCTCAATCACTACAATCTCTGGTTCGATTTTTCAGTTAACGTTTGTATGCCGAAGTTAAACCAAGATAACCCTGTTCAAAGCTCCGCCCTTTCCGATATCGAAACCAGCAGTAAGATTCAATCGGCATTAGAACCGAAGTTTCACAAGCCAGAGAAACGTCTCTGCTTAAGCCCTGGCCTGTCGGATAAGCATTTGGCGCGCCGTTGGCAAGTATTGGAACACGTGACCAATAAAGATCATCTCCTTGATCCTTTCACGCAGTCACATTGCGATGCTTACTCCAACAACATCGAGCACTTCATTGGTACTGTTAATGTGCCGGTCGGCATTGCAGGCCCTTTGCGCGTCAACGGCTTGTATGCGAACGATGACTTTTTGGTTCCGCTCGCAACGACAGAAGCCGCGTTAGTCGCTTCCTACAACCGTGGCGCAAATCTTATTACCGCCGCTGGTGGCGCGAGCGCATTGTTGCTGAGTGAAGGGGTGAGCCGAACGCCAGTGTTCGCCTTTAATAACCTTGCCGACGCTGGCCAGTTCGTCAGTTGGGTTGTGACCCAGTTTGACGCATTTCGTCAAATTGCGGAATCCACCACCTCACATGGCAAACTCAAAGACATCAATGTAAATATCGAAGGAAACCACGTTTATTTGGTCTTTGAATACGTGACTGGTGACGCTTCCGGACAAAACATGGTGACCATCGCAACAAACGAAGTGTTCCATCATATTTTGGCGACCAGCCCAATCAAACCAACTCAAGCATTCTTGGATGGCAACTTATCAGGCGACAAAAAACCAAACGCGCACACACTGCGCTCGGTACGCGGTAAGAAAGTATCCGCCGAAGTGACCATTCCTGCTGAGTTGGTGGAAAAATATCTGCATACGACGCCGGAGTCTATGGTTCAATTTGGCAAAATGACTACAGTGGGCGGTTTACTTAGCGGGACAATTGGCGTCAACGCGCATTACGCAAACGCGCTTGCCGCGCTGTACATTGCTTGTGGTCAAGATGCCGCTTGCGTTGCAGAGTCTGCCATTGGAATCACTCGTATGGATGTGGACGCTCAAGGCAACTTGTACGCGTGCGTGACCTTGCCAAACATCATGGTGGGGACGGTTGGTGGTGGTACTGGCCTTCCAACACAAAAAGCATGTTTGGATATTTTGGGTTTGCACGGCAACGGCAATGCGAAAGCGTTAGCCGAAGTCGCAGCTGCGCTTTGTCTGGCTGGCGAACTCTCGATCGTGGGCGCATTTTGTGCCGATCACTTTTCTCGTGCTCACCATAAGCTTGCCCGAAAATAACCTTTGTTGCTTTGTACAAGAGAACATCCGTGTGGTTTTCTCTTGTGCAAACCAATGGACTTTATTTATTGGCTCAATAATTTCTTGAAACTAACTTAAGCCTTAACAAACATACCAATCTCTTGTTAACAGTACTTTAGCTGTCCCCCTTCTATATCCATTGCGATATCTCTGCTTGTTACTCTTCATTGGCCATATTTAATATCAGTATCTTAGAAAAAATAGCATCAAAAACTTCTAGCACTATAGTACCAAATTCATCGTTTGAGTTTTTTGTTCACCACTTATAGCTACTATACTCGCCTATGCAGCTGCTTGATTTTCATAAATTTACTAAACAGCTCAAAAGAGCTTAATAACTCCCGTTAAATGGACTTAAATCGTTACTTCGGGTAAGCGAGTTAACTATGAGACGTCAGAAGCTAAATAAAATCTCTGCTTGGGTACTAGGATTGGCTATCTTATTGCTGAGCCATGTGCCTAATGTATCAGCACAAATACAGCAATCCCCATCCGATCAAACCGTTGCGCGTTTTCTCTATCAAACCTCTTTTGGACCAACTCCTGCGTTAATTAATGAGGTTAGGGAAAACGGGTTAGAGGACTGGATACAGAAACAAATCAACCTGCCAGCAACCTACCATCAACCACTTTATCAAACGCCTTTTTCTAAAGGCCTACAGTCAAACCGAGAAAATGCTTGGTATCAGATTGTTGTTACTGCTGAAGATCAGCTCAGACAGCGAACGGCTTATGCATTGAGTCAGATCGTAGTCGTTTCTCGTTATGGCGGCGTTCTTTCCAGCAAACCTACAGGGTTAGTGAATTACTACGATCTGTTGGTTGAGCATGCGCTTGGCAACTACCGAGACCTGTTGTATGACGTTTCCATCCATCCAGTCATGGGGAGCTATTTGTCTATGCTCGGTAGTGCAAAAGAAAATAGTGCGACAGGAACGCTTCCCGATGAGAACTTTGCTCGAGAGTTAATGCAGTTATTCACTATCGGTTTGTATGAACTCAATTTAGATGGCAGTAAAAAGCTAAACCACGCAACAGGCAAACCTATCCCCACGTACAATCAAACTGATATTCAAGAGCTCGCGCGAGCATTAACTGGATGGAAAAATTCCGACATCGCATTCGTGAAACCGATGCGAGTTATCAGTCAAAGACACGACACCGGCGAGAAGCGATTTCTAGGGAACGTGATCCCATCGGGTCTAACCGCACAAGAAGAGCTTTCAAAAGTGATTGATATGTTGATGTCTCACCCAAATGTTGCTCCATTTGTTTCAAAGTTACTTATCCAACGTTTGGTCAGTTCAAATCCAAGCCCAGAGTACGTCGCGCGTGTTGCTACGATATTTAACAACAATGGGGAAGGAGAAAAAGGCGATCTAACCGCCGTTGTTCGAGCCATATTGCTCGACCCTGAAGCATTAGGGATGACGGATACCCCGCCTATAAAAGTGAAAGAACCGATACTGGTCCTGACTAATTTTCATCGAGCATCAGGTTTTACGATTAAAGGATCACGTTACGAAGACGCAACAACGATGATGAACATCGCTAATCAAGGGCCGCTTCGTTCTCCTTCCGTGTTTAATTTTTACTCTCCAGACTATCAGCCGTCTAACGAGTTTACGGAGTCTGGTATTAACTCTCCAGAGTATGAACTTCTCAATTGGTCTGTTTATACCGATTTGGTCAACTATATGTTAACCAGCACTCGTAGAGGAGGTGGTGATTCCTACCACTTCGATCTTAACGAGTTTTATCTTCTTCTGGACGATCACCGTGCCTTAGTCGAATTGGTTAACGAGCGTTTCTTTGCTGGAACGGCTTCTGCTGAATTGAAAGAGCTCATGCTCACCGCCCTGAATGATTATCGTGGGGACTATGTGCCAACAACAAAACTCGCTCTAGTGATATTTACCGCCATTTCTGGCGACGAATTCTATATTCAGGATTAGGAGTGAATTATGGATATTTCACGACGACATTTTATACAAAGCACGCTATCGATGGGCGCACTAGCCTCTCTTAGTCTGCCAGGTTACTCTCTCGCAGCGCCATCCAATGACTTTCGAGCATTAATATGTGTGTATTTAGCAGGCGGAAACGATGCATTCAACACCATACTGCCATTATCGGAGGCGCACTATCGTCAATATTCCAAAGTCAGAGGGCCACTCTCTGTCGCCAAAGAAGACATACTCCCTATCAATTTAAGTGCTGTCGATAGCTCAAATCACCCAGTGAAGCTCGGCTTACACCCAAAGTTAAATGCGTTAACTTCCGTTTTCGAACAAGGCGATGCCAGCATCGTGCTCAATAGTGGCATTCTCAACCATCCCGTCACCAAACAAGCTATTGAGCAAGGTGAAGCATCACTTCCCGAGCAACTGTTTTCTCATAATTCTCAAACAGACGCTTGGTTACTTGGTGGAATGAGCGAGTCTAAAAATCTTGGTTGGGCTGGCAGAATGTTGGATGTATTAAACTCTGAATCAGAAATAACACCGCTATACAGTGTGCATGGCAACTCGCTTTGGTTACGGGCAATGGAACACCGCCAAACCGTCCTGAAAAAAGATCGCGCAGTTCAGCTTACCGCGATTGATAACCCGCTATACAAGGGGATCTATGATCGCCTTCTCTCTCATCAAACTGACAATCCATTTAATGGTCATTTTAATTTGATGGTTGATGAGTCGATGGTAATGAGTAGTGTACTGAGCGAGCAACTCAACCACATTGCTGACGAGCCGCTGTTTACGTCATCGACGCTCGGCAAGCAGATGCAAACCGTGTACAAATTGATAGCAAGCCAAGATGTCCTGAAGCAGCAACGACAAGTCTTTTTCGTTAAACACTCTGGGTATGACCTGCACGATTCGCAACTGACACGTCATCCAGTGTTACTTGAGGATCTCGCGACAAACCTTTTAGCAATGTATCGTGCGGTCGAACGGTTAGGGCTAAACAAGCAAGTCACCTCTTTCACTATGTCTGACTTCGGTCGACGGATGATGAGCAACGGAAATGGTACCGATCATGGCTGGGGTGGCCATCAACTATTAATTGGAGGCGCGGTAAATGGGAAACAACCTATCGGTACATGGCCGGAACTAATACTGGGCGGAAACGATGATTACTCTCAAGGCCGACTCATACCCAAAATTGCCGCTGATCAAGTTGGTTCAACACTAGCGCAGTGGATGGGCGTGAGTGATAACGCTGCACTGGAATACGTCTTCCCGAACATCCGTAATTTTACTCATTCAAACCTGGGTTTTATGGCTTAAGATATTTTTCAGGTTAGCTGTAGAACGCATCATCAAATAAGGGAGCCTCGCGCTCCCTTACTCATCTTATGTTTGCAGAGTGTCCGTTACACCTCGTCGCGACGGCGTTCGTTACACAGCTTAATGGCACGCTCAAGTAATTCTAACGCGGATTGCTCACATTCAGGCAGAACCGCATCACTTTCAGAAACTGGCGTTACGCGGTCACCCCATTTCAATACTGCCGCACCCCATGTCAAACCTGCACCAAATGCAGCAAGAAGCATATTATCACCTGGGTTAACTCGACCTTGCTCTACCGCTTCACACAATGCAATTGGCACCGTCGCAGCTGAAGTATTGCCATAGTTTTGAATGTTAACAAACGCTTTGTCGTGTGGAATTCCAGACAGGTCACACAAGGTTTGAATAATACGAATATTCGCTTGATGCGGAATCACAACATCGATTTGTTCCGTCGTTAACTGTGATGCTTTCAGTACGGTTTTCGCAGCTAGCCCCATGCCTTTTACTGCACGTTTGAAAATTTCTTGTCCTACAAAGTTGAAATCCCAGTAACCGTTGTCTTCCGCAAAGCGATCCATACAAGTACCAAACTTTGGTACGGACAGAATATCGCGGCCTTTTGCGTCACAACCGATTTGAGACTGTAGTAAACCCGTTTCTTTTTCCGTTCTTGATAACACAACGGCGCCCGCACCATCACCAAATAGAACAGCGGTATCTCGCATTGCCCAATCGATGTAGAAAGACAATCTTTCCGCACCAATAATGATCGCGTTACGATAGTTACCTGATTGAATCAAACGTGTGCCCGTTTCTAGGCCATAGACAAATCCCGTACATGCGGCATTTAAGTCAAAGGCAGCGGCTGCACGAATACCTAGGTTCTGCTGTACCTTAGACGCGATATTTGGAATCAATGAATCTGGTGAACAAGTCGCCACAATGATTAAATCCACGTCTGTTGCATCGACGCCTGCTCGAGCTAATGCATGTTTAGCAGCAACGGTCGCCATGTCTGACGTGTTTACATGACTAATACGGCGGTTTTCGATACCAGTGCGGGTACGAATCCACTCATCGGAAGTATCGAGGAAAGTGCTAAGATCATCGTTAGAGAGCACGGCTGGCGGAACACATTTCCCCCAACCTGTAATTTCAGCGTAGTAATTTGTCATCGCAGACCTATTTATTGTTGTATTTTAATAAAATTTCTTAGAACCTTAGGCTCAAATACAAACCTGCGCTGCGTTATTTCGGCAGGTTAAAAAATAAGTATACAAATAATGAGGCTGACTGGTAAGTCATGTTTTCATCAATACGTAATAAAGGAAGAAGTCATGTCATCGTTTAAAACTCGCTGCCCTTCGTGCGGCGGTCTAAATCGTGTCCCTAATGAGCGCGTTGCCGAATCTGCAACTTGCGGTAAATGTAAAAGTGCACTTTTAGACGGCTCGCCTATCGAAGGTACACAAGATAACTTTTCTGCTCTATTACAAAGTGATATGCCTGTTGTAGTAGATTTTTGGGCCCCATGGTGCAACCCGTGCGTTGGTTTTGCTCCTGTTTTCTCTGATGTTGCTCATGAGCAAGCCGGAACGGCTCGTTTTGTTAAGATTGATACCGAAGCTCAACAACAACTTGCGACGCAATTTGGTATTCGCAGTATTCCTACCATTATGGTTTTCAAGAATGGTCAACGCGTTGATATGATCAATGGTGCGTTACCTAAAACTCAATTCGATCAATGGTTAAATCAAGCACTTACTAAATAATCTTCCACGCCAACCTTGTTTGTAGGTTGGCGTTTTTATGCAACTTATCAACCTATCTAGTTAACAAATATTATTTATCGAAACGACTTAAATTTATCATTTTACTTGCCTAACTATTAGCCTCATATTCGCGCCGAATAACCCTTAGATTTCATTTAACTTATAGGCGCAAAACAGTGGAAAACACAGTCGTTCCTGCAGCATCACCACGAGTTACAGTTCCAGTCGTCGCACTGTCTCTTTATGCGGTGGCTTCGGGCTATTTAATGAGCTTGATCCCTCTCATGCTCGGTGAATACAACATCTCAGCAGATTACGCGAGTTGGTTGGCGAGTGTGTTTTATGGCGGCTTATTAACCGGTGCTATTTTTATTGAACGTATCGTACGTCAAGTTGGTCACCGTAACGCGTTTATTGGTTGCTTGGCCGTATTTTCGCTAACTATCGTCACACTACCCGTGTTTGCTAACGGATTGATGTGGCTTGCCGCTCGCTTTATTGCGGGTATCGCGGTTGCTGGTGTTTTTGTCATTGTTGAATCTTGGCTAATGTCTGGAGACGAAGCATCGCGTGCGAGACGTTTGAGCTTGTACATGCTATCGCTTTATGGTGGTTCAGCATTAGGCCAGTTTGGTATTGGCGTGCTTGGCGTAAGTGGCGGCGTTCCGTTTATTGCGATCACGACGTTGATCTTAATGGCGATGATGGTGCTAATGTTCATTGAGTGTGAGCAGCCAAACAGCCATGAATCAACCGCTTTATCATTTAAGCAAATTGCCAAACTAAACCATGCAGCAATTATTGGTTGTGTTGTTTCAGGTTTGACCTTAGGCGCGATCTACGGATTAATGCCAGTTGAGTTAACTAACCGTAAAATTAGCCATCAAGACATTGGTACATTGATGGCGCTAGTGATTCTAGGTGGCATGCTAGTTCAACCAATGGTGACCGCGTTAAACAAATACATGAGCCGCACAGTGCTAATGGCGTTTTTCTGTATTTTGGGTATTTTTTCGATCGGTATGACCTTTATTTCCTCGTCAGCCGTGGTATTGGCTGCTGCATTATTCTTTTTAGGTGCAGCTACTTTTGCCTTGTACCCGATTGCAATCAACTTAGGTTGCGAAGGACTTGATGAACGCTTTATTGTCTCTGCGACACAAGTCATGCTGTTTAGCTACAGCATCGGCTCTGTTGCTGGTCCTGTTGTCGCTGATAAATTTATGGGCCAAGAACACGGCTTGCTAGGCTACTTGTTTGCCGCTTTGGTTGCGACTGGCGTATACATGCTACTTGCTGCGAGCAAAACCAAGCAGCGTATGGCCGCTGGCCTCTAACCACGCCGCTTCTACTCAACGAAAACGAGGGCTTGTCGCCCTCGTTTTTTTATTCTTCGCATTTTTGTTTAGATAAACGCTTGTGACGGTTTGACGCGTTCGCTGCAGGCTTTTCCGGTACCATTCGCTTTTCATGAAGCAAATGACGAACCGCCAAGATGGGATGTTTCAGTAACATTCTGGGGCCAGAGTAACGCATGACCAAACGCATTTGTTCTTTCGGCTCTGGTTTGTAGCAGTGAATCGGACATTTATTACACGTCGGTTTATTCTCTCCATAAGGACAGCGGTCGAGGCGCACTTCTGCGTATTCAAGCAGCTCATGACATTCTGAGCATAAGTCACGTTTTGTTCCATGATGGTCATGACAGTAAACCTCTACCATGGCTTTTACTGTCTTAAATTCAGTGGCGAGTTTGCCAAGTAAAATATCGCTCATGCGCTATCCAAAAATCACAACATCATTGTGTAAAGTTCTAACGTGCGGCCATTATCATATTGCTGCTCAACTCGTTCAAACTCAAAGCCCAGTTTTTTGAGCAAACTTATACTACGAATATTGTCATTGTTGGTGATGGCAACCAAATTATCGAGTTTCATTTCCTCTCTAGCGTATTCCAGCACTGCGGTTGCAGACTCCGTTCCGTAGCCGAAGCCATAAGCGGAAGGTAAAAATCCATATCCGAGATCATAGTGTTGTAATGTGTCACGTTTAACCAACCCACAAATCCCGATGGGTTGTCCATCTTCTTTCTTCTCTACAACGAGTAAACTCACGCCTCTAATTTTTTGCATGCGTAGCATGTTTTCTTTTATGTAACGCGCCGCTTCATATTCGGTACGAATTTGTTTGTCTCCGACAAAACGGTAGAAGTCTGGGCGGTTATAAAGTTCTAGTATAAATGGTGCATCATTTACACTCACAAGACGCAGTATCAAACGTTCGGTGTACAGTGTTTTCATTTGGGCTCCATTAAAACGCGATAGATGATTGGACATAGGAACGTACTTGAATTTTGCGACCGATACCGGCGCTTATTTAGTTGTAACTTGATAAAAAAGTAACTATCCTGCCTCGCTAAATTAAAGGACCACCACCATGAACCGCAAGAAGAAAATCAATCAGATCTTGAAAGCGAAGCAGAAGAAGCATAACGCTAAGCTACATAAGAGCAATAAGCCGCGTTATATCTCCAAAGCTGAACGCGCGAAAATGGAAGCTGAAGAACAAAACCAAGCTTCAGAACACACGGAAAACGTTGTAGACACAGCGCAGACAGATCAAGCCTAAAAGAAAAGCCGCTTCAAGCGGCTTTTTTGATATTTGGAGCGAGTTAGCTTTAGTATTCAACACTGTAGTTCAGTGTGAATGTGCGACCTCTTCCTTTGTAGTCGTACGCTGCTGCATCGTAGTGTGCTGCATAAAGAATCTGCGCACGTTGTCCCCAAGCGGTTGTGTAGTCTTCGTCAAATAGGTTTTGAATACCAAAACCTAACTGCCCGATAGGTAGTGTTACGTTACCAAGAAGATCAAACGTAGTGTATCCATCTAGTTTGTTGTTTGCGTCATCTTCGTAATCAAACATCGTCTGGCTTTGTAGACGTAGTGAATAGCCATCCTGATAGTAAGCCGCCCACGCGTTCGCTTTTGATGTACTTGCTTTACCCGCACTTAGATCTTCCCACTTACCGTTGGTTTTCAGCTCAGAAACCACATAGTGACCTGATGCACCTAACAAAATATCACGGTTTACCCAGTAGTTAATGTTTGCTTCGGCACCGTATACACGTTGCTCGTCATCAACATTGGTGATTAGGAGCGTCTTCTTGTCATACTTGATTGAGTTATCCGACACCGAGTAGTAACCCGCCGCTTGCAGTGCGACAGTATCCGTATCTAATCGGTAACCAATTTCATAGCTGTCCGTTTTGATGCCCGACATTTTTGAGTCAGATACGTTAATGCTATTGTTCAACGCGTAGTGACCATTTGCATCCGCGGCATCGTAGCTACCTTGGCCGTAGTACTTTGCAGGATCAGCGAGTTCGAAACCTTGAGAGAAGTTCGCCCAAAGCTGAGATTCATCGTTAAGCTGATAAATGGTGCCCAAATTAAATAAGCTCACAGAGTAGTCAGTGCTGCCACCTGGTACCGCATCCGCTGATACACCATTACCCGATGCGATCTTCTTTTGTATACTATAGGCAACAAAATCATCAATCTTATTGTCCATGTATTGGTAGCGGTAGCCTGCTTGTACTGACCAATCTTGATTGATTTGGTAATCCCCTTGGACAAACATTGCGTAAGACGCCACATCAACATCTGGGTAACGCCCCACTTCGGCATAGGTTCGATTAATTAAGTTCCCAGAGCTGTTCGCAATGGTTGGATCGAACAGAGCCTGGTTACTTTCAAAACGGTCTAAGTACGCATCGACACCATAAACAAGTTTGAATGACTCCCAGCTTTTAGCTAACGCTAAGCGCCCAGCAAAAACTTCTGTTTTTTGTTGAGAGGCACTTTGGTAATAAGGAGTAAAGGTTTGGTCTTCACTACGGTAAGATAACTCGCCTATCAGTTGATGACCGAATACGCTGTCGTGAGCGTAGTTCGCACTTAAGAGAACTCGCTCTGTACCATGTTCACGGTCGGAATCGAACCCCTCTCGTACATCAACAAATTTATTGTTAACAATGTACAAACCGTATGGCGAATCTTGCTGGCTGTCATAGTATTGTGCGACAAGGTTTAACTTGCTGGCATCGGAGATTTGAATCTCGGTCGATCCCATAACATCGAGCGTTGAATTATACTGCAAAGAGCCCTGTGAAATGTCTGGGGTGACAATGTCGCCATTTGCGTCAAATGCACCTTGTGTCTCGGTGTACACAACCGAACCTCTAGCGGTAATTCGCTCATTACCACCCGAGATAGACTGAGCGAGTTTGTAATCAAAGTCATCGCTGCTATTAAAGCCTGTAGTGCCACTCACGTAGGATTCAAACGACAAGTCATCCGAGTACGCTTTCTTGGTGATAATGTTAATAACACCACCAGTAGCGCCTGCACCATAAATGGAGGTTGCACCAGATAGTACTTCAATTCGCTCGATGTTGAATGGGTCTATTGCATCTAACTGACGACTAATCGGGCGAGAAGACTGTAACGAGACACCATCAATCATTACCAACATTGCTCTACCGCGAAGGTTCTGACCATAGTTAGTTCGACCACCGGTGCCGACGTCTAAAGAAGGGATGGTTGCAGAAAGAATATCACCCAGTGTCTTGCCCGCACGATATTGCTGAGCAATCTCTTCTTGGCCAACAAACCAAACCGTTCCTGGAATATCGGAGATCGATTTCGGCATCACACTGCCTACAACAACCAATTGCTCATCGCTCGGAGTCGATGTTTGTTGAAGATCTTCTGCTGCTATTGAGCTAACTGCGTATCCACTGCTCATCGCAAGTACGATGAGATTGAAAGAAAACGTCCTTTTCATCATTGTATTTATCTTTTTGTTGTCAACAAGAGCATGCAATGATACTTATTCTCACTCTCAAATCGAGCACTGTTACACAAGTTAAATAAATGTTAATTAAGAACCTTCTTGCTCATAAGCTGTCGATTTTCCTCTAAACGAGGACAATCTGCACAAAGCTTTCTGCCTTCACACTTATAGACTAAACAACAACTTTTTCTTACTAACTTTAGCGGCTGATCAGATTCCGTCTCATGAAGTGAGCGGCTATTATCAACATCCAAACCCATTGCGCTTAGCCACAAGACCGCATGCTCCTGAAGTGTCGAGTTAGTCATTTGCGGAAAGCGCTGTTGGAGACGAATTAAACAAGCCATGATTCCGTCCGACATCAATTGATGGGTGAAGCCAGGACGAATGCGTGTCCATTGACTCATCTCTTGTTGATAGAAGTCGAACAGTTCTCGGATTTGACGCCCCGCCTCTTTTATCAACGCTTCTGGCTCGCCATGTATATGCGCTTCGTCGGCGAATCGGTACCCAGAAACAAAACAAGGTTTGAGGTGCTGCGCTATCTCGCGAATGTTTGGCAACGTGTGGTAACCGTAAATAGAGATGAATGCGACATAAACTGGCTGCCAACAAAGTAAATCCCACGTTCTTGTCAACCAATATGCTTTTCCCGCTTCCGGATGAGCCTCCGAGATTTGCTGGTAAAGGCCTTGGATGATCGGGTTGATATCATTCTCGATATGGATAGCTTCTTGCCCTATCTCGCCGATATCACCGTGTAGATAAGGTGTAATCTCACTCGAAGTTTGAAACAGTTGCGGGAAAAATTGCTCAGACATGATGGCTTATTGTTGGTGTAGTCATTCTGACACCTTTATACCCAAGCACCAATCGCAATGCAAACTATTATCCTTTGCGTTTTCATAACAAAGAAGCACCTTTAGGGTTAGTTATGACTGTATTTCCGCGTTCTGTGAAACTGTAAGGTCTGGTTACGTATGCGATGAATAGCAACAAACTCTTAAACCTCTTCGCATTTAACGCTCACATGATCGCAAAAATACACAGCATAAAAACACCCTGATAAAACTGTGTTAACAGTTCCCCTGTGTAGCGTGAGTTATTGCCAATAATTGAATATTGCTGTTTCTTATCCAGCGGATTGTGAACAACATGAAGTATTTTCTTTCTGAATATCGAGACAATACAAAGAGGTAATTTGGCTATGTAGCCCTCTGTTTTGAATAAGGAAATCCACATGTTGTATCTTGAGTTTCTATTTTTGCTCGTGATGCTGTATATCGGCTCACGTTATGGTGGTATAGGCCTTGGGGTCGTATCCGGAATTGGCTTGGTGATTGAAGTCTTCATCTTTAAGATGCCGCCAACCTCTCCTCCTGTCACCGTCATGTTGATCATTTTAGCGGTGGTAACATGTGCTTCCATTCTTGAAGCCGCTGGCGGTTTGAAATACATGCTGCAAGTTGCCGAGCGTGTGCTTCGTAAGAACCCAAAACGCGTCACCCTTATTGCTCCGTTCGTGACTTACTTTATGACCTTCCTACTTGGTACAGGTCACGCGGTTTACTCTATCATGCCAATCATTGGCGACGTTGCACTTAAAAACGGCATTCGTCCTGAGCGTCCTATGGCTGCCGCTTCTGTCGCCTCTCAAATCGCAATCACGGCATCACCAATTTCAGCGGCCGTAGTTTACTACTTGGCGCAACTCTCTGATATTCAACACGAGATCACTCTGCTCTCAATTCTGCTCGTTACTGTACCTGCAACGCTATTCGGTACGTTGTTGATGTCACTTTACAGCCTAAAGCGTGGTAAAGAGCTAGACGACGATGAAGAATACCAAGAGCGTTTGAAAGATCCTGTGTGGAGAGAAAAAATCCTCAACACAACTGCAACGTCTCTTGATGAAGTACTACCAACAAGTGCTCGTAACTCTGTATTGCTGTTCATTGCTTCTATCTTGGTTATCGTCGTTATCGCGATGTGGCCAGACATTCGTACCATCGTAGATGGCTCGAAGCCAATCAGCATGGCAGTTGTGATTCAAATGATGATGCTCTGCTTCGGCGGTATCATTTTGCTTGCGACCAAAACTGACCCGCGTGACGTACCAAATGGGGTGGTATTTAAATCTGGTATGGTGGCGGCGATTGCTATCTTCGGTATTGCATGGATGTCAGATACCTACTTCCAGTACGCTATGCCTCAATTTAAATCTGGCATCGTTGAGATGGTAACCAACTATCCTTGGACATTCGCGCTTGCGTTATTCATTGTGTCGGTTGTGGTGAACTCTCAAGCTGCAACGGCTCGCATGATGCTGCCTGTTGGTCTCGGCTTAGGTTTGGAACCTGCGCTGCTTATCGGCTTGATGCCAGCGGTATACGGCTACTTCTTTATTCCAAACTACCCTTCAGATATCGCGACTGTGAACTTCGATACCTCGGGCACAACTAAGATTGGTAAGTGGTACTTCAACCACTCATTCATGTCTGTGGGCTTAATCGGCGTGATTGGTGCGTGTTGCTTGGGTTACTTGCTAGGGCAAATGATCATTCCTTCGTAACTAGCCAAATCAACGATAAATTAGAGGCGAGTCATTGTACGTTTCGTACAGCCTGAGTGACTCGCCTTTCTTTATTGCACTATTACTACAGCAAGAAATCGTCATCAATCGCGACAAAATTGTCGGCACAATCAATCAGAGTTTGGGATGTTAGCTTAGGTACACCATAAACGGTCACCGTGTTATTGAAGCGCTGCTGAATTCTCTCTACTAGCAGACTAAAGTCTCCATCTCCCGAAACTAGAATCACTTCCTCAACTTCGGGAGCAATTTCAATTGCATCGAGAGTAATACCCACATCCCAATCGCCTTTCGAGCTACCATCACGACGCTGGATGTAGGGTTTAAGCATCACCTCAAAGCCAACACCCCGAAGAATATGGTGGAACTGACGTTGCTTGGGATCATTGCTCGCAATAGCATAAGCACGAGCACTTACCACCTCTTTCCCTTGTGTGGCAACATACCAAAACTGGTTGTAATCAAAATTGCTTCGATACGCTTCGCGACAGGTGTAATACACATTCTGTACATCAACCAAAATAGCGATTTTTTGTTTGCTTTCCGAACTCATCTATTTCTACGCTCAATTTATTTGCTGCCTACCCTATGCCAGTTTTGGAAAAAGCACAATGAGCCAATTCCACTAAACTTAACGTATAAAAAGTTATTTGGGTTTCTAGGGGAACTGTCATGGGCGGAAAGTTACTAGTGATACTACTTTCTTGTATCTTGTCATCGACAGCATTTGGTTATCCAGCGCACTCCAAATACTGGCCACATAGAAGTGTGCTCTACTTTGCGCCGGAAAATGATGAATACGTCAAACAATTCTTGCTAGAAACACTTATGAATGAGTGTGAGTTGGAAGACAGAGATGTCGTCACACTGGTCATTACAGAGCAAGGGTATACCTTTCCTGCTTGGCTTAAAGAAGAGTTCGACTTAAAAATGCTAGCTCGTCTTTATGAGGTCGAAAAAGGATCTCACACCGCTATTTTGCTTGGTAAAGATGGTCTAGAAAAGCACCGCTGGGGCGCAGAAACAGACTGGCCGTTTATCAACAACCTCATTGATCAAATGCCTATGCGTAAGCAAGAAATGCAGAGGCAGCAAAGCCCCTGTAAAATATAGTCACTTCTGGGCAATGTTACTTTGCGAACCAATCCAACTTGTTGTGAAGTTGAGTCACGCTACCAACCACAATCAATGCTGGGCTCACGGCTTGCTCTGCCATGATCGATAGCTCGTTCAACTTTCCTTGGAACACGCGCTGCTCTGGGCGCGTACCGTTTTCAATAATGGCGCATGACATCTCAGGATCTAACCCATGAGTGATCAGCTTATCCATAATATGGCCGCTTTGCTTCAAACCCATGTAGAATACAAGCGTGTTATTAGACTGAGCTAGTGAATGCCACTCAATTTCACGACCATCTTTTTGTACATGACCAGTGATAAATTGAACGCTTTGTGCATGGTCGCGGTGTGTTAATGGAATACCAGCATAAGCCGTTGCACCCGCTGCTGCTGTGATACCCGGAACCACTTCGTATTTGATGCCAAATTCGGCTAGCTCTTCTAGCTCTTCACCACCACGGCCAAAGATAAATGAGTCCCCACCTTTTAGGCGCACAACGCGCTTACCTTCTTGCGCTTTTTGCACCAAGATTTGGTTGATTTGATCTTGAGGCACACAGTGAAAATCGAGTTTTTTCCCAACATAAATCATCTCTGCTGATGCATGAGCCAACTCAAGAATCTCTTTTGATACCAATCGGTCGTACACAACAACTTCAGCCGCTTGAATGGCTTTTAAGCCTTTTACTGTGAGCAAATCAGGATCACCAGGACCTGCACCAACAAGAGAAACAAAGCCGCTGTTTAAAGATGAGTTAACAGTTGTCATATCAACGCCTATCGAAAATTTGGACATAAAAAGTAACACTCAAGTCATTAACTCAAGGTTAAAATCACCCCGTTGAACAGCCCTACCTACCATAGGTAGGGCCAGATAAAAGCGGTTTATTTTGCGATTGCAGGCTCTGCTTTTACTTCTTCTTCAACTACGTTGATAGAAGGCGCTGTTTTCGCGTGAGTTAGGTACAGTGGAATACAAGTCATTACTAGACCACCAACAATGTTACCTAGGATGGTTGGGATAAGGTTGAAGTTCAACCAAGTCGCGATACCAAAATCCGCACCTAGAATCATACCTAGTGGGAATAGGAACATGTTTACTACTGTGTGCTCGAATACTAGAGCGAAGAAGATGAAGATTGGGAACCACATCATTGCTACGCGACCAGATACTGAACGTGCTGTCATGTTGCCGATAACGCCTAGACATACCATTAGGTTACAGAAGATGCCGCGTACGAAACACGTGATCCATCCGTCCATACCCATGTTTTCAAAACCAAGGCTACGCGCGGTAGAAACAGCCACAAATTTCTTCGCTACTGCATTCAGTTCTAGAGAGAAGTTACCTGTTAGAGAGATAGCCACTAGGTAAGCAACGATCAGAGAACCGATAAGGTTACCCAAGCCTACAAGACCCCAACAACGGAAGATACGACCCCAAGTGATGCCCGGACGGTTAGCAAACTTAGCCAGAGGCGCTAGACCAAAAACACCGGTTACTAGGTCATACCCCATCACACTTAGAATTACGAAACCAACGGGGAAAACAAGTGCTCCTACAAGACCGATACCCGTTTGTACAATCGCGGTAATAGCAACCACCACCGCAAGCGAAAGAATAACGCCAGCCATCGTACCGCGAAGCAGAAGATCTCGCGTGCTTGTATTAGTTTTCGCTTCACCAACATTGATCATGGTTTGCACGAATTCTGCAGGCTTAAAATCAGTAGACATGAATGTGTCCTTATCCAAAATTGAAAGTTAAAAAGTTAAAGATTGAATAGAGAAAGGCTTCCCGTTGACACCTGAACGCTGTCTACAACACCTCGCTTCCCTGTTCCCCTGAGATGATGCTTGGAAAGCCTTTGTCTATTAAATCTAGGTTTCAGTTCATTCCCTCCCCCTAAGAGGAGGGAATGAAAACCAAGCTTACGCAGAGATTTCTACTTCGCCGTTGGTTACGCGGGTTTTGTACGCTTTCACGCTAAAACGCTCGTCTTCCATGCACGCACCTGTTGTCAGGTTAAAGCGTTGCTTCTTAAGTGGGCTAGCCACCCAAAGCTCGCCTTGGTGCTCACAGATCAAACCGCGAGAAAGCACGTTTGATTGGAAGAACGGGTCTGTGTTGCTGATCGCCAGCACTTCTTCTGCTTGTGTTGGGCGGAATACCGCAACTTGCTGACCATCAACCAGTGCACAAACACCTGTGCCCGGTACGATGTCGCTGATTTGGCAAATCTTTTCAAATGACATAATCAACCTTCCCTTATGCTTCAGTGATCGCTACGTGTAGGATGTCGCCTTTCGCTTCAGGGTGCTTTTCCGTGAAGGTTGCTGGGCGGTGCTGTTCACGCTCTTGTACAAACACAACGTTGTCATCGCGCTTGTCAGAGTTGATGAAGTGCGCGAAACGAGTCAGTTGTGATTCGTCGTTGATGGTCGCAGTCCACTCACACTCGTACTCGTCTACAAGCTTCGCTACGTCTGCCTCTAGTTGAGCGTTGATACCAAGCTTGTCGTTAACAATCACTTCGCGTAGGTAGTCAACGCCACCTTCCATGTTTTCCATCCAAACTGATGTGCGTTGTAGTGGCGCAGCAGTACGGATGTAGAACATCATGAAGCGGTCGATGTACTTGATTAGCGTTTCTTTATCTAGGTCACTTGCAAGTAGGTCTGCGTGACGAGGTTTCATACCACCGTTACCACATACGTACATGTTCCAACCTGCGTCAGTCGCGATAATACCAAGGTCTTTACCTTGTGCTTCCGCACACTCACGAGTACAACCAGAAACACCGAACTTCATCTTATGAGGTGTACGAATGCCTTTGTAACGGTTCTCGATGTAAGAACCCAGACCAACAGAGTCTTGAACGCCGTAACGACACCAAGTTGAGCCAACACAGGTCTTCGCCATACGAAGGGCTTTTGCGTACGCTTGACCTGTTTCGAAACCAGCGTCGATAAGCTTGCGCCAGATCTCTGGAAGATCGTCTTTTTGAGCACCAAACAGACCAATACGTTGAGCACCGGTTACTTTGGTGTATAGGTTGTATTCTGCTGCAACGTTCGCTAACGCACCCAGTGCTTGAGGTGTTACTTCACCACCCGCCATACGTGGGATAACAGAGTAAGTACCGTCTTTTTGGATGTTACCTAGGAAGTTATCGTTCGTGTCGTGCAGCTTAACCAGTTGTGGCTTAAGAATGTGCTCACCCCAGCAAGAAGCCAAGATAGAACCAGCCAGTGGTTTACAAACTTCACAGCCGTAACCTTTGCCGTATTTCTCTAGAAGCTCATCAAACGTTTTGATCTCTTCAATGCGGATTAGGTGGAACAGCTCTTGGCGTGAGTATGCAAAGTGCTCACACACGTCGTTCTTCACTTCGATACCCGATTTAGCAAGCTCAGCATTTAGAACAGACGTCACTAGAGGAATACAACCACCACAGCCTGTACCTGCGCCAGTCACTGCTTTGATGTCGCCCAACGTATGATTACCATCAGCAACCGCCTGTGCGATCTTGCCTTTTGTCACGTCGAAACAAGAACAGATCACTGCGCTTTCTGGTAGAGCGTCTGCACCTAATGCTGGTTTCTCAGCGCCTGCGTGAGCAGGAAGGATCAACGCATCTGGGTGTTCTGGTAGGTCGATTTCGTTCAACATAAGTTGAAGCAGGTCGCCGTAGTCAGAGGTGTCACCAACCATAACCGCGCCAAGTAGTTTCTTGTTGTCTTTAGAAACGATAAGACGTTTGTAAACTTCTTGTTCTTCGTTCTGGTAAACGTAACTCTTACAGCCTTCAGTACGACCGTTCGCGTCACCGATTGAACCTACTTTTACACCTAGAAGTTTCAGCTTCGCAGACATGTCAGCGCCTTCGAATTTGCTTTCTGTGTTACCTAGTAGGTGGTCAACAGCAACTGTCGCCATCTTGTAGCCAGGAGCAACAAGGCCGTAGAACATTTCGTTCCAAGACGCACACTCACCAATCGCGTAGATGTTCTCATCAGAAGTCTGACAATGATCGTTGATAGCAACACCGCCACGAGGTGCCACTTCTAGCTCCATTTGGCGTGCTAGTTTGTCTTGTGGACGAATACCTGCAGAGAATACGATGAAGTCTGTTTCTAGCTCTGAGCCGTCAGCAAAACGCATAACGTTGCGTGCGTTTGTGCCTTCTGGCGCAATCTCAAGCGTGTTTTTGCTAGTGTGAACGTTCACGCCCATACGCTCGATCTTTTGTCGAAGTTGGTTACCACCAGCAAGGTCAAGTTGCTCAGCCATTAGCTTCGGTGCGAACTCAACAACATGCGTTTCTACACCCAGTGCTTTCAATGCGCCTGCTGCTTCAAGACCTAGCAGACCACCACCGACAACAACGCCTGATTTGCTCTTCTTCGCACACGCTTCGATCGCTTTAAGATCTTCGATAGTACGGTAAACAAAACAGTCTTTGCTTTCGTGACCTTTGATAGGTGGAACAAATGGGAACGAGCCAGTAGCAAGAATCAGCTTGTCGTATTGAACTTCACGGCCAGTGCTTGAGTAAACAATGCGGTTTTCACGGTTGATGTTAATCGCGCGTTCGCCGATCAGCATGTTAATACCGTGTTTCTCGTAGAAGCCTTCTTTTACTAAAGAAAGTTCATCTGCAGTATGGTGAGAAAAGTAAGAGGAAAGGTGCACACGGTCGTATGCGACACGAGGTTCTTCACAGAAAACCGTAATGTCTATATTAGACATATCAGCTTTCTCGACTAAGTCTTCAATATAACGGTGCCCTACCATACCGTTACCGATGACTACTAGCTTCAACTTGCTCATTATAATTCCTAAGGGTTAGGTTCTTATCACTGAGCTCATTGTTAGTTGTGAAAGAAAATTAATACATGATGTAAATCAATTACAATTTCAAACTACCCTAAAGGGGTAGATGAACGTATTTATCTGACTATTGCGAAATAAAAAGTAATTTATTAACGGATATTGGTAGTTTTAACAAACTGAGATAACCGAAGCCATGCTAGCAACGGACTATACCGTTTTGCTTTTATGAAGTTAGGCTGACCATCGAAACCGAGCACACCTACGATAAATCCTGTTTTGCTTCTAAACGACGCACTCACTTGACTTCACCGTTTCAAGGTGATCAGAGAACAATATCTGAAGTGATTGAAAGATTTAGAAAAATCAAGCTTCACAACAAAAATTTTTTACTAGCTAAGTCGCACTATAAAGACTAAAATCAGGTTTAGTTCATATGGAATAGCGTCCATATGATTGATACCGTAATTGACATATAGAGTGCCGTCCCATTTTTGTGAGGCGGCCTTTTATTTGGGAGTCATAAAATGTCAGAAAACAATTCTATCTACATCTCAAGCTTAGATATGAACCGAATCACGGCCTTGTTGGATAAAATGCCAAACATCGCAGCGGAGCTTGTGGAATTAGAAGCAGAGCTCGACCGAGCAACAGTTCTTGAGCCAGAACAAATGCCAGATAACGTGGTCACGATGAACTCGACTGTAGAGTTTAAATTTTCAGGTGAAGATAGAACCATGACAAAGACACTGGTTTACCCTTCTGAACTGAAAAGCAGTGATGATATCTCTATTTTTGCGCCCGTAGGCAGCGCACTGATCGGTTTGTCTGTTGGTCAAAAACTTGAATGGCCAATGCCAAATAATCAAGTGAAGACAATTGAAATTGTCGATATCACATACCAACCTGAGCGTTGTGGTGCACTAAACCGCTAGCCCTCAGTAGTCCCGGTGCAAAGGCCTCCATTTAAGACTTTGCACCAGGAGAGCCCCTCGCTTACCCCCTATTTCCTTCTTTGTTTTCCAAGCATTTACTTTGCTGCTCTTAAGTAACATCACCGATTCTTTATTATTTACCGCATATTCAATATTTATATCTCCAAGCTCAATCATAGAAATTGCAAAGTATTTTTCGTATATTGTCGCTCCGAAAACGACGTAAATTATGCGCAAAATGGAAGAATATCTAACTCGAATTGCCTGCTTAGAAAAAGAAAATGAAGAGCTGAAGCGGAAGAATGCGCGACTACAAGAAAAGTTGAATGCTGCACTCGACAGTAATGGACTGTGTTTGTGGGAGCAGCATATTCCTTCAGGTACTTTGACGATATTCAATATGCAGTGGGGCAAAATGCTAGGTTATCAGCCCCATGAGTTAACCGCGACGGTTGAAACGTGGAAAAACAATCTCCACCCTGAAGATTATGATCTTGCGGTGGGTGCATTTGAAGATCACCTAGCTGGCAAAACCGACCTTTATGAGGTAGTTCATCGCATGATTCATAAAGACGGCAGTGATAGTTGGGTCTACGATCGAGGGCGCATCGTCGAGTATGGTTCTGATGGCGAACCACTGCGCATGATGGGCACTCATATCGATATTACAAAAGAAAAGCGATATGAGCAGCAACTGGCTAAGTTAGCTTCGAGTGATCCATTGACCGGACTGTTAAATAGAAAAGCAATTGAGGAAAACTTTAATCATCAACCTCAAACCAAGCCGTCTCAGCAGTCTGCCTTAGTGTTTGTTGATATAGATAATTTTAAAGCAGTTAACGACCAGCTAGGCCATCATACTGGTGATACTCTCCTCATCAATATCGCCAATAGCTTAACAGAGCTTGCGCCAAGCAAGTCTCAAGTCGGACGCATAGGAGGAGATGAGTTTGTCGTTTTAAGCTCTTATTCAAATCAAGAAGAAATATCTCAACTTTGTGATCGACTCTTAAGTTCCATCATTCCTGCGATAAATCAGGACTTAAATAAAGTAACGATTGGAATGAGCATCGGTGTTTGTCTATTTGATAAAGGAAAACAACAGTTTAATGAAGTTTATCAAAAAGCCGATCATGCAATGTATGAGATAAAGAAAAATGGCAAAAATGGAGTACAATTTTTCAACTTAAAAAGTTGATATCTCTCCATAAATCATCATGTTATGAAATCAGTCATTTGCTACAACTTGAACTAACTCAAGATAAATTCTTTATATCTAAGCCAGTTACCGAAATTACCCCTAGGTACTCATAAATTTGGCACGATACAAATAAATCCCCTCCTCTCCTAGCATCAACCCAATAAGCAACTACACTCATTTAACTGATAGATTAATTACTACTATTATGAAGGGAGTTGTTTTTGATGGATACAAAACAGATTTCTACAGTTATCATAATTTTAGTTCTTTCTGTATTAGTGGTTTCTTATTTAAAGTTAACAACGGTATCAAATGCTATCCACAAACCTACAACAATCGGTATATCTAAGACGCCTCTGTCAGCACCTTTTATCATTGCAGAGCACATAGGTGCGTTTGAAGAAAACGATTTAAACGTTGAGCTTATCATGTGCTTTGGAGGGGTCGAATGTTCAAACCTACTTCTAGAAAACCATGTTAATTACGCCACTTTTTCTGAAAGCGTACTGATGTTTAAAAGCTTTGAATACAAAGATTTAGCATTAATCACTTCTTTTGCATCTTCTACGAATGATATTAAGCTGCTAACTAAAAAGCGGTCTGGCATAGAAAGTATAGATAAATTACCAGGAAAAAAGGTTGGTGTAATAAAAAAGAGCGCTAGCGAATATTACTTAGACTTGTTGCTACAGGTAAATGACATTGATTTAGAAAAAGTAGAAAAAATATCATCAACAACGCAGGTTATTATAAATCATTTAATGCAAGGAAACGTCGATGCAATATCTACTTGGGAGCCATACGGATTTATGGCCAAGAATAGAATAAATGAAGAAGTAAAGAACATAGGAATTATTGGCGTGTATAAACTTTACTTTTTGCTTGTATCAAAAGAAATACACATTGAAAAATCAGATCAAGAAGTAATGAAAATAATAAAGTCACTTCATCACTCAATTAACTGGATGGATAAAAACCCTCATTTAACAATGAAAATACTATCACAAAAACTTAACATAACAGTTGAAGAAATATCTTGGAGTTGGGATGATTATAACTTTCGATTAAATTTAACGAATTCTTTATTATTTACATTACAATCAGAAGCTAATTGGGCATTAAAACAAAACTATGTAGAAGGACAGATTCCAAATTACAGAAAAATATTTAAAGAAAACTATATCAATTCATATTTTGATGGTCTAGATTAAAATGCATCGTTCGTTAAACCACTATTTAGCATCACTATTCAGTCTAAGCGTAATACTATGTATCAGCGTTATAGTATACATAAGCTTCATAAAAATAGAAGATTATAAAGCCAAGAAACAATTAAACCAAATAATGGACATACAAATATCATTAGAGTCATTAAGTAGTTATCTTTGGGCTTACACTCAAAATAGAGGAAAAAACAATTTCACACAATTCATGATTTCTCATAACAAATTAAACGAATTATTATCTCAAAATGAAGATGTTTTATACCTTACTAAAGACCTAAAAAAAATGAATCTCGAACTGTATTTTTTAGTTCAATACGAAAATAATCATTTACTAGACAAAGATCGCCATTATGATTCAGTCGTAAATTATAATAAATCAAATCCTGTCATACAATCCAGAATAAACATTGTATCCCAGGATATGAATAATGAAATAATATATATTTATAAAAAAATACTTAATAATAAGTCTACAAAACTACAAAATTTAAATTATTACACTCAAGCAGGTATTATTTTTATCTCTCTGGTTGTTATGCTATTATGCTTTTATATAAAAATAAAGTTCAAGAGAAGCTTTCAAAGGTTTATAAATGGAATAAAACAATTAAGCAGGTCAAATTTTGACTATAAAATCCCTTCAGAAAATCAATTCACGGAATTTGAAAATCTGTCTTGTTACTTCAATAAAATGGCGGCATTGTTAAACCACACAACAATATCAAAATCAAAACTTAAAGAAGAAGTAGAGAATCAAACTTCAGTTCTAAATCGTCAAAAAGAAAGTTTGGTATTTTTGTCTGAGCACGACTCCTTAACTAATATCTACAATCGTCGAGCAATAGAAAAACATTTGATCCAGCTTACGCGTAATTTCAGAGGCAGTGAGAATAGGTTTAGTTTGTTTTTTATAGATTTAAATTTATTTAAGGATATTAACGATAGCCATGGCCATGAGGCAGGTGATGCAGTGTTAAAATCTGTAGCTAGTAGATTATCAAGTATTATCGACGAATCAGACATGGTAGGCCGCTTTGGTGGAGATGAATTTATTATTATTCATCGTTCACACACAACAGGTACGTCTCTGTCTGCATGTGCACTACGCTATATCCAAGAAATAGAAAAAGTAATTCATTTTAAAGGTAAAGAGTTATGCGTCGGAGCTAGCATTGGTATTGCACTCTATCCTGAGCATGGGTCGAATGTACATGAATTATTAACAGCGGCAGACAAGTCTATGTATCAGTCAAAACGTTCTAAAGCTAGCTCGTTCACTATTGTCGACAACAGCAGTTCGCTGTTAAAGAGGCCTATGTTTTAATCTAAAGTAGTTGTGGAAACGTTCTACATGCGAATATTCAACGACATCGACCACTGTGGCCACTTACAGTAATAAAGCCGCTTTTATCACATAGCAAAAGCTAAACTCGTAAGCTAAACGCTCTCCAGGCATTGAAGAAAAATAATCCATTGTGAATGGTTAATCCTCCCCTTTTAAACGTCAACTTTCACCACCATATGATAGTTAAGATTCATTAACAGGCTATAACTATCCTATGTCTTTTCCTCGTTTATCTGTTCTGGATTTGGCACCCGTGTCCGACGGAACAAACTTCACCGAAACGTTCGAACGCTCCGTTGAATTAGCTCAATCAATCGAGTCCTGGGGCTATCATCGGTTTTGGATGGCTGAACACCATAACATGCCCGACATCGCCAGTGCCGCAACCAGTGTATTACTCAGTCATATTGGAGCGCACACGAACTCGATCCGTTTAGGATCAGGTGGAATCATGTTACCTAACCATGCACCACTAGTTATTGCAGAGCAATTCGGAACGTTAGAGGCATTATACCCTGGTCGTATTGACCTCGGATTAGGACGCGCACCAGGCACCGACTACCAAACAATGCATGCATTAAGGCGGGAACCAGAGCATATAGATCCTGACTTTGAAGAGCTGTTGGAGGAACTTAATTTCTTTCTTGGTCCCGTATCTCGAAATCAACCAGTCGCGGCTTATCCAGGTAACAACACATCTCTGCCGATTTGGCTTCTGGGGTCGAGTACATACAGCGCACGTTTAGCAGCTAAGAGAGGCTTACCTTTCGCATTTGCTGCACACTTTGCTCCAGATGCAATGTCTCGTGCTCTAAACTTTTATCGAGATGAGTTTGTCCCATCCGAGCATTTAGCTCAACCCTATGTGATGATTTGTGCCAACGTTATCGTAGCGGATACTCAGTCACATGCAGATTTTCTCGCGACAACAGAGAAGCAAAAATTCTTAAAAATGATTCGCGGCAATCGCGAAAAACTTCGCGCACCAGTGAAAAGTATGGCACCACTATGGTCAGCACAGGAAAAGCTTCACGTTGAAACTCAATTACGTGAATCTATCCATGGTGATCAAACATATGTAAGACAGAAAATTGAGAAACTTTTGGAACGCACTGGGGCAGATGAAATTATGGTAAACACGATGGTGTTTGAACAATCTGAGAAGTTGAGATCCTACAGGTTACTATCGGAACTCATGGACAAGTAAAAGAATGGAGGCGCCTCCCGGAGTCGAACCGAGGTCCACGGATTTGCAATCCGCTGCATAGCCACTCTGCCAAGGCGCCTTTCTGATTTTGTATCTCTGTCACCAAAGATTTTGATGGTGCCCCGGGCCGGACTTGAACCGGCACAGCGCGAACGCCGAGGGATTTTAAATCCCTTGTGTCTACCAATTCCACCACCAGGGCAACGCAATCATGCGATGGGTTAGACACCATCTATCTCGCGACCTTTGCCGTGAGAACGAGGCGTACTTTAACGGATTAATTTATCTGGTCAACAAAAAATTAGTCTTTTTTATTCAAATGGTTAAAAAGACGACTCTAACGAACAAAGGGCGATCATTTTGCTTATTTGATCATCAATACACTTTGCTTTCGTGCCTTTTAACCTTCTCATTTTATATCAATGAAGAGCCAACAAATCGCGCAAGTTAACAGTATGGGTATAAACTTAATGTGTATTTCAGAGAACAAAATAGCGCTCATCATGTTTCGAAAACCATCATTTCACTTACCCTTACATGCCGACTCCGAACTCGACTTCGTAGTGCCCCACTTCTTCCTTACTGAATTTGATTATGCACGCTCTCTGGAGCAGGGAGTCATCGACGACTTGGATCCTGAATATACACACCAATATCGCGTCACACTGAGGCGCATACGCTCACTATGCTCACTACTTCGCGAACTGATCCCTCCTTTTGAACAGCGTATTTTGAAACCTCATTTAAGAATAATGATGAAGAAAACAAATAAGCTGCGTGATTTGGACGTATTTATCTTGGACAAAAACCAATACATTGAAATGCTCCTAAATCACAAATCGTCTCTTGAGCAACTTTTTTGCTTTATAGAATCTGAACGTGCTTACGAACAAGCAAAAGTTACGCGTTGGCTAGCTACACAAGAATACACAACGCACTGCACTTTGATCAGGAATAGTATGTTGCGAAGTACGCAACACGAACCAGTGGATAGCAACGTACCTGCGTTACTTTTCGCAAGCCAAAAAATCTCCGTTCAATTTAAAAAAGTTGATAAAGCACGACGCAAAATCTCGGACAAAAGTCGTGACAGCGTGATTCATTCGATGCGGATAAAGTGCAAAGCGCTTCGTTATTTGTTAGAAGGATTTTCCACGCTCTATCCTTCCCAACAGCACAAAAACAACGTGAAACAACTAAAACTATTGCAAGACAAGCTCGGTGACTTTAACGACACTTCAAGTCAAATTGAATTTTTCGCACAACTCAAAGAAACAGCAAATCTCAATAAACAAGATCGTAAGGCTTTGAAAAAGCTAATTAACGTGCTTAGCGAACATCATGAACTCTCTCGCCAAACCATCTTGACGCATTTAAGCCAGTTAGAGTCTTTCGTTCGCGATTCCAATACACAAAATCTCTACCGACCCTAAATCAAGGTTCACGTATTCTTAATATTCATTAATTACAGTCAATCGTTGGGCTCCACTAAGAAAGATAACGTGAAACCATTAAAACGATACCAATACGAGCGCTATGCGGTGCTTTGTAATCTCGCCTACCCTCGCGTCTTCAGACAAACTCAATATGGATTCGATCCTAATGGGCAACGAGTCATTAGAAATGAACACGGTAAGATTATGATTCGCGTGCTCTGGAGTAAAAAACAGAGTGAAGTGGTCGTAGTGATTAAAGGCTCACACAGTATCAGTGATTGGTTGTTGAACTTCGCGATGTGGACGAGAAGTTGTCGAAGGTTGGGACTAAACTATCGCATTCACGCGGGTTTCTATCATCTGTTGTTCCAAGAAAGTTTACCGAGCCGGAATGAAGATCGGTTAGGGTTGACCGTGATCGAACGCCTCGAAGGTATCGTTGTACCACTTATTCTCAGGGGAAAAAGAATCACTATTACTGGCCACTCTTCAGGTGGCGCGATTGGCAGTGTTTTTGCTGACTATATTGAGAAAAAATACCCCAAAAGCATTAAACGCGTGGTCACTTTCGGACAGCCCGCTGTCGGAGATTGGACGTTTAAGAAACGCTACCGTTTGGGGCACAAAACATACAGGATTTGTTGCGACATCGACATCGTGACCTTCATGCCGCCCGTACCTTTTTTGTATTGGCATGTAGGCAAAATGCTATGGTTATATAACGGGAGAATATACGAGAACACCCCAACGCTCATACGGCTTGGGCGCTCCTTATTTAGTTGGTTAATGCGACCGTTCTCTTATCACTTTATGAGTAAATACATTCGCGACAAAGACTTTTTTGATGAACGCTGAGTTAAACATCCGAAAGGTATGACGTACAGACACGATAAAGCCGGACTCCGCCGGCTTTACGATTAAGTGGTGATCTACAGAGAGGCAATTTCTTTTTCAAGTTGATATTTGTTATCTGTGACAATTCGCTCTAACACTTCAACGCGTCGCTTCAAGTCACCAATTTGCTTGTTAAGGTCATCTTGTTCTTCTCGGCTCATCATATTACGTTCAGATATCTCCAACGCTCTTACTTCTTTACGATGGTTCAAGATTAACTTTATTATCCCGCCTCCAAATATGGCACCGAACACAATAGCCACAACCAATACATCAGCAATAGATTCCATTCTTTATCTTCCTCTAGATTATGCTCAAATATAAGTTACTCATTTGCTGAATGAATATCAAATAACACATTGATTCATTGAAAAGTTTTATCAAGAATTGCCTACTCTGTATCAAAATCACAGGAATGGATTATTCAACGCCAACCCAAACCGAGACAGATCCGCCGTTTACTGGGAACTCAGCCCAACCATTCGCATCAGTCCAAACTTCTTCAGTTCGGATACCCAACTTGTCTACGTAGCGAGCACTTGGTTTACCCGTATACATCCACTTCGAGCCGCCAGGTCCATCACTCATGATCACGGCCATTGAATGTGGATGCTTTGCATCACCTTCTCGAGTCCAACCAATTACATCCCAGTGGTCGAGATAAGAATGTTGTTTGCCATACGCATAATCTTTACGCAGTGTTACTAGCTCTTCAATGTAAGGCACTTTGACCATATTGATGTCATGTCCTTTATCACTGTACTGCGCGCCGTAGTAATCTGCATAAAACACGGATGGATAACCTTCTTCACGCAATAAGATAAACGCGTAAGCGAGCGGCTTAAACCACCAATCAACCGTCGACTCCAAAGCCTGCAAAGGTTGAGTGTCATGGTTTTCTACTAAGGTTACCGCTTTGACTGAATTGTCCTTCATCAGCGTACCATCCATGATTTGACGCATATCGTAGCTACCACCCGATTTAGAAGCATTGTAGAAGTTCATGTGTAACGGTGCATCGAATAGAGACATGCTGCCAGAAGTTTTGGTGATAAAGTTATGCAGCTGATTCACATCGTAGTTCCAGTACTCTCCGACCGTGAATAGTTCTTTCCCTGTTGTCCAACGTAGGTGATCAATCCATTCTTGCAGGTATTGATATTTGATGTGCTTCACCGCGTCCATTCTAAACCCATCCACACCCGTCATGTTGATATACCACTCGCCCCAGTCTTTCAGCTCTTGCTTCACTTCAGGGTGATCCATGTCTAGATCAGCGTACATAAGGTAATCGTAGTTGCCTTTTTCCGAGCTAACTTCCCAATCCCATGCCTTACCCTCACCTTTGAATTTGAAGATAGCTTTTTCTTCGCCAGCATCGTCCCAGTCCACGCCATCAAAGTGGTACCACGTCCAATGAAAGTTTGAGTACTTGTCGTTGCGCCCAGGGAAATCAAACTCTACCCACGCTTCAATCCATTTATCACCAAGTTCAATATTTCGGTTGTTCCAATCTACTCGCTTGGTATCAACCCAAGACTTTCCATCCGCACCACCGCGATGGTTGAACACCACATCGCCATAAATCTGGATATTGTTTTTATGGGCAGCATTGATGGCGCTTAGGTACTGATCTTTGGTGCCATACTTGGTGCGCACCGAACCTTTTTGATCAAACTCTCCCAAATCGTACATATCATAAACGCCATAACCGACGTCGTTGCTACCACCAGCACCTTTATAGGCGGGTGGTAACCATAACGCAGTAAAGCCGTTATCAGATAGTGCCGACGCGTTGTTTTCAACTTGTGTCCAGAGTGCACCGTCATTTGGCACATACCAATGGAAATACTGCATCATGGTGCCATTTTGTGCCGCCATTACAGGCGAACTGAGCAGCAAAGTTAAGGGTAAAAGTGTAGGTTTAAGGTTGAATGTTTTCATTATTTTTCTCTCACGTTAAGGACTAGAATCCTCCTTTCTGCATATACGCACCAAGCGATACTAACTATGACGCTAGCTAGGTTGCTGCCTGTAATACAAAAAGTTCGGATTACAATCGAAGAGAAACTATCACCAATCACACTATACAATTATTGAGTTGTCTAACATTTATAAAATCAATGATTAGCGCATTAAAAATATTGAATGGTGATCAAAACATGGGAGACTTTAGGAAAGCGCGAAGGGTTACGAAAAGGCGGACTAAAAACGAAAAAAGCCAGTCATTTAAGACTGGCTTTCGAAATAGTGGAGGCGCCTCCCGGAGTCGAACCGAGGTCCACGGATTTGCAATCCGCTGCATAGCCACTCTGCCAAGGCGCCTTTCTGATTTTGTATCTCTGTCACCAAAGATTTTGATGGTGCCCCGGGCCGGACTTGAACCGGCACAGCGCGAACGCCGAGGGATTTTAAATCCCTTGTGTCTACCAATTCCACCACCAGGGCAACGCAATCATGCGATGGGTTAGACACCATCTGTCTCAGCGGCCTTTGCCGTGAGAACGAGGCGTACTTTAACGGATTAATTTATCTGGTCAACAATAAATTTTATCTTTTTGATTTAAGTGCTTAAAAAGCGATCTGACTAGTACGTTTGGCATTCAATTAGACCAATAAGCACCCGTTCCCTTTCATTAGCTATGAAGTCATACGCATACTAGTGTCCGTAACTGCTTCGAGGTAAACACGCGACTATCACGTTATGAACGCTGATCTTTTCATCGTTGTAACATCTGTAACAATTTGATTCCCTACTCTTGGCACGACTGCGTACAGAACATCATATTTTGTTACCGATAACTTTATATCGAATGTGGTCGTACCTTTATAAAATCATTGACTTTTTTTATTTTCAAACAAAGCTCAATTCATTATCGAAAATATCAATAAATAATGGTACGTTACACGAGTTGCAGTAATTTAATGGACATATATCACATATAAGGATGTGGTTTACTTTGGCGACACAACATAAGAAAAACAAGGTATATCACTAATGTCTATCAAGAATCTTTCTATAGCGAAAAAGATATCGCTATCGTTTTTACTCATTGCCATCGTCAACATTGCATTTGGCGTATTTTTATCTACAGAGCTCAAAAGCATCAAATCTGAGCTTTTAAACTATACCGACGATACGCTTCCTGCAATGGAAAGGGTCGATTCGATTCGAGATCACTTGTCTCGCTGGCGCCGAGCTCAATTTGCTGCGTACACTTATGAAGACGCAGACCAAGTCAAAACTAAAATTTCTAACAATATTAGAGAACGCGAAAAGATCACTAGAGAGCTCAACGCTTACGGTGAAACTATCTGGCCTGGCGAAGAGCAGCAAACTTACCAGCGTCTTATGCGTCAATGGAAAAAGTACTTGGTTACTATGGACCAGTACAATGAAGCGATGCTAGCTAACGACAAAAGCAAGGCCCACCCTATTTTGGCGAACTCCTTGTCTGCTTTCGAAGCGGTTGACTCAGAGTTAGGCGAACTAATCCGTCTCCTTAAAGAAGCTATGGATAGCAACAAAACTCATATCCTGTCCTCTGTAAATGGATTGAGTAATTCTTCAATTGCAAGTAACGTGATTATTCTACTGATCATGGTAGGCATGACATACGTGCTGACTCGCCTAATTTGTGGCCCACTTAAACTTGTTGTTGAGCAAGCAAATGCCATCGCGACAGGTGATCTATCAAGTGACATTGACCGTAAAGCAATCGGCAATGACGAGCTTGGTGAACTGGCAGACGCGACCACTAAGATGCAAGACGACTTACGCCAAGTTATCGATAATGTGATTGCTGCAGTTACTCAGTTAAGCAGCGCTGTCGAAGAGATGAACCAAATCTCCGATATTTCTGCGTCTGGTATGAAAGATCAACAGCTGCAAATTACGCACATCGCAACAGCAATGACAGAAATGAAAGCGGCCGTAGCCGATGTTGCTCGTAACACTGAAGACTCAGCGAACCAAGCTAACGAAGCAAACCGCCGCACACAACACGGTGTTCGTGAAACCCAAGGTATGGTTGACGCGATTCAAGAAGTTTCAAACGTAATTGGCGCTGCAGGCGATACCGTAGCAGAGCTTGAACAGCAATCGAATAAAATTAACGTGATCGTGGATGTTATCCGCGACATCGCCGATCAAACCAACCTACTTGCACTTAATGCAGCCATTGAAGCGGCGCGTGCTGGTGAGTCTGGTCGTGGCTTTGCCGTCGTTGCAGACGAAGTTCGAACTCTTGCCGGCCGTACGCAAGATTCAACGAGTGAAATCACTTCGATCATTGAGCAGCTACAATCACTTGCAAAAGACGCAAAATCAGCCACTGAACTTTCTAGAACCAGTATTTCAGAATGTGCAGAACAAGGCATTCAATCAAAACAGCTGATGAGCGACATTGAGCATTCGATTTCGGACATCTCAGACATGGGTACCCAAATCGCCACGGCTTGTAACCAGCAAGACTCTGTTGCAGAAGAGCTTAACCGCAGCATTGAAAACATACATTTGGCATCTCAAGAGGTCTCGCAAGGTTCGGAGCAAACCGCACAGGCGTGCCGCGAACTAAGCCAGCTATCCATTTCTCTTAAAGATGTAATGAGCCGCTTTAAACTGAGTTAAACTCAGTGGATACCTTAGTAGATATCAAATCAATCCCGATTTGCTTAAATTGAATGTCATCACTGAGGTATATTTAGGTATATATTAAATCACTATCTTAATAAACGCTCCAAAGCACCACTTGGAGCGTTTTACTTCGTCAGGTACTTTCCCCAAGTACTCAATAACATAACCAATACAAAAAACGCGTACGGAGACTTTATGCGCTTAAATAAAACCTTACTATCACTGACTATCGCTGCTGCAATCGCGGTTCCTGTAATGCAAGCCACTGCCGCTCCTCTTCAAATTAGCAATACAGCAGCAAAAGCAGAGCAAGTTCAAGGTGCTAACGCTTGGCTAGAAATAAACTTAGGTCAGTTCCGCGATAATATTGAGCAGTTTAAATCGCACATGGATGGCAAAACGAAAATCTGCGCCGTGATGAAAGCCGACGCATACGGTAATGGTATCGCAGGCCTGATGCCGACTATTATCGAACAACAAATTCCTTGCGTTGCCGTTGCAAGTAACGCCGAAGCACAAACTGTTCGCGACAGTGGCTTTAAAGGCCAACTCATGCGTGTACGCTCAGCGGATATTGGCGAGATTGAAGCCGCAATCGACCTAAATGTCGAAGAGTTGATAGGCACAGCAGAGCAAGCTAAAGCACTGTCTAAACTAGCCGAGAAAGCTGGTAAAGAAATCAAAGTTCACCTTGCTCTGAACGACGGTGGTATGGGACGTAATGGTGTTGATATGACGACAGAAGCGGGCAAGAAAGAAGCGCTAGAAATCGCTCAACAAGCTGGCGTTAGTATTGTTGGTATCATGACTCATTTCCCTAACTACAATGCAGACGACGTGCGCCAAAAGTTAGCTTCATTCAAAGACAGTTCTGCATGGCTGATTAAAGAAGCGAATCTAAAACGCGACAACATTTTACTGCACGTAGCAAACTCTTACACCGCGCTTAATGTTCCTGAGGCCCAGCTTGATATGGTTCGTCCTGGTGGCGTTTTATACGGAGACTTACCAACTAACCCTGAGTACCCTTCTATCGTGTCTTTCAAAACACGCGTGGCATCCGTTCACCACCTTCCAAAAAATAGCACAGTCGGTTACGACAGCAGCTACACAACAAGCAAAGAAAGCTTAATGGCGAACATTCCTGTTGGTTACTCTGATGGTTATCCACGAAAAATGGGGAATACAGCAGAAGTTCTGATCAATGGCCAACGTGCAAAAGTTGCGGGCGTTGCTTCAATGAACACTACAATGGTAGATGTTACAGGTATCAAAGATGTTGAGCCTGGTTCTGAAGTTGTTTTGTTTGGCTCCCAACAAGGCAAAACGATTTCAGCTGCTGAGATGGAAAAACACGCAGAAGTCATCTTCCCTGAACTATACACGGTTTGGGGAAGCGCGAACCCTCGTGTCTACGTAAAATAAACCTATTCAGTTATTCGTAACAGAGCGAAAAAGCGAGCCTCGTGCTCGCTTTCTTTCTTATTTACTAATCTGTACTAGCTCGTGATGTTATCAATTGAACAGAGCTTACTATTTCTGTTGTTTTATTCTCCTTTAGCACTACCAAGCGCGACTCTCTACACTCTGTTTCTTAAAGCCGCTTGGATGGCTCAATTTTATATAGCACTTAGTGTTTGAAAGCCCCTCTAATTGATGTTAAACATGAAGTTTACAAAAGAATAACAAACACACTCGTATGGCACTGCCCCTTTGCCTGCTAGCTAGGTATCTCTATGACAGAAAATACTCAACATCTTCAACGCTCCTCCACTGAGTTGCACGAATTTAATCGGCTTGACGTCTGGAACGGATTCACCCAACTTTTACCCCTCTCTATGTTCGTGGTCATATTTGGCCTCGCTTTCGGTGTTGCTGCCGTACAGACTGGACTAGATGTATTTCCCACTATGTTGATGAGCACACTGGTCTTCGCCGGTGCTTCACAATTTGCCACGTTAGAAATGTGGGGAGCAGAAGTCCCTCTCATTCCAGTACTTATTACTGTATTTGCGATTAATGCTCGTCACCTCTTGATGGGAGCCACACTTTATCCATGGTTACGACAACTCCCACCAACAAAACGTTACGGTGTAATGCTGGTAGCATCAGACGCTAACTGGGCAATGGCACTCAATGCATTCGGTAGAAAAGAACCAGGCTTTGGCTTACTTGTTGGTGGCGGCTTAGCGATGTGGTCTTTTTGGATTGTGGGCACCTGGATCGGCATTTATTTTGGTAGCGCAATCAAAGATCCGGTGGGCCTCGGGCTCGATATGGTTATGGGGTGCTTCCTGCTGTCTATGGTGGTAGCCGGGCCGAAAGACTTAAGAATCTTTGCGATTTGGGCCATAGCAGCAGCCTCTTCTATGTTGGCGTATTGGTATTTGCCAGAGAATAGCCACGTAGTGGTTGGCGCCATTACTGGCGGAGTATTGGGTGCTTGTTGGAAGGAGAAGAAAGCATGAACATCGAAACAACCTTAGGTGGCACACTGCTTATCATTATCGCTATGGCGTTAGTCACGCTCATAACCCGCTGGGGCGGTGTGTATGTTATGTCATTCATTCCAATTAGCGAACGGGTTCAACGTTTCATTACTGCGATGTCAGGTTCCGTACTGGTTGCGCTTTTAGCTCCGCTAGCAGTAGAGGGTGATAATGGTGCTAGAGCAGCACTGTTTTCTACTGCCGTTGTCATGTTCATCGTGAAAAAGCCTCTACCCGCAATCGCAGCAGGCATCATCGCTGCCGCTGCAGTACGTGCTCTTTAGTCGTTGTTTCAAAGCCGATACCAATCATCAATAAAAGACCCAAAACACAAAGCCCTGATGTCACAAGTGTCATCAGGGCTTATCTTATGCTCATCATTTTAACGATGAACAACGATTATTAATCATGGTGATGCAGCACATTATGCACAGCAGTTACAATTGCGCTTATATTTGTCCATTTTGCCAATACCAGGGTTAAAGGTATTGGTTGGGTCTAATTCGTGGTAAAACTTCTGCAACGAGTTTTCGGCTTCATACAAGTGACCCACGTTATGTTCTGCTGGGTATTTGGCACCACGGCTATTGAGGTGCTCTAGCATCAGCTTTTTCATCAACTTCGTGTCAGTCCCTTTTTTGAAAATGTAATCTTGATGGAAGACGTAACACATAAAGTGACCATAATAGAGCGCTTGAACAAGGTTCTTACTCACCTCTTCAGGCAAAGTTTCTAGCCACTCTTCATCATTACGTCGCAAAGCGATATCAAGTGCAACGATGTCTTCTACGTCTTTTCGATGAATCGTCTCGTAACGAATTGCTGCACCTGCTGCTGCAAAGCGATGTAAATAAGCTTTTTTACCTTCTTCCGGCGTACACTCGAAGAAATCACAGTCGTCTTCAACAGCCCAAACTTCCTTGAGGTATTTTTGTGCTTCAGCAATACCACCATCACTCATTTTCAATACCAGGTGATGCTCATACTTGTCACGGAAATCCAGCATTCGCTCTGGTAAATGTTGTGGGAACAACTTGCTCGCGTAGTACAAAATGGTGTCTGGCAGATATTTACTGACAAACGGGATGCGCTCTAAGAAGTTTTCTACCTTAGCTTTAAGTGCGAACATTTTTGGCAGCTTATCTGTGCCTAACAAGTCGATGGATAAGAACACATCCTTGCCGTACTTCTCTGCCATGTTGAAGATATCTCGATGCAAGTATTCTCCCATCTCAGGCAAGTTATCAAACGTAGATAAGAAGTCTTTTCGCAACTTCGTTAGTTTCGCAGGGTCATTGGTGCCAAGGTAAAAAACCTGCTCTTTTTCTGGGACTGGGTAGCTGTCAACCCGAACGGCAAAAATCCCCAACTTACCAGCGCAGCCACTGGCTTCAAATAATCGGCGTTCATCGGCATTAAAGCGAGAAGGAATGTCAGAAGTCACGTCTCGAACACGTTCATCGTATTCTTTGTCTGACGCCATTCGCTCATCATGAATGATCTTCGCTGGGTCAAAGTTCCCTTCTTGCAGGTTTGTTAGAATTTCTTCTGGCGTTTCACCTAATCCTTCAATACCAAGGTGGTTCACCAAATGTAACTGGCCTTGCTTATCCACCTGCGCATAGATCGCCAGTTCCGTATAAGCAGGACCACGCTTAACTAGCGCACCGCCTGAGTTATTAGCGATACCACCGACCACAGTGGCACCTAGGGATGAAGAGCCGATGATAGAATGCGGTGCTCGGTTCACTGCCTTCAACTCTTTCTCCAGAGAGTGTAAGCTCGCACCAGGCAAGCAAACCGCCTGCTTACCGCCATCTAATAAGTGAATCTTCTTGATTTTGGTAATATTGATCACAACCACATCGCGATCATAATCATTACCACTCGGAGCCGAGCCCTCTGTTAAACCTGTTTTAGCCGCCTGCATGATAATGATGCAGTTTGCTTCAACACACTGTTTAATAATCTTCCATTGTTCTAGAAGAGTGTTAGGAAACACGATAGCAAGCGCATTACCACTACCCGAACGAAACCCCGAGCGGTAATATTTCGTTTTAACCTCGTCGGTTAGAACATTTTCTTCCCCAACGATGGCTTTAAATTCTTCAATCAGCTGCTTTTGTTTCATATCCGTATCTCTAGTTATTGTACTTCGCTCACAACACCGCTTAGCGGCAGGCATGGCGTTTGAGCCACTATAAGCAGTCCATTTCTCTGCGTCTATGTCAGACGGGCGTGCAATACGTAATCAATAAACAACAAACAAAATAATTCTTTATTTTTCTGTCACTTATCTTTCACATTTGAGAAATTTAACGTAAGAAACAGACCGTTTCTTAAAAGAAACAATAGCAAAACCATTTGTTAACAGTTGTGCGGGGTATCTTGTTATCAATATTAGTGAAGAAAACGAGGAGAAGCGTAAGCCCCTAAATTTAAGAGGATTCTTAGAAATGAAGATGGAAACATAAGCTCAACACCAATATAACGATCGGTGTTGAGTTATTGGCTTAAAATCGATGGTTTTGACTTTGAAAGCTTGAGTATAGATGATCGATAAAGATCTTAATTTTTTCTGGTTGCTGACGAGTGTAAGGATACACCGCATAAATACCCAAACATTTGGCGGTTTCGTCTTTAAATAACTGAATCAGACTGCCTTGCTTTAAGTCTTCATAAACCAATACACGCGGTACATAGATGATTCCCTGCCCTAACAGCGCCACATTTCTCAATACAGAAGAATTGTTGGTACAGAGGTTACCGTCGACGGTGATTTGATATACCTCGTCTCCATCTTTAAACGCCCACTCATGCGCTCCGGTTTCTTGGTAGGAATAGACTAAACAATTGTGTTTAGCCAAGGCTTGAGGTTGTTTAGGTATGCCATGTTTAGCTAGGTATTGGGGTGACGCGCAAATGATCCAATTCGCATCCACCAGCTTTCTTGCAATCAGACTAGAATCTGGCAACACACCCGTTCTAATTGCCAAATCAAAACGTTCATTCACGATATCGACGAAACGATTATCTAGATCCATATCGATATTGATGTCTGGGTATTTCTGATTAAATTCATTAATCACTTGAGGAAGAATTAATTCACCAGAGATAGTAGGCACCGAAATTTTAATGTTTCCAGATAAGTTTTTACCTAAACCCACAATGGATTCTTCCGCCGTTGCCACCGCTTGATAAACCGCTTTTGCATGAGTAAAAAACGCTCGTCCTGCTTCAGTCAACGTTAGCGTTCGCGTTGTTCGGTAGAGAAGCTGTACACCAAGCTCTTGTTCAAGCTTGGCAATCCGTTTACTGACGACCGATTTGGTCAGTGACATATGTCTCGCGGCAGCACTGAATGAACCTTGCTCGATCAAGTGATAAAAAATGATGTAATCGTCGGTATTTCTCATGCGTCTTCGTCAAATCCTTTGGAAGCCCGTATTGTAAACTGAAATTGGCTGAGGTGCGAAACATCGGGTCACACTTAATATCAGAAACTCGTGACAGAGATGGGGTTGCTAAGCTCACAGGTAATGAAAAAGAGATGGTGTGAATTTATCAGTCTTCAGATACAAAAAAACCAGCTTTCGCTGGTTTTAAGTTGATGCACTTGGCATCGAGATACCGCCATGGCCATATCTGAATAATTTGGAGCGACACACGAGGTTCGAACTCGTGACCTCAACCTTGGCAAGGTTGCGCTCTACCAACTGAGCTAGTGTCGCATTTATTCTCGAAAGCCATTCACTCTCAAAAGAATAATGGAGGCGCCTCCCGGAGTCGAACCGAGGTCCACGGATTTGCAATCCGCTGCATAGCCACTCTGCCAAGGCGCCTTTTTATTACGCTTCAGGGCTCTACCCCGTTGCGTTGGTGGCTACTTTACGGATTGAGAGAAGATAGTCAAACAAAAACATTTCATTTTCTGTTCGTTTGATTTCTTTTAAGTCAATTCGACCAAAGTTCGATCTTATTGGCTTAAAACGAAGCAATATAAATCTCGCTTTCAGTTCGTTTTGTCCCATGAAACATTAAGGCGTTTAATAGTTGCTGACCCTTTTTAGCAATCTTCCCACAACATTAGGGTGATAAGACCAAGTGTGATCAAACATCGACATTAATGCAGGATTTCCGTATTTCGATAAGCTAATCGCGTGAAAACGGTTTTTCTTCGCTTTGAGCGCATCCACTTTGGCCAGTAACTCGTCTTGTTGTTTTGGCGCGATAAAGTCGGAAATGACTACCATGTCTGCGTTTTTATATTTATCACCGCTCATCAAGTCGATAGATTTAATCAAAGTTGGCTCTAAGTCTGTACCACCATGGAAGCTATAAGTTAGAAAGTCCGCCGCCTCGCGCAGACCATCTTGTTTGGTTAGTTCGTAGGTAATGTGTTCCGTAGAAAAAATAATGACATAGCAATCACGTTGCTCCGCTAGTGCGATTTGCATCAGAGCATAAGCCATGGCTTTGGCGCATTGCTCAGGAAAGCCACTCATGGAACCGGACGCGTCCACACAAACAATGAAGGGGCCTTTTTCGATATCTACCGCTTTATGGTCAGGTCGGTGAGCTTTAACTTTACGTAACGTGCGCGATTTGCCTTGTGTACGATAGTTCATGAGCCGTTTATCAACTAAGTGTTTATAGAACACAACTTCAAGTTCAGGATACGCCAAAAACATCGTTTCGTTGGGAAGTAGCTTATTTAGATCATCGCTTTCGTGAATACCGACAATATCATCCGTCGCCTCATCACTTTTCTCTTCGACCAATTGAAGTTCTTCAGTGGGCGCACGATTTAGTTCAGGATCATTTACTTGCCCCGCCATACGACCGAGTTGCTCCGCAATTTCTTGCAAGCCTTGGTGCTTCTTCAGAAACTCAGCATGGCGTTTCATCACCGTTAAGTCTGTTTTACTCAACTTGGCAGATGCCATATCCCACAGGCGCCCTACACTTTCAGCGTCACCCGACTCCGTGACTTTATCCATATTACGCATGGTTTCCATACGTTGATACAGGTCATTCAGCACCTTTTCTTTATTGGCTTCAAGCTCGCTTACTTGCGCTTGTTTTATAGCATCGGTGAGGCTTTTGTACCATTGATCACAAAAGTAATGAGGGAACATAGGGTTATTCATCCCTTTGTTCTTTTCCATCATTCGGCGAGCTTGCATGTAAAACGCAGAGTGCCATTCCAGCTTTTTAATCACATCTTCGATGTTTTCAAAAAACGCCTCTTCATCCCAATGAATAACCTCTTGATATAAAGACAGCTCTTGTTGGAAACGCTCTGTCTCACATACCTTGGTGATCCGTTTTTTGACGCTGCCTCGCCACTTTAACAAGTGACCTTTGACCGAAGATTTAACACCTCGGTTTTCTGCCATCATCATGACTTGTGAACGAGCCATCAAATCATTAACTGCGCTATCGATGATGCCGGAGTCGGCCACCATCAGCGCGAGGTTAAGTCCGTCTGCACCTAGCATGTCGTCTCCTTATGAGAAAAACTGATTTAAGTTTTTAAAGCGTTGGATAACTTTTTCACTTTCTGCTTGGATTGATTCAAGTCTCTGACTGACCTGTTGTAGACTCGACTCCATAAGGCGGGGTAGTTCAGGATCAACAAAGCTATGCGGAAGCGCATCATGAAAGTTCGCTTTCACCTTGCGCATATGGTGTTCTGCCTCACTAAGCTGATTTACGGCTTTTTCGCTCTGCGTTAACCACTTTTGGTAAAGCTCTACATCCAAGCCCTCTTGAGTCACTAGGCTAACCAAAATGCCTCGGTTCGCGATATCACGGATAACTAGGTTATTCGCCGCGTCAACATCAAATCGTAAACGGCACATGTTGGTGTTTTGATTGACGTAACCATACACATCACCGCTTCCCTCTTTAATGACTCGATCTAACTCATCTTTGGGTACATAAACCCAGCGGCTATCACCTTTTTCTGATTCTGAAACCGACATGTTGCTTTGCAAGACAACCAATTTAACTAAGTTAACGGCTGCGCCAACTTTGTACATCTTGGCTTTAGAGGTATCAAAGCGCATGGTTTCTTTACGCAAAATACCCGTGGCCGCTTCAGACGTTAACGTCATGCGGTAGGCATCTTCTAGTTCATGTTGGACATCAACCAAAGACTCACGGCAGTACTCGATTTCCTGCTCCGCGTCTTGTTGATCAAATGCATGTTTTAAGGCGAACTCTTGAACCACTTCACGTACCACATCTCGCGATTCAGGACTGTTCCATAAACAATCTTGCAGCAGTAAAAGGTCAAGCGGATTTATTTCATCGCGACCATTAAAAAACGCGCTCGCTTTTAACAACTTCACGGCTTTCTTCCAGCGGCGGTCAGAGACATACATATCGGTATTGGCCACATCACCAAACTGAGCTTCAACTTTGCTTTCTAACATCGTTTTAAGCTGGAAAAGCTTTTCGAATGCATTGTCGGTTAACGTCAATTTGTCGAGCTGTTGTTGCCATTGATGATATTCTTCATCAGTTATCGCTAGGCCTTCTGGTACTTGTGCCTCTTGCGATGTGCCCACAGTCAACATCGACTTAAAGTTTTGTTTATTCTGAATTCGATTCACAAACACACGCACCAACATGCGGTCGTAGAGCGCATCCAATCCACTATCTTCATCGGGTAATTCATTGGAAGCCGATACCAACAAGCGCATTGGCACACGCTCGATATCGCTGCCATTTTTGAATGTTTTCTCATTAACCACTGTCAGCAATGTATTAAGAATTGCAGGGCCCGCCTTCCAGATTTCATCCAAAAATACGACTTGTGCAGTTGGCAAATACCCTTTAGTTAAGCGAACATAACGGCCGTTGTCTTTTAGCTCTTGGATACTCAGTGGCCCAAACACCTCTTCAGGGGTTGAGAAGCGCGTCATCAGGTATTCGAAGTAACTGCTGTTATCGAACGCTTGGATGAGTCGTTTGGCAATTAAGCTTTTTGCAATACCAGGGGGACCTAAAAGAAAAACACTTTCACCAGCAAGTGCAGCAAGAAGGCAGAGCTTGATCGTATGTTCACGCTCATAAACGCCATCCGTTAACGCTTTCGCCAATTTATTGATGCGTTCTGAGAGAAGCGCTTTTTCGGCATTTGAGGTAAATAAGGTTTGTGTCATACGTTCTCCGGCTGCTGAAGTGGTATTGCGTTAACATTTTTATACACTTGTTATAACTTTGTTACAAATGTATTTTGTCGAATTCCCCTTATAGCAGATGCTTTTCCCCTTCTTGACGAAGCAATCAAAGTTTCCATTTATGAGACATTGCTCACTTAAAGTGCAAACGCTTTCGTCGTGTTGCAGTATTTTTTGCTTTTGTTTCCCACCATTTGTGGTTAATGTCGAAAAACGTCAAAAATGCGGTAACAGCTAGGGTTTATAACTGCATGAGCAAGATAATTCATAAATGGAAGCAAATTTCTCTGATTGAAGAAGACGTTGTGCTTCCTACAGGACAGGCAATTACGCACACCACAATCCATCATCCGGGTGCTGCGGTGATTCTCCCTATTACAGCGGAGGGTCACATTGTCCTTGTCCACCAATTTCGGCCTTCACTTAATAAATGGCTATTGGAACTTCCTGCTGGTACCAGAGAAGGCAACGAAGAGCCACTCTGCTGCGCCAAAAGAGAGTTAGAGGAAGAAACTGGGTTTAGTGCAGAGAAATTCACGTCTCTCGGCCAAGTCACCCCTCTTGCCGGATTTTGTGATGAGATACAGTATCTATTTGTTGCCGAAAAGCTCAACAAAACAAACCGTTACGAGTGCGATGAAGACGAAGTGATTGAGGTCGTCACCTTGTCAATCAAGCAACTCGAAGAAAAGATAGTCGATGGCACGATCACCGATGCCAAAACGATCGCTTGCTTAAGCAAAGCGCGCCTTTGCGGATATATTTAGGACTTTGACCAAGGAGACATTCATGGATTTTCGATCAGATACCGTTACACAGCCCACCCAAGCCATGCGAGAAGCCATGTTTAAGGCCCCCGTTGGGGATGATGTTTATGGTGATGACCCTACGGTCAATGAGCTTGAAAAATTTGCTGCGCAGCTTGCTGGTTTCGAAGCAGCTTTGTTTACCACTTCAGGCACTCAAGCCAATCTGCTCGGTTTAATGGCGCATTGCGAGCGGGGAGATGAATATCTATGTGGGCAACAAGCACATAACTACAAATACGAAGCTGGTGGCGCGGCGGTTTTGGGATCAATTCAACCTCAACCAGTCGAAAATAACCCAGATGGCACGCTACCATTTGATAAACTGGCTGCTGCAATTAAACCAGATGATTGTCACTTTGCTCGCACTAAGCTTCTCAGCTTAGAAAACACAATTAATGGTAAAGTACTACCTCTGTCTTACTTAGCAGAAGCACGTGACTTCGTGAATAAACATAACTTGCAGATGCATCTAGATGGCGCTCGCGTTTTTAACGCAGCCGTTGCACTTGATGTTCCGGTAAAAGAGATCGGTCAGTACTTTGATTCAATGACGATCTGTCTGTCGAAAGGTCTGGCTGCCCCTGTTGGCTCGCTACTACTTGGTAGCAAAGACTACATCGCAAAAGCACGTCGCTTAAGAAAGATGGTCGGCGGTGGTATGCGTCAAGCGGGTATTCTTGCCGCAGCAGGCAAACTTGCCCTTACCGAACAAGTGGAACAGCTAAAACAAGACCACATCAACGCAAAAACCTTAGCGGAAGGTTTAGCAGAACTGCCTGGTTTTTCAGTCAACCCTGAATTTGTTCAAACGAACATCGTGTTCGCGAAGCTTGATCCTCAAGTGGACATAGTAAGTATCGCTGCGAAACTAAAGGAACAAAACATCACGATAACCCCTGGAAATCCAATTCGTTTTGTAACTCATAAAGATATTTCAGCGAAAGACATCGACACTTTCTTATCAAGTATAAAATCTCTACTTTAATTTGATTTTGATCATTGAGCTTCCCCTAAGGGGAAGCTTTATTGTATCGCCATGATTTTTAGCGAATAGATAACCTCCATGCTCAGGTTTGTACTTCTAATCTCTTTTATTTTCTCTTCCGCTATCCATGCCGAGCCGTTTGGTGATGCTGATAAAGGTAAAATCAAATCACCTAGCTGTGTCTATTGTCACGGTGTTAAAGGCATCGCAACGAACAACACCTATCCAAGCCTTGCTGGTCAAAATTCTCAGTACCTTTACAATGCAATGAAATCTTATCAAGCCGGTGAGCGTAAAGGGCCGCTTGCAGAAATGATGGCAGCACAGTTAAAAATGTTAAATGATGAAGACCTTCGTGATGTCGCTGCTTTTTATGCAGAACAGACAGAAATCAAGTAATTAGATCACCTGTAGATGACTATGAAAGCTCGTGAATCATCCAAACTCAACGCATATTGAAACATTAACCCAACATTTGACCACAAAACAATCAAATTAACTTCACTTCAAATATTTGATGAATTTATAGTTCAACATAAGCATTAATATTGACTTTTTATTCTATTTTATCGATATTTCATGCTTTATTGAATTTGACGTGAAGTAAGTTATGTCTCACACACATGCGCAACCAGCAGACTCGGTTGCTACCCCTAAGTCGTGGCAGATGCCAGATACCCTCATTTTGATCTTCATTGTTGGTATTCTTGCTGCGATTCTTACCTACTTAATTCCTGCTGGTCATTTTGATAGCCAACAGGTGACCTACATGGTCGACGGTGCAGAAAAAACTCGCACAGTTATCGATCCTTCTTCTTTCTCTTATGCAACCGACGAAAACGGTGAATTGGTTTACAACAAGGTTGGCCTGTTTGCTTCTGGTGGTGGCATTGGTCTGATGAACTTCCCTTTCGAAGGGCTAGTTTCTGGCTCTAAATGGGGCAGCGCAATCGGCGTGATTATGTTCATGTTGGTTATCGGCGGTGCTTTCGGCGTTGTAATGCGCACAGGCACAATCGATAACGGTATCCTGCGCCTTATCGATAAGACCAAAGGTAACGAAGCGCTATTCATTCCAGTGCTATTTTTGCTGTTCTCGCTAGGCGGTGCGGTATTTGGTATGGGTGAAGAAGCCGTAGCATTTGCGATTATTATCGCGCCGCTTATGGTTCGCCTTGGTTATGATGGTATCACTACGGTAATGGTTACCTATGTTGCGACTCAAATTGGCTTTGCTACTTCTTGGATGAACCCTTTCTCCGTCGCTATTGCGCAAGGCATTGCGGGTGTACCTGTTTTATCTGGCATGACAGTGCGCATGGGGTTATGGGCTGGCTTTACGTTAATCGGTATCGCTTTCACAATGATCTACGCCGCTCGTGTGAAGTCAAATCCTAAACTTTCTTACAGCCACCGCACAGACCAGTATTTCCGTCAGCAAGAGCTTGGCAATCAAGATTCTCGTTGGAACCTAGGTGACACACTCGTTATCCTTACGGTTATTGCGACCACGGTGTGGGTCGTTTGGGGCGTAGTCGCTAACGCATGGTACATCCCAGAAATCGCTTCTCAATTTTTCACTATGGGCTTTGTTGTCGCGATCATCGGTACGATTTTCCGCCTGAACGGTATGACGCTAAACTGCGCAGCTGATGCATTTAAAGAAGGTGCAGCTATTATGCTTGCACCTGCCCTATTAGTGGGTTGTGCGAAAGGTGTATTGCTTATACTTGGTGGTGGTACAACTGATGAAGCGAGTGTACTGAATTCAATTCTAAACAGTGCTGGCGGCGTGATTAGCGGGCTTCCTGACGTGGCTGCGGCATGGTTAATGTATGTATTCCAATCTATCTTCAACTTCTTCGTCACTTCAGGATCCGGACAAGCGGCACTAACGATGCCTCTACTGGCCCCTCTGGCAGACATTGCAGGAGTTACGCGCCAAGTGGCAGTTTTGTCATTCCAACTTGGCGATGGCTTTACTAACGTTATCGTCCCTACTTCGGCATCTCTCATGGCAACGCTTGGTGTCTGCCGTATCGACTGGGGTGACTGGGCAAAATTCTGCTGGCGATTTATTCTATTACTCTTTACCCTATCAAGTATCGTCGTTATCGCAGCTCATATTATGGGTTTTGCGTAAAACGAAGCCAATTGGTAATTAAGGCGAGACATGTTCTCGCCTTATTAATATTCATGGTATGACGACGCTAAGGTTTTAGATTAGCTCATGGTTTTGGAGTGGTAACTTTAATGGCAACACAATTTCTCGATGACGTGATTCAAGGTCATCAAGTGATTCAATCTCTCAATGTAGCAGACCTAAATTCGGGCGAGCATAAGTTTTGGTTTCGCATCGCAACGAATGCTCTCTCTCAGTGGCAACACCTACCTGTGCTAGTGTTCAAAGGTGAAAAACCTGGCAAGAAAATCATGATTACCGCAGGGGTTCATGGTGATGAGTACAATGGTGTGTTAGCAGCGCAGCAAACTGCTCGAGAGCTCATCGGCACTGAAGTCGCTGGTACTGTCACTATTGTTCCAACCGTTAACATGCCAGGTATGCTAAACCACAGCCGTGATTTCTATTCCGCAGACCCTGATGCGTCTCCTGCAAACTTAAACCGCTTTTTTCCTGGTGACCAAAACGGCAATGAAGCCCAACGCTACTTATATGCATTGTGGAATGATTTGCTCAAACCAAATGCTGATTTAGCCATTGACCTTCACACTCAAACCAGTGGTGCGGCCTATCCGCTTTACGTGTTTGCAGATTTCCGAATCGAGCAATCATTAGAAATGGCTCGTCTCATTAATCCTGATGCGATTTTAAATGATCCTGGAGATGCTGGCGTCCTTGAAACGGTTTGGAATAACCACGGTGTCCCAAGCATTACAGTTGAAGTAGGTATGGGGCGATACACCGAGCAAGAGCTCATCAGTCGAACTGTAACAGGCATTTTTAATGTGCTGAAAGAGCATAACATTGCTGAAGGTGATGTGGACACTATTACGTCATGCTTGGAAGGAAACGAAATCATCAGTGTGAAAGCGACACACGGCGGCTTTGTACTGCCTCATGTTAGTTTGATGGATTTTGTCGAGCAAGGTCAACTTCTTGCGATTCAATACGACAGCTTTGGCGCTGAGATTAAACGCTACACCGCCCCAACAAGCGGCACAGTACTTAGCCACAATGTTGAATCTATTCGAGCACCAGGCTCCCTGATCGTTCGTTTGATTAAGTAAACCATAACCGTTTGTTGATAGATCAACCTTTCGACGCTCACTCAAATTTATATAAGCCCCATCACGAGTAATCACAAATGATGGGGCTATATCCATTTTGACCACATTAAGTTACGCGGTAACAAATTACTGTTAAGCGAAATGACAAACTGAGCTCTTAATTAGGAAGCTTCCCCTCTGTCCGCTTTTTCAGCCACGCTGATGAACTTAAAGCTGTCTTTGTTTCTCTTGTTCAACAAAAATGAGCTCGTCTATAGCGAAACCTTTCTCTTTAGCTACGTACTTAAAGCGCTCCACTACTTTCTCATCAACGTTAGGCGTTCTAGACAATAGCCACAAATAGTCGTGGTTGTAACCGGAAACAAACGCATAGTTATAGTTTTCACCTAGCTCAAAAACAATGTAAGAAGAGTATATTGGCCCAAAAAAGGAAACCTTTAAGTGTCCAACCGTTTTATCTTCAACAAAATAAGCTTTGCCTTCAGCTTCTGACCACTGTCGCTCTTCTTCGGAATATCCACGGTTTATCACCTTAACCCCACCATCCTCGCGAACCTGATACTCAGCGGTAACGTTGGATAAGCCTCGCTCAAATGAATGGTCTAGGCGTGCAATTTCGTACCACTTACCTAGATATGGCTCTAAATCGAAATTATTGACGGGTTCCACCCCATCCGGCTTCGAGGTACAACCAAATAAAGTTGCAAGTGACAAAAGTAAAAATATTTTTATCGATTTCATACAACACCTAAATTTTAATTAGTGATTGATTTTACTCTAGAAGATAACAAATCGATCACTAAGCCGCACCATCGCCCTAATAGGTACACATCACAATTCTTCATCATCAATAGCGCGCTGAACACCGAAACCTCGTCATCTCAGCAAATCGATAACAAGATTGCTCTATTTTTGACTTACAAGCTGACCATGCTTGTACATTTTGTCAGCATTTAACCCTATGCATATAGAAACTTTGCACAACATAGACATTCGTAGGCATATCACCCTCCTATAATACGTTGCGTTATAGACAGAGGTTATTGTTATGAAATTAAAAACAGTGTCAGTTTGTGCACTTTTGGTGTTACTTGCAGGTTGTCAGCAGGAAAAGCCGAGCGCAACGACACAATTAACGACCTCGGCAGATGTATGTAATGCACAAGGAAACATGCCAGGTGGGTGGAATGAGTTTAACGCGACCCCTGATGCACAAAAGGCAATGGCCTTTGTTTTAAAGAAAATGGACACAATAGCGTCGTTTAAACAAATACTGAATGTTCACGCGCAAATCGTTAGCGGCGTCAACTATGCTATTGAGTTTGAATTGGATGATGGCTCTGTTTGGAACACGATTGTTTATCGCAACCTCGATGGCGAATATGCGATTACCCAATCGCCAAAAGAAGGCCACTTTTGCGAACAGTAGCGACTTAGTCAGAAAGCCCCAACATTAGGGGCTTTTTGATCTAACAGTAGTCACTGAATTAGACAGCGAAGCGACATTGAGATTTAATCGACACCGTTGAACCAAGTCTTGATGGTTCTACATCAATCCTCTGCGCCATTTGTTCTTTCAACTCAGAAACGTGAGAAATAACACCGATCATGCGCCCAGTCTGTTGCAGGTCCACTAGCGTTTGAATAGCAAGATCTAAAGACTCTGGGTCTAAACTACCGAAGCCCTCATCAATAAATAAAGTGTCTAAACGAATACCGCCACTATAGGATTGCACAACATCCGACAAACCAAGTGCCAGAGCAAGCGCTGCCATAAATGATTCACCGCCGGAAAGTGTCGCAACATCACGCGTTTTTCCTGTGTAGCCATCTTCAACCATTAAATCTAAGCCGCGACCCGCAGCACCTTTGAAGCCCTCTGTTTTTCGAGCAAGAATATAGCGCCCTTTACTCATAAGGCTTAAACGTTGGGAGGCCTGAATCAGCACATCATCCAACAGTACACCAAGAACAAAGCGATGTAGGCTAACCCTGCTGCCTGTTTTACCACTAGCAACGTCGTACAACGTACCAAAGACTTTGTATTCTTCTTCTAACTTACTATTTTTCTCATGCAACACGGCAATATCTTTACGAACCTTTTCAAGACGTTCAAATATTGAGCGTGTGGTATCAAGTTGATTCCTTACTTCAATATATTGCGCCTGCAGAGTGGTTAACCTGTCATTAAACAACTCTAAATTAGGCCTTTCAAGATCTTTCAATGCATGATTTAAATCATGTAGTGTTTGCTCAAGCTTGGTTTGTGCCTGTTTGAAGCTGTCTATTTCTTGCTGCCAGGCTTGAAGTTCATCATCTCCCACTCGACTACTTAGATAATGGCTTTCATCCTCAAATTTACTCGCCTGTAGTGCCTCATTCCACGCTAATTCTGCTTGGCTAAGTTTTTGCTCTGACTCAGATAACCACTGCTTGTTCGTCGCTAAGTGACTTTCCGCATTTGATTTCTCCAATATCGCTTGCTGCAAAGCGGTTTGCGCCTTTTCTAAGCCTGTGTTCAAACTCAGAATTTGCTCTTTTGTCAGCAAAATTTCACGTTCAAGCAAGTCAGCGGAACTGTATTTTGGGTCAATAGAAGCTTGTAATTGAGCCAATTGTTCTTGGTTCGCTTTAACGGTTGATTCATTTGCCGCCATTTTATTCTGCAGCTCATGAATTTTATTTTCACCCACGACGCAGCGTTGATTAAGCTGTTCAACGTTCTTTTCTAGCTTTTCAATATCAATAGCTTGTAGACGTAGGAGTTGAGCATTGATCGCTTGCAAATCATTTTGAACCGTCGAGATCTCAGATGTAGCATACTCACCCAACTCCTCTTTCAACTGGTTACACTGATTCTGATACTGACTAATGACAACGTTATGTTGTTCTAGCTGATTGCTTAGTTGGTTCAACAAGGTTTGAGCTTCTCGCTCTTTAGCTCTAGCCGCCTGAACTTGCTCTTTTGTAACGGCTTCTTCAACAAACGTTGCGGGGTTAGGATGCGTTTCGCTACCACACACCGGGCATGCTTCACCTGCTTTTAGTCGCTGCGCTAATACTGCCGCTTGAGCGTTGTGCCACTTAAGCTCTATCGTATCAGCGGCTTGTTGACGCTGCATATAGCGCTGACTGGCTTCGTGTAGTGACTGCTGCTTGCCTACAGTTAGCGCATTGAGTTTAGAGAGCTCTAAAGTAAGATCATGCAGCTTTTGTAGATCCTGTAACAGCCGTTGTTTTTGTTTTATTTCCGCATCGATGCTGCCAATAAGCGCAACATCAACTCGTGCTTTCTCTAGCTCCTTCTGTCCCTGCTGGGCCTGTAACGTTAACTTATCTTTTAGTTCTATGTACTGTTTTAACGTTGCTTCAAATTGTTGTTTTTGTTGATAACCCGCCGTTATTTTACTTTCCAAATTGTCTTTCTCGACCAACTTGTTTTTCATACTTTCAAGTTGATACTGCAGTTGCGTTAACTGCGGGACCTTTGCCGCTGCCTCTTTTGCACTTTGCTGCAAGTTTTCTTGTTCTCTCGCAACGACATTAGCTTTTTCGAGACTCTCTTCCAAAGCTACGATTTTTTGCCTAAGCTCTTGCGTTTGAGCTTTTGCATTTTGTAATGAGATGTAGGGCAACTCTATCTTATTGGCATTTTTAGCGTTTTCTAATTGCTGTTGACGAGCTTTTATCGAATCTGAGTGTTCTAGATGCAGCTTGAGTGCGCTTTCTGCTTGCTCTCGTTTCGAAAACTCTCCATTCAAGGTTTCCGCTTTTTGCAATTCAGATTTAGCAGTATTGAGCTTATCTAACGCTGCTTGCTCATTCTTTTTATCAGACTCTAATTGCTTAGTTACTTGTTCCAGTTGTTGTAATAGTTCTTGTTCAGAACTCGCTTCTGCAACTTGTAAAGCACCTCGAATTTGATTATCAAATTCGCCTTTCGCTTTACTAATTGCACTCGCTTTATCTTTGAGCGCGTACTCAATTTTTTTATATATGTCAGTTTGAAAGAGCTGGCCAAAAATTTCTTCACGCTCTTTAGAGCTAGCAAGCAACAGTTCTCGGAATTTTCCTTGAGGCAACACCATAACTTGACGAAATTGAGTTTCATTCAAGCCAATAATATTGCTAACTTCAGTTTTAACCTGAGTCGTCTTGCTGGTGATAAGCGTTTCAGTCTCACCGAGTTCATAAAGAGCCGCAGTGTGCTTTTTAATCGTCATCCCTTCACCACGGGCCTTGGGCGCTTCCTGCTCAGGGGATCGAACAACTCGGTATTGTTTGCCGTGTAACGAAAATTCGAGAACTACTTCGGTTGGTAAGTCTTGCGCGGATAAGTCACACCGCATCTGAATACCTTGTCGCTCATTACCTGTGGTTTCACCATAAAGGGCGAAGCAAATGGCATCTAAGATCGACGTTTTACCGGAACCTGTAGGACCATTAATCAAAAATAGAGGGTTACTGCCAAGCTTCTCAAAATGAATGATTTCAGTTTTTGCAAACGGACCAAAGGCTTGTATGGTTAGTTTAATTGGTTTCATCTTTGGTCCCTATTGCTGTGATAATTGCTTAATAATGTCAGTAACAGCTTGCTCTTGCTCTTTAGACAACTGGCTATCTTGCGCCTCAATAAAAAAATCTCGGAACATATCAATTTCGCTTCGCGCCAACTTTGCTTGCGCCATTTCCTGCTCTACCCCAATTAACATGCCAGGTTTCTCAAGGTGTAAAACGTTTGGATACACTGAACGAAGTTTTTCCATTGGGTTTAAAATCGCATGTTTATCCATCAAACGAACTAACAAATAATCTTCATTCTTGGGGTCTGTTTTCCCTTGCTCAATAACTTTATCCAGCTCGCCCTCTACAATACGCATTTCATGAGGAGCCGTAAGATCAATATGCTTTGCAGAAACGAATCCTTTCTTGTCCAGTTCAACTAACGTGAAACCTTTTCTCTGGTTCTGTTCACCAAAGCTATACTTCATGAGAGAGCCAGAGTAACGGATATGCTCTGCGCCTTTCTTTTGAGGCTGATGCAAATGACCAAGTGCGACGTAGTCAAAATCTAAGAAGTGTTCATGACTCACGCGATCAGAACCACCAATAGATAATGGTCGTTCAGAGTCTGACTCGATAGCCCCATCAACAAAACAGTGACTCACGAGCACGCGCTTTTGCTTAGAGATAAAGCGCTCTTTAATTTGCTCAACAAGCAATTGATGAGCCTCATCATGAGTGGATACCGAGGCTTTGTAGGCAAACCTGACCTGTTCAGGGTCGTTATAAGGCATACCATAAAACGCGACCTCGTCCGCAGAGTCCGTTTTTATGATGATGGGAGTGAGCATCTCTTCAAAGTTGCTAACAATATGGAGACCTGCATTTTTCATTTGCTCTGAGCCGAAACCTAACCTTTCTGCACCATCATGGTTGCCAGATATCAATATCATTGGTGTTTCTAACTCGGTACAAATGCGTTTCACGACTCGATTTAACAGTTCTATTGCAACCGTTGGTGGCACCGAACGGTCATAGATATCTCCCGCCACTACAACTGCATCGACGGGGTTGCGTTCAATATAGTTAATCAGTTGTTCGAGTACTGCTTGTTGATCTTCGAGTAGTGATACGTTGTGGAATTGTCGACCAAGATGCCAATCTGAGGTGTGGATAAACTTCATTCGAATTCACTTTCCGCCAATTCTATGAGTAGGCTTGCTTCTGTCAGAGTCCATGTACCGTTTATAAAAAGGAATGCGTCACGGGTGGGATCTCGAACAAACCAAAACTCAAGTTATTTTATATCGGTAAGGATATCTTGAGTCGAACAGCTTTTCATGTGGTTTGTGTTCTATGGCTGGCTATTTAATCAGAAAGCGAGAAGAACACTGTAAAAACGCGGTGAGCAAAGCTATTTTGAAAAGCAAGCTGCGCCTAGTCATTGTCCAAACATCATTAAAGGGCCAGTTTCGAGTCAATCCCCCATAACATTTGCATCACTAAAACCTCAGCTACTAGAAGGAAAAGCAATAGCCAGACCTATTCACTACGCCAATTGTATATTACTCCTACCGCATAGCCATCTGACTCGATGTCGGCTTGCAACACGTGAAAGTCTGGGCAGGGGCTGCTTCTTTGAAGCTCATCAATCACTAACGCTTTTAAAACGCCGCCACATGCACCCAATCCGCCAAGTTTGATATCAACAAATTGATACTGAGTTTGATCGGTCACCCACGGAGACAAGAATTGCATTGAGTTTAACCATTGCGGTTCTTCCTCATTAACGGATAAATACAATTGACTGAGTGGATGTTCACAACTTACTCCTAATTGCTTAAACACTTTGTCCACGGCGATGCGTTGTTGTTTGGCATCTAAATCAATTCGAACAACATCAGGCACAAGACCTGAATGTCGAAAAAAACACTTGGTTAAAATGATAGAGCTTTGAGGTTTGACATGCCCTTCTACATCACTCGTAACCTCTATAGCCAGTATCCAAGTCGCTTGCGTTTCATTAACTTCACGATTTATCCGATTTAGTGCCATCAAAAATGCAGCTTGGCCATAAGGATAAAAGTAAATTTCAGTATTGACAGTTTGGTCAACGAAAATAGAAAGCTCGCTTATCAATGCTTTAAGCAAACTTTTGTCCACCGAAGATGGTAAAAGAACACAGAGATTCTCCTTGATATCAGCTTGCTCAAGACTCTCGCGCTCAGAGCGCACGAGGCTTAATATATGCTCATCTATTGATTGAGCAAAGTCAGGGGGTCGGATTTCCTCGGACAATCTAAAAGAATCATCAGCTAACTCGCGAACGGTGTGTGAACGGCCATTAAAGGATAGAAGATGCGTTTGAAATGCGAGTGGCATCTAGCCTCCGATTAAAACCGTAGGCATACCAGATAGAATTTTGCCACCATGAGACGTTGAATCGCCGACTCTTGCGGCTGGTTTACCGTTGATTGTTACGCTAGAAGAACCTGCTGAGATACTATCCGGAGGACCGATACAAATAAGCTTGTCGCCTTGTCTTGCCGCAGGTATCCCGCCAATCGTTACGTTTGGTGAACCAACAACGACGGGACCACCGACATGCGGTATCTTTCCTGTTTTTTTAGGGCAAAGATGAAAGCTGCCCAAAATTGCGGCTGGTTTACCCACTTTAAATCACCTTAGTTCAATGAAATTTGCCCAGCTTTAAGAGCAATAGCTGAGCCGTTAATAGATATTTTATTACCTTTGATATTGATTTCTCCAGAGCTAGACATCTGAATAGAAGCACCACCTACTTTGATCTCGACGCTCTTTCCTGCATTAAAAGACAGCACTTCACCCGTTTCATTCGAAAAGTTTTTACCTACTTTCAAGCTCGCGTTCTGACCAACCTCTTGATTAACATCATTGGTCACTTTTTCGGTTTTACTGTTTTCAACGGCGATATCAACACAGTCTTCAACTAGCATTTGGAACAGTTTTTCAGCATGAAGATAAATGTGCTCTTCACCAGGCTTATCATCGAAGCGCAACTCATTAAAATTGGATGTACCTTTTTGTACAGAGCGTGATTTATAACCACTCTGAGAACTTTGCTCTGGTAAAGCGTAAGGAGGGAGTTGACTACCGTTATATAGTGACCCCGTAACGATTGGTTGATCAGGGTCTCCGTTGACAAACTCGACGATGACCTCTTGTCCGACTCTAGGGTGAAACACCGACCCCCATCCGTTACCTGCGATATTTTGCGCAACACGAATCCAACATGAACTATTTACATCGTATTTACCAACACGGTCCCAGTGAAACTGAACTTTGATACGGCCATGTTTGTCTATGTAAATTTCACCATCTTTGTTCCCCGTAACTATTGCAGTTTGCAAACCTTTCATCTGAGGTTTCGGATAGTTAACTGAAGGACGAAGGATTGTCTTTGAGTCAACACAACTAAACGAGACTTTGACACCTTGCGCACCGGTGCCACCTTGACCAGTCTGGTTATAAACAGCAGCAGACAAAAAAACAGAAGACAGTACATATTCTTTGCCAACTCGAGATTTATCTTCATGTTTTTTAAACTTGAAGCACTTGCCTACGCTGAATGTTCTGCACGTAGCCTCGCCACGACACAAATATGCATTTTGCTGTAGTGCTTCTATTGCATGCGTGTTTCTCAGTGCGTATTGATCATTGCTCTCCATTTCACCCATGTATTCAAAATACTCGCTTCCAGGTACTGTAAAAAAATCACTTTCACCCTTTGCAGTATTTTTAGGATTCGAAGAAGGCTTGAACATGTTATAGCCTGACTTTTGACTCGCTTTAGTAGTCAGAATTTGCGTTTCATGCCAAGAAGAAATGTGGCTAGACTTCGCCGTACCTGTATCAAAATCGACTAAAAACTCAGTACCCGGCTTATAAAAACTGATGTCATCAAAAATATTGAGCGTATGGGCAGACTTAGTATGTGTAAAACAAAATGATAGCCCCTCCTCCGATAACAGACGTCGAACAAATTCAAGATCTGATTCTTCATATTGTACTTTGTACGTGTATTTAGGATAGGACTTGGTTAGCTCAAAACTAAAGGCAACACTATGCTCCGATAGTACTTCAGAGATAATTTCCTTTATATCTTTATGCTGAAATATTCTGCAATTTTTTCGATATTCAGCGAAACGTAATTTAGGCTCTATTAATAATTCTATGTTTTTATAATTTTCGCCTTTATGTGTATTAGAAACCCTTTTCCCTTCTAATCTTGCAGCAGAAACGTAACCATGCATATAACGAGGATTTGAAGAAACATCCTCATTATTTTCAAGGGTAATGGTAACTTCCTTACCAATAATTTCGTTTAACTCACTTCGTTGATCATTAAAGTAAGCTTTAGCACGCAATGAAAAAAGTTCTGAGATCTCTTCTTTATACTCAAACGAGTTTAGTATGATGGCATCTTTACCGAATGGGGAAGAAATTCGGATGAAATTGTTATCTTGAGTTGCTCTTTTCATTAAATACTTCTTTCAAAAAATGCGGAGGAATACTCCCCCGCATGAAAATTACATTTGTTGACCTTTAACACCGCTGTAGCCGTATACCAATGGAGCAGAAGTGTTGTTCTTATCGTCAGTAGGAGTCACTGTCATCATCATTTCTGTGTAAGAAATTGTGATAGTTTCAACTGGACGATCGTCTTGGATAGAAACTGAGTAGTTAGAAATCATCGCATCAGTCAGTTCGATCTTCATGATCTCTTCAACCTTCTCACCCTGCTTAGTAATATGGAAAACCGCTGGTTTACCTTTACCAATCGTCGCTTCTTTAAATAAGTCAGGAGAAGAACGGTCTTGAAGTTTAGTGATAGTCAAATCATATAGACGAGTAGCGCTCGCTTCACGGTCCATCGCTGTACCAGTGTATGATGAGATCTCACGACCTACACTCCAATCTACAGATAGTAGTGTAATCAAATCTTTGTATTGCTCGGCTGTTGCCTCACCCTTAATATCTGCGTATTTAAGATACGTATTAGACTGCATGCTAATCTCCTATAGCATTATTAATTGACATATATCGTAGTAATTTAATTATCTGACGTTTGGTGATAATTAGTGATTAATGTATCAAAAACTTCATTTTAAATACGCCCTGTTATATCTTTAAATAAGATTTAATTTAAGCGTTTTTTATAAAAAATAATAGTTAATATGAACCAACTCCCAATTATTATTGAGAGTGTAAAGGATGTTAAACTATTGAGACATCAAGTCCACTAGTTGTACCTTTAACAATAATTTCATCAAACGTCTTATCATTAAGAATTGCATGCAATATTTCATGAGAAATCTTCGGAAGCAATGTATTTTCTATGGTTGTTTGTACCACACGCGCACCACTGCCAGACTCATTGCTATTGTCTACAATATCATTAATTAGTTCCTCATCAAAAAACAGGTCAGCGTTATAGTGCTTACGAATACGAGTCGTAATTTTATCCAACTTTAATTTTGTTATTTCTATCAATACTTTTCTTGATAGAGGCAAATAAGGTAATACGTTCACACGCCCTAAAAATGCAGGTTTAAAGTCGACCAACAAATCATCGCGTAAAGCATCTTTTAGTGCTGACGGCTCAGGAGCTAAATCAGGATCAGAATACAAAGACATCGTCGTTTCGGTCCCTGTGTTCGCGGTCATAATAATAATAGTGTTTTTAAAGTCTATATCTCGACCTTCACCGTCTTTAATTGAGCCTTTATCAAACACCTGATAAAAAATATCTTGAACACCAGGGTGCGCTTTTTCCATTTCATCGAGGAGAATTACACTATAAGGTTTACGTCTAACAGCTTCAGTCAGTACACCTCCTTCTCCATAACCGACATAACCAGGAGGAGAACCTAATAGCAATGAGACTTTATGCTCTTCCTTAAATTCCGACATATTGATAGTCGTGACATTTTCTTCACTACCATAGACTTTCTCTGCAATCGCCAAAGCCGATTCGGTTTTACCCACTCCGCTTGGTCCGGTTAGGAGAAATACACCATTTGGTCGTGTCTCATCCGTGAGCTGCGCACTCGCGGTTTTTATCACTTCAGACATGAGCTCTAAAGCGTGATCCTGCCCGACAACTCGCTTACACAAACTTTCTTTCAAACCCAATACTGCTTGGATTTCATCATCCTGAAGTTTACCTAGCGGTATACCGGTCCAATCCGAAATAACTTCTGCGATTAGCGCTTCATTTACATGCGAAAAAACTAAGGGCTGTGAGTTAGCGGAAAGGTTATTTTCAAGCTCTTGTAACTTGTCTCTAGCAGTTTCAGAACCCTCCTGGATTATTTGGGTTCTAAGTGACTTAGCTTCATTTACCCATTCTTTTTCTTTTTCCCAAAGTACTTCTAATTCAATAATGTCATTAGATAGCGCATCAATCTCTTTTCGGACACCTTGCAGCTGCACATCAAGAGATGCTCCTAGCCGACTCTCTTGGCTAAGATGCTCATACTCAGCTTGCTTTGCTTTAAGTTTGTTTCTTTTCGCATCTAGGCCTCCCGGTGTAGATGACTGACTTAACGCAACTCGAGAACAGGCCGTATCCAAAACAGAAACCGCTTTATCTGGCAGTTGACGACCATTAATGTATCGAGCTGACAGTTGGACCGCTGCATTGAGAGCTTGGTTAGTGATATGAACATCGTGGTGTTGTGCCATTACATCAAGTAAGCCTCGTAACATTTCGATCGCGAGTTCAGGGGCAGGCTCATCAACCTTTACGACTTGAAAACGCCTAGTTAAAGCTGCATCTTTTTCAAAATACTTTTTATACTCTGCCCACGTTGTTGCTGCGATCGTTCTGAGTTCACCTCTCGCTAATGCTGGCTTCAGAATATTCGCCGCATCACCTTGGCCCGCTTGCCCACCACCGCCAATTAGGCCATGAGCTTCATCAATGAACAATATAATAGGCTGTGGAGCGTCGTTTACTTCCTTAACAAGGTTCTTAAGCCTGTTTTCAAACTCACCTTTCATGCCTGCGCCGGCTTGCAGTAACGCCAAATCCAGAGACTTAATTGCCACATTTTGCAGAGCGGGAGGTACATCGCCATCAATGATCTTTTGCGCCAAACCTTCAACAACGGCTGTTTTTCCAACACCAGCTTCTCCCGTAAGAATCGGGTTGTTTTGTCGGCGTCTTAATAAAATATCGATCATTAGGCGAATTTCATTATCTCTACCAATCACCGGATCTATTTTACCTTCCCTAGCTTGCTCAGTAAGGTCTGTTGTAAATTGATTCAAGGCGGAATTCGCGTTTGACTGCGCTAAGTCATTCGATCTTGATTGAGGCGCATTACTTTCTTTAAAGTTCAATAAGCGAGATGGTTCTATCTTGTTTAGTTCAGGACTAATCGAACCAGCCATGTTGACTAACGTATCATCAGACAAGTAGGCAAATAAAAGATGGATGCACCCCAACTGTTCTTGATTGAATTCAATGGTTGCAGACAACAAGGCATTTTGCATAACAGTCACCGTATGAGCTGATAGCCCAGGCACCGACTGGCATCCTGTTTTGTATTTTTCTAATGCCTTTTGAATATCGGTTTCAACCTTGATTTTATCGACATCAAATTCGTCAAAAACTTCAGAGTAAATATCGTCAGGATGGCGGATAATCATCATTAACCAGTGAGACATTTCAATACTGTGATGAGTTCGGGAGCTTGCCATCGCAGCTGCCTGTTCAAGTGTTTCCTTAGCCTGAGGAGACAATCTTTCGACCAACGCTGAAAGTGAGAGTGAAGCCATTACATTTCCTTTAAATAGTAATTGTTATAGTTCGATCTTTTGTACGTTCGTGTTTTTTAAGCACAGAACCAATACCTAACTGCCCCTGCTGTTTCGATAAACAAGCTTGTGGTAGCAAACTATGTTTGGTGGTGAGCTGCCACTTCAGTTGTTTATGTTTTCCAATCAACTCATAAGCAGCGTTCTTAATGATTGCTATATTGGGTTGGTTAGGAAGCAATTTACTAACTAGCTGTTTATCTTTTGGCAGAAATTCTATTGTTGTCCCCGCGTTGATGTTCCATGCTTTCGAACCCAAAGACGCTCCTAAACCAAGTTGAGCAAACTGCCCTTCAGGCATAGTTCGGGATGCAAGGCGTGTTTGCTCTTCTTTCGTAAGGTGTAACCATTGTCCTTGAAATTCATGAACTTTTACTTGGCATCCAGATAAACATTCAAGAATACTTTTCAGTCCACCTTTACTTCTCACTGGTGAAGCAAACACACCACCATAGTGCCGGGACAGTGAACTCCCTTTCCCAGTTAATGCCGATTTACAGCTTTCTAACGGCGAACGCGCGCCCTGCGCATGCGCACGAGACTGAACAGTCAGCTGACTCAGTTGCCAACATCGATAATAAAGAGATAATAAGCGATGATTGAAAATATCGTAGAAGTCCACCATAGCCGTATCGCCTTCTTTTTGGCGATGTAAAGCTAATTCACTATAGTGCTGGGGAAGCACACCTTGCTCACCCGTTAGGCCTATTAAATTGGTCTCAATCTCTAACTTGCTGTCATCTATATTTTTCAGTTCACAAAGCTGAGCATTTTCAAAACCTAATGATGGATTAACCTTTAAGTTTAGCTTTTCATGCTTCGGTAACGCATCTGTTCCTATTTGCGCCTCTGCTTGCAGAACTTCGTGTTCAATAAGATGAATCGCTTCAAACAATGGATGTTGCTTTAATTCTCGATAAAATTGTTCCGCGCTCATAGCAACACCTTATCGCCAGTTAATGCGGGCCATAGGTGGAAAGACTTTCCCGTGGACTTAATTCTTATTTCTAACTGCGTAAAAATGTTAATTTCAGCATATTGCGAGAAGTAAACAGATAAAACACTACCTAAGAGAAAGATCTGCTCTTTAGGTAAAATTTGATCAGAAACCGTCAAAATAATTTTTATACCGTGCGCAAATCCAACTTTGCCTTTCTGACTAATTCTTCCTGTAGTAGGCTCAAACTCTAACTTAGTTAAAGCATCGATTACCGCTTTCGTTTCTGCTGTCCCAGAAAATGCATAGAGATTAAGGGTCTGCTTCAAAGTTGCTAAACCATCTTCCTCGGTAAAATGGTTTAAAGTTAAAAGCTTAGTTAACTGCCATCGTGTGCTTTCATCCATTTCTGGCCGAATAGTTTCTGATAAAGAAACTAAACAACGAACAGATTCGAAATTGTCATTTACCTCCGGTAAAGATACTTGCGGCAGCCCACCTCCAAATGGAAGTTTCTGCGCTAAGTTGCGGTTACAGCACTCAGCTTCCACGTACATTAACCAGTTTTCCCGGCTATCCGGGCTGAACAATTGATGTTTTTTATCAACAAAAGAAATGTAAGTTTCTCTACCTGGCTCATCATACCCACCAGCCCAGTTCTTATCCTCACGTCTCATCAACCAATAAATCTCACTAGTGTTTGTATAATGCGTGTGCTCACCAGCGTGATAACATGGCAAATTGTGGTACGTTTTGTTCCAGTTTCTCAACGTTACGTCAGAAATTGAGACAACCTCATTACTTTCAGATTCTTGGTATTGTGGAGACAAGTGGTAATCGTATTCAGTTGGTAGAATACGCTTAGGCTCCATAATACTTTTAAATAAGTTGATTACAGGCACACAACCTACCATTAAGCTTTCTTCGTCCACTTGCTTTGGAAGCCAGTCATCGTTGGTATCAAAGTAAAAATACAGTTCGACTTGCTCTCCAAGATCTAGCTCAGATAATCCAAGTTCGGTGATATCAAAGAACATAAACTTCTCAGGAAAGTGCAAATACTCAACAAGTAATCTTGCTCCTGAAAAGCTTCTTTTACTGTATGGCACAACTTTCTCATCTTCTGAAAATCCTACTTCAGAAAGATGTCTTTTGGTTAAAGGACGAACTTCTTTGCCATCCACAACAACAGATAAACCAATTAGGTTTTGAAACAGCATTTGGTAGAGCTTAAAAGTCAATTGAGATTGACCGTTTAAATAGAAGCGCAGCCGTTCTATCCCCATTTCACCAAGAGGAGTCTCTTCATCTTGAGCCGTGAGCTGTACTTTCAAAACTGAATGAGCATTGCTTTCCCATCGTGAGCCAACTGGCTTGAAAGGCGCATTTTTAAAAACGCCAGAGGTCACATCAACAGGATACATTCTGACCGGATAACAAGTTCTAAACTCGCATTCATGATATCCAGTAGCACCGATAACAACTCGCTCGCCTTCTTCTACATCAAAATAAGAGGAAGTGGAGTTAGAACAGCTCATTTTAATGACTGACATTGACGGGATTGGGGCGTGAAAATCCGGATATAACTGTCCCATCAAAGACTCTGTAAACTGAGGGTAACTATTGTCTAAGCTTTGTCTAATCCTTGCTGTTAGAAATGCGCAGCCTTCTAACAATCTTTCTACGTGTGGATCGTCAACCTGTTCCTCACTAATACGAAGTCTCGCGGCAATCTTGGGATACTGCTCACCAAACTCTTGCCCTTTGTGACGCAAATAAGCTAACTCGCGATTATAGTACTTGAGAAACTCTTCACTCATTTTGCTCTACTCAGTTTCATACCTAAATTTACCGGCTCTACTTCAGAATTGAATCGCACTTCATGAATACTGTTATCAATTAAGCAAGTGGCATTTATCTGTAACCTCAATACCCTATCAATAGCGTTTTTCTCGTCCGAAATCTGGACATGAGGGTTCCTTAACCTCGGCTCAAACTCTTTAATTGCATCATGAACGATGTCGCAAAGCTGATTCTGCCCTTCTTGGCTGCTATAGGGCATTGAGGAAAAATCTGGCAGCCCATAGTTCAATATTGAATAACGAACCTCTAGAAGATCATCAGGAATATTTTTCCATCCAATACGACTATTCAGCATCGACTCTAGATCTCTAAGTAAGCTGCTCAACATCTGTTGCTGGCTTGCAGGGAAGTCTTTCTCATCTCGAGTGAGAGGATCACTATCTATCAATTTGTCGAGCAGAGAAACGGTTAACGACATGATATTTCTACGCTATTTGTTTCTGTTCTAATAATGTAGTCAAATCACAGATTGGAAGCGCTGAGTCACCGACTAACCAACATTTTTGACCCAAGCCAACAAAAGATTCTTGCTCACCAATCTGCTTCCAATCCGTTTCTCGGCCTAACTTTTGTGCATCGGTCTCTGAGTCGACATACGTCAAAGGCATATGGCCTTCGCCTTCACCAAGTCCATCGATATCAAACTCGACAGGTCGCCAAATACTTTCTAACAAAGAAGTAGGTGCTTTAACTTCTAGCGTATGGATGCTCGATATGGGTACAAGAAAATAGTTACCTGCTGTAGAAAACAGTTCAATGTAACCACCTAAACGATCATCAATATCTCTAGCATCTTCGTAGTTTGTGCCGTTTACGTTAAACCCTTTAATAGTACGACGCTCTTCAATGCGATGCGATAGACGTGACGCTTCTTCGTACTCTTGATTTCCGAGAGCAAGATTAAATCGAACAAGCTCTTTAGTTAATTCCTCATCACCTAATACTTTGGCACTAGCCGCACCATTGATAAAATCCTTTCTAGCTTGAGCTGCTTTCACTAAATGTCGTAGCTGACTTGCACCAGGCAGATACTCAGGAAACAATTTAATCGATTGCATGAGCTGAGCGTCCGCACGCTCGAAGTCCCCATCAATGCAAAGAAGCTCAATGAAGGAACTTCTCAAGCTCGCATCTTTAGGGGTTGCTTTAATTTCATCAATTAATTGCTCTAGAGCGTGTTGCAATAGGCCTTGGGACAAAGCATTTTTCCATTGAGTCATTGTTATTTCCTTACACCATGTGCTCTGGTGATAATTCGGTAATTAATTTAATGCTAGATACCATTTGATCGAGTTGAAAATGCGGTCGCAAATGGATAACTGAGTAATAATGTCCAGGAGTTTCTCTTTTCTCTCGAACTGTAATTTTTGCTTCATTTAGGGGGTATTTAGCCCGAAGCTCATCCGACGCTTCATCTGATGCGGTAGTGTACTGGTGTAACCAGCGTTGAAAGTCACGCTCTAGGCTTTCCGCGTCTTGATACCCACCAATTTTGTCACGCCCCATAACCTTGAGATAATGTGCGACTCGCGATACACACAATGTGTATTGCAACATCGATGTCAGTTTTGCATTCGTTGAAATATGCTTTTCTGCGTATTGTTTGGGCTTGTAGAGAGATACATTCGAGGTCATCCCTACCATATCGGTCTCAGGTATTGGAGAAATAGAAATAAAACCGCACTCAGACAATTCTTGTTCTTTTCTCTCAGAGATTTTCAAGTTTAACGGACATCTTTCACGATCATTCTTGCCATTAACACGCATCTTGCTCCTTGTAGGAGCGACGATAATACCCTGACTGTAATCGCCTTGTTTAATCCCTCGCATATGCGTGAACCAACCATGTTCCTGAAATGCTCTAATTGATACAGCAGCAAAACAGTACGCACTACTCCCCCATAGCAAATCTCGGTTGGAGTCGCAGACGTGTTCTTGAAAATTGAATTTATCATTCCGCGAGCCATCACTTTTGTATGGCTGACGGAACAAGACGTTAGGTGCAGTCAAACCAATAAATTTAGCGTCATCGTTATCTCTCAAACTACGCCACTTTGCATAATCTTCCTGTTCAAATTGGGCTGCTATATCTCTTATCGCAGAGAGTTGAGCGAAACTATCAACACCAAACATCTCTGGCGATGCAGACATGATAAATGGGCTGAATGCTGCAGCTGCAGACTGAGAGATCTTACTCAACACAGACAGATCTCTATCAAAATAATTTTTACTAGGATCACAGCGAAGCTGATAATCTCCAACCACCACACCAAAGGGTTCTCCCCCTGCCATGCCATATTCATTTTGATAGAGCAACTTAAATAGTGCTGATTGGTCAAACTCGATGGCTTTTAAAGCATCTTTACTGATTTCATTCCATGTCGCCGTTAAAACCTTAACTTTTACAGAATCCGATGAATGAGAATCAACCTGTTCACATAAATACCTAACTCCAACCCACCCCCTTTCGAGCTGTTGAAACTCAGGATGATGTAATATTTCATTTAGTTGAGATTCTAATAGCTCATCAATGCGGTTAATTGTGTTCATCACACTATGACGAAAGCTGTCCAAATCTCTTGAACGTGTACCTTCTAGCCAAATTCGCGCTGACGCTACAAGATCAGAAGATTCATTGAATCGAGTCAACCACGGGCTATCAAGTTCAGCATAGCCTCCGGTACTAAACTCATGTTTTAGCTTGCTAGGGTCGCGAAAGTTAAGTGACACTGCTAATTCCATCTAGAACATAAAGATTGGTCATGGCTGGCCTTTCGACCAGCCAATTCATTTCTTATCCACCTGACTGAGGGATCTTGGCCACAAGTCGCAAAGATGTCGTCAGTTCTTCCATTTGCAACCAAGGTTTCAGCCATGCTACGGCATTGTAAGAACCAGGTGCGCCAGGAATTTCCTTAACCTGAACACGAGCGTCTGCTAGAGGGTATTTCGCTCTGATCTCTTGACCACCGCCTTCAGAAGCATTGACGTAACCTAGGATCCAGCGGTTCAGCCAAGACTCAACGTCTTCTGCTTCCATAAAGCTACCAATTTTATCTCGAGCCATTACTTTCAAATAATGCGCAAAACGAGATGTTGCCATCATATAAGGTAGGCGGGCAGAAATAGCCGCATTGGCCGTTGCTTCAGGGGATTCATGGTTCGCTGGTTTTTGACAGGTTTGCGCACCAAAGAACACTGCATAGTTGGTGTTTTTGTAGTGACAAAGCGGTAAGAAACCAAGCTTACCAAGCTCCGCCTCACGTCTGTCGGTAATACCAATCTCTGTTGGGCACTTCATATCAGGGTCGCCATCATCACTCATGAAGAAATGCGTTGGCAAGTTATCCACTCGACCGCCGCCTTCTGCACCACGGATGGCAGTACAAAATCCATATTTTGAAAATGCGTCAGTTAACTTAACACCAAGAACATACGAAGAGTTCATCCAACAGTAGTCGTTATGTTCAGCGTTAACAGCAATACCTGAAACAGGATCTACTTCGAACTCTTCAAACCCAAACTCTTCGACTGGAGCGGTAGCTTGTCCGTATGGCAAACGAGCAAGGACTTTTGGCATCGTCAGACTAACGAAGCGCGAATCGGCACTCTCGCGGAACGAACGCCATTGGGCGTATTCTAGTGATTCAAATACCTTATCTAGGTCGCGTGGTTTTGACAGCTCAGTCCACTCATCAAAGCCGAATAGTGCTGGTGAAGCCGCGGACAAGAATGGAGAGAAGCCAGAAGCCGCTACATTTGACATTAGGCGTAACGACTCAATATCTTCTGGGTGGTTGGTAAACTCATAGTCTCCAATCAATGCACCATACGGTTCACCACCAGCACTACCAAACTCAGACTCGTAAACCTTTTTAAAGATCTGGCTTTGATCAAACTCAACAGCTTTGCTCAAGTCTTTATGTAGCTCTTTCTTGGTCATGCTCATCATGCGAACTTTCAGAGTAGAGCTGGTCTCTGAATTCATCACTAGATAATTTAAGCCGCGCCAAGAACCTTCGAGTTTCTGTAATTCTGGGTGATGCATTACTTCAGACAACTGATCAGAAATCTGCCTATCGAGCAAATTAATCGCTTCACGAAAAGTTACTGTTAGGTTTTTGTTCCAAGTAACTGTCCCTTTCATTGCTTCTTCAGCGAGCGTTTTTATCAGCTCCTCAGCACGAGAAGCTTCGGTCTGCTTAGTCGCACCAATAGCTTGATCTAAGAATGAAGTTGTCTGTTCATTAACAGTTGGATCTAACTGTTTTTCAGCTTCAGTCGTCATTATTCCGCTCCTTCAGTACTGTCTGACTTCGCTTTCTTGCCAAGATCTAACTCGCCTGCAAGTCTTGCCAGGTTGTCTGTATTGTTCAAAACATCCTCTAGGATATTTTCAAGCTCTTCTGAGCGGTCAACTTTTGTCATCAAATCACGCAGTTTATTACGCGTTTCCATCAATTGGCGTAGTGGATCAACTTGATTTACGATCGCAGCAGGCTCAAAGTCTTGCATTGATTTAAAGTTTAAATCTACCTCAAACTGTGAATCGTCATTCGCAAGCTTATTCGCAACTTTAAACTTCACCGATGGATTCATTTTTTTGAGTACATCGTCAAAGTTATCTCGATCGATCTGAATAAAACGGCGGTCTTTTAATGGCTTCAACGCTTCTGTGTTTTGACCAGCGAAGTCACCCATTACACCTACAACAAAAGGCAGTTCTTTCTTAAGAGTCGTACCTTCAGTTTCAACATCATAGGTAATGTGGACACGAGGCTTCCGTACTCGTGATAGTTTCGAGTGGATACTCGTCATACCATTCTCCCTTTATTAATTTTCATTTTGTTCTGCTATGCCAACCAAACGGAAGTAGCTTTTCTTTGCATCCCCGTCGGAGATAAGTTCCGCCAGTAACTCCGGCAGAGGCATCCCACACCAACGAATGATCTGTTCGATGGAGTAAGAAACTGGTGAGTGAGGTTCACTCTCTCGGAAGAAATCAGCTACTTGCTGCAATTGTCTAATTGCCTGCTCTCGTGATTTCATGTTTGTCGCTAATAATGCATCACAACTTTGTGCACTTAACGGTTGTTCAGAAGAAGATTCATCAAGATCCTCTAGCTCTTCAATCACTGCTTGTGGTTGATTAAAACGGTCTCCAAGAAGGTGCTTTAATGCCGAGTGTATTGATTCAAGTCTTTTTGATATATAAGAGCTAGGAGTCACATCACCGACCGCTTCATCTAATCGCTGACTGAATTCATTAAATGATTCCGTAGCGAACTCCAAATCCGTGATTAATTCTCGATAAAACGTATCAGAAGTCGACTTAACCGTAGTTGTAATTTCAGATAGCTCAACAGCCCCAAGCTCGACTCGATTTCGGCGCTTATCTTCGTCTAAGCGCTCAAGCTCTATAGCTTGCTGATATTCCCAATAGGCATAAGCTTGCTCCACGCCTAAGTCAGTCAATGGTATACAAGCAATTGGAAAAATAAGTGTTCCTTCACTATCGATACCATTGAGGCCAATAATCGCCGATATTCTTGTCTCAATACCATCTTCATCAGGCATTGGGTACAGATCATCCCAAAAGTTCTCAATTAAACTGGTTGCGAGTTTGTAGCCAACGCCCATACCACGAAAACCATACAATCGAGTTAGGGCTTCTATAAGCCAGGCAACAAATTCCAAATCTTTAGACTGATTCGTGAGTATTTCTGGGACATCTTCAATAAATACTCGCCATAAATTGCTGTGGGTATAGATACTTTCTTCTTCTATAAGAGCATTACGTTCAGCGTTGCGGGCGGCCATACGCTGATCTTTCAACCGATAGTAAGCAGACTGTGGTGATACATCCTCTCTAGGATCAACACCTGTAGGATTTTCTTGAGATATAGGAGCCAACGCTTGTTCATACCAATCAAACATTTCATTACTCATAAGCTCTCCCTCCTAGAAAGACAGGTATCGTCGCGTCTTCTCTAGTTACTGTTTCACACTCCGTTTGCGCTTGGCGAACTTTGATCAAAGCACAAGTTACGTTATCACTTGCGCCCCGAACCAAAGCCGAATGCATGAGCGCTAATCCAGCTTGGTTGACTGAGTCTGCATACAATGTCCGATGAATTTCATCACTCGTAAGTTCCTTAGAGAGTCCATCGCTACAGAGTAGAAACTGATCGCCGTCAGCCAACTGCCCTGAAACTTGATCAATAGTGACACTTTCGTCGACCCCAACAGCTCTGGTAATAACATTTGCAAGAGGGTGAGATTCGGCATCTTCAAATGCCAATAAGCCCTGATCCACTAAGTCCATGACTTGACTATGATCACGTGTTTTTTGGACAAAATTACCACTTCTAAGCTGGTAAATTCGGCTATCCCCCACCCAAAGGCAGTGGTAATACCCATCCTGAATAAACAACAAAACAAGTGTTGTTCCCATCGTTTTACCGTCTAAGTGATTTTGTGCGTATTGGTAAATTTCTAAGTTCGCTTCTTGAACCACTCTTCGGATATCATCGATATTAGTATTGGAGACATCCTGCATGTGGCGCGCGACTCTATCCACTAGCATCTGGCTTGCTATATCGCCAGCACTGTGTCCACCCATTCCATCGGCAACCACCCAAATATGCTGCTCTGTCATATCCAACAGAGCATCCTCGTTATAAGGGCGTACTTTTCCTGCGTGCGATTTAGCAAAGGTAAAATAGTTCCAATTCATTCTTCTATCCTACCAATTCCACTTTTTCCAGCCGCCATCAAGCATGGCTGAAAACTGACCAATTGAAGGAAATCCACTAGTAATGAACATGCATGGTTCAACCTTCGTTGAACCTTCAGTCCACCAAAAACATGGTTTACTCAATTTTTCTTTAATGAGGTAATTCAAAAGCGTATTTTGATCAGTATTGCCGTGATCATGAAAAACTGTAGATATTTGGCTTTGATAAAGAAACTCTAGAGGCCTCACTTCACTTGTTACATTCGCAACGAGGTCATTTTTTTCTTGAGTACTCTTATGCCAAACATCAAAGACAAAGTCGTCCTCAAGTACTGAAAGAGCAAGAGCGGCACTGTCCTCGGTCCAAGCTCTGTCACCCCAATATTGCGCAGCTTCACCTTTTACGGCACGAGCTATAGTAAAGAAAAAGTATCTACCGCATGCATCAACACTAGGAATCATGCTACCAATGTAGGTTGAGTCTTCTAAATAGCTAATATCCAAAGCAAAGTGCCACACAGGAGCCGTTAAAAAGTGCTCATTCCAGCTTTCACCCAGTTGTTCCCTGCTGACTGCAATAACCGCCTGTTGCCAATCATGCCAACGCTCCGAGAAATCTTGTGATAAACCATCTTTCACAAAGTCCCCTTTTGCAGGCATTTTACCGATATAGCCCCAGCCTGATGTTATAAGGTTCGTGGACATCTGAACCTCTCCATTTCATTTGACCAAAACGGATTAATGGCACTAGAAGGAATAAGCTCTAGCTGTACCTTATTTCCCTTTAAATCAATCATAACTATATTGTCTTTACGCGATTCTGGCCTTGCTTTAAGTGATTGATCCAAAAGCTTGAATATGCCCCACTCACCTTCATAGGTATGCGCAATTTCGCGTTTAGATTCAGGTGGTGTGAACACAATTCGAGTCTGATCTTGACCGGCAGGCCAACTCAACGATTTAGCTCTTGCTGGTCCATGCTTATAAACCAAATCTTGTCCACCCAACTCTAAGACAAATCGAGTAATGTGCTGGTCTAGATAAACAGGCTTCATCCCAAACTCTACGCGTAATGAATTATCAGATTCAAAGAAAGACTGCCTGATACGTTGCGCTCTTTGAAAGACCATTAGTGTTTCTGGACGAACTCCAATTTCCTTTTCTAATCGCCAACGACTTTTCGAAGTATCCACAAACGGTTCGAGGTATTCTTGGAAGAATGCGTCAAGCGTACCTCCATAACCAAAGAATCGCTTAAAGTCTTTCAATCTAACTTCTCTGCTCGCGTTGGGCTCGAATGGATATCTGCCAGCAATAGTCCGCTGATAAGGGCGGACCACCTGTGTTACCCAAAGTTGATTTAGATGATCCTTCGAACCGCTCTCCGCAAACTTAACCGACTCTTGAGAAAGCTCACCTAGCCATTGATTAAATGGTCTCGGCAAAAGTTCTTTAGCACGAGCGAAGGAAGCTGCGACATCTTGTGTAACGGTTCCATCTAAAATACTTTTGTAGGCAATTTTCTGATTGTTACCAGAGCTTGATAAGTCACTTAAATACGAACGCAAGTTAACCATTGCTTGTTGAATATCATCAAAGTCTTGCTCACCAAGGCGTAAGATCTCTGAAAAATGCGATTCGACTTCTTTACCTGGCAGAGCAACATTGAAGCCGTTTTCTTCAGGTAAATACATGTCTAGTCTATCTGCCGTATTTGAAAACTTAACTTTGGCAACTTTACCAGCAACTTCAGAAGCGGCTTTTTGATTTTCTGACAATGATACTTTTGATAGAGCAACCTCTTTTTGGATTGCTCTCAACAAAGATTCGATTGGTCTTTCAACTCCAGATAAAACCCTCGCTTGCTCTGTCGCAAGTTCTAGGCTCGGAGCCTGCTTCAATTGAATATCTTCGATCAACGTTTTCCATTCATTAACATAATCTTGATAGTATCGAGACTGAACGCCTTGGATGGCACTATCTTGATCAATTTCATGAGCCTTAAGATCGTCACCATAAACCCAGTTCTCTTCCATTAGGCTTTTTACTGTACGGTTGATCTGAATCTGAAAAATGCTATGAAAACCATTGTACGTGTAGAAACCCGAAATGCCTTGTGATAGCGGTTTTCCACTAGCTCGCTCGAACTGCTCAAGCCCTTTAGGTCCCAATACATCAGTCAAGCGAAATGAAGGTACATGACTCTTAGAAAATTGTATTTTCATTCGCTGATAAGCACGTTCAGGTAGAGACATTTGAGTCAACACTTCTCGAGCACTCGTCACGGCAGCAGTGTTGTAAGTAAAGCCTTGTCCATCGTTGCCTAATAAATATTGAGTGTGCTGTAGCAAACGTCTTCTTAAGTCTGCGTTTAGCTCACCCGGATATTGACGTTCGAAATAAAAGTTAAACCAAGCCAACACTTCATCTTGTTGATATTTGTCTGGATTGAATAACATCAAATACGTTTTTAACGTTTCGTACAAATACTCACGATGCTGTTGATTGCTCTCCATTTCTGACACCAAGCTATCAAGAAGCAGAGGGGCGTAATATTGGGTCAAAGCATCAGAATATGCATTGTTTGCCGCCTGAGACACTTTGTCTCCTTGATAGAGACCAAACCTCTTTACAGAGTCGGCATCACCGTAGTCGCTTTGCTTTCCGAGAGGAAGCGTCATCAACCTATCTAATGTTTCTACAGCTGAAACAATATCCGCTTCAAAATCTAAACTTTGAGCGCCAATCATTGCATCAATATGGCTCGCTTGTTCATTGGTATCGACAATTAACTGTGAGTTCCACTTATAACTCATAAACCAAAGCGCAGAAGCTCCTAGCAGTAGCGTTGTACATCCAATGTAAACACCTCGACGCATCCAACCTGACTGCTTTTGATAGTGACGATTAACTGTTCCTAACAGTTGCTCTTTGAAAATAACCTTGTCAAAAAGATTCTTTACGAAATAACTATGAGAACCAGTCTGACTCTTTGCTAGAGCTAAACGATTTAACCCAAGTCCATTGGTTGATTCATTCATCAGCTTATCGACTGGTAAGCCTTCTTGAACCGAACTCAACATAAACACACCACGAATCAAGGCAGGCTCTTCAAAACTGTTTTGTGCAAAAATTTCAGCTAAAAACTCGTCAAGATTAGCTTGTAGCACTCTTAATTGCTTTGGAAATTCAAAGATAAGCGCGCGTTTATCTAAATCGTCCTCTGTTTCAAGTATTCTAAGCATACGGGCATCAAGGCGCTCCAACATGCCATGAAATTCTTTGTTGAATAGAGAAATAACGCCTCTTTCATCATCCACTTCACGAGGGAACATGAAACCAAATAATTCCTCTCGCTCTTCCTTACTTAAATCGGCAAAGAACTCATTGAAACCGGCAACTAAATCCATTTTGGTGAGCAATACGTAAATCGGAAACTGCATGCCTAACTGGTTTTTCAGTTCTTGAAGTCTCGACTTAATTGCTCGAGCATGAAGACTTCGCTCGGTTCGAGTCTGAGACATCACGCTGGCTAAACTTATCGTAACAATCGCACCATTAATTGGTCTTTGCGTTCTATACTTTTTCAACAATCCTAAGAAACCATGCCACGCTTTAGAGTCGACCTTTTCTTGACTGTCTTGTGTCGTATACCGGCCTGCCGTATCTATAAGAACTGCTTTATTTGCAAACCACCAATCACAGTGGCGAGTGCCACCTACACCGGCAATAGAGTCAGAGCCAAGGCTGTCTCCTAATGGAAACTCTAACCCCGACTGCTTTAATACGGTTGTTTTCCCCGTTCCAGGAGGGCCAATCAACACATACCACGGTAAGTCATACAAGCTTCTCTTGCCTTTGTGTGTTTTCGTCACTACTTTGACAGCTTGCTCAATACGCTCGCGCATTAAGTCAATTTCACTTGCCGCTTCTTTATCTGATAGGCTATCAACCTCAAGCAACGTTTGAATACTTTCGTCTTCTTTCACCTTTTGCTTATGCTGCTTGGTAACGTTAAATATCGCCCAAAGCAACACCAACACTAGAATAGTGACTAGCCGTTGAAAGTCACTCTTTAGGGGCTCATATCCCGCTATCGCAATAAGTGGACCAACAACCCAAATGAAAATAGAACAAGCAGCGACACCTATAAGACCGAGAAACCATCTTTGAGTAAATATTCTGCCAATTTCTTTAATACGCATCTCTATCTACCTATTATTAATTCGCGACAAGAAGGTCGATTTCAATCCGGCGGTTAATAGCTCGGTTTTCATCACTACTGTTTTCAACTAATGGTCTTGCATCCCCCAATCCCTCGGGTATCACTCGCCCTTCTAATGCACTATTCGAGATCAGTTGTTCAGACATAGCAGTGGCTCGAGCTAATGATAGGTGCCAGTTCGAGGGATATTTACTCGTGAAAATAGGCCTATCGTCGGTGTGACCAGTAACAATGATCTTGCCTTGGGTCGACTCCAATGTTCTCGCAAGCTTAGAAATAACGGGTTGGATGTAAGCGACAACATCAGCACTACCTGATTCAAATAGATCTTGAGACTTTAACGAAATTCTTACCCTGTCTTGCAGCGGCTCAACATTGATTAGCCCCTTACCGATCTCAGTTGCTAGATACATTGAAATCTTTTCTGCAATTGGCGCTGATTTTGATTCTGACGTTGCATCTTGGTTAAGTTGTTGTGGTTGAATCAAATTGACTAATTGAGAAAAGGTGCGATTGGATGCCTTATTTAGCTCATAACTAAAATACATATATATGCAGACCAATAGTGCCGCCGTTACAGAACATACAACCCAAAGAGGAGCTCTATCAGAAGCCTTTGAGCCATTCAAAATGTGTTGGTCGATACTATTGCTTAGTTCCTGAGGGACTCCTCTCCCATAAGTCTTAAGAGTAGCAATAACCTGTCTTCTCAATTTCCGGTGCGATTCCAGTCCATTTTTTTCTAAACGGTATTGACCCAGAAACCCGAGAGATAAGCACACATACATTAGTTCAAGCAAATCTAAGTTCACATCTGGTTTCGCCATGCACTTATCAAGATGCTTAAAGAACGCTTCCCCACCTTGACTGCTAGCATAGAAGGAGCTAAGTAATGAATCGTGACTCCAGAATGAATTCCCACCCCAATTGGTGTTAAGGACAACTTCATCTAGTGAACAGCATAAACAATAACGAGCTGTATCAATGGTATCCAAATCAACGTCATGCTGACGTAATCGGTTCTCATAATCTCTAAGCTTTTGCGCCAATGTCTCTTTTAGAAACAACGGATCGGAATGAGTCGCTGTCGAGCGAATTTGACCGATAATAGATAACAGGCCATTCGCCTCTGCTAGTAGAGAGTTATTCCCATAAGCGACCACTGAATCATTGTTCACCAATTCAGGACTTTTTGAGATAACTACGGTATTATCCACAGACTTTTCTGATTGTGGTTTCGATGCGGGTGCTCTTCCACCCGGTGTTGGTTTTACTATCGTTTGTTCCATACAGAGCGCGCCTATTGATTAATACTCCAAAGCTCAAGTTCAGCATTCGGAAAATGCCCTGATAGGTGAAGCGCAATACCGCCACTATCTTTTAGCCTCATCCAAAATGGCCCTTTCTTGACAACTTCGAAATAAACATAGCCCGTTTGGTAAGGAATCTGTCTCGGGACGACACTCAACGGCACTACGTTTATACCGTTGATCTGATTATTAATTAGATCGCGAATCTGTTCTGCCGGGCCAAACTTGAGTTGCGCTGGGACCAGGCGTCTTATTTCATCTGTTGTGGTGTCTGCTTTAATTGCTAGCACAAATTGGCATGACTCAAGCAAGCGTTTATCTGGAAGCGGCGTCACGTGAATACCGTATTGGCGAGGCTCCAACGGAAGTTTGGCCGCAGTTTGGTCAAGGACAACACTGAGGTACTGACTGAGTATCTGATTCAACTCGCTATAGACACTTGATACATCTAAGTGATCATACGCAAGCAAACTTGGGACTCTTTTAGTTTTATTAGAAAAAGTGGCTAACTCACCAATGTAACCTTTAAGTGTCGTCGCTAATTCCAGTGGATGTAACCTATCTAACTCACTGAAATGCTTTAACTTCGCCTCATATCGGTTCAGCATTTGGAGCATGATGAAATCAACAGCAGATGCCGATGCAGATTTACCCTTAATCAAGCGCTGTGCAATAACGTCAGCACGCATCTTTGTCATCGCGATAACGTTACGTAGATAAGCTGACATAACTTTGTCGCTAAGGAGGTTGATAAGCGGAGGAACGTACTCATCGTCTAGTATAACTTCCCCTTCAGGAGTTACCTCTTTGATCCTTAAGATAGGTAACTCCACATAACCCGCTAATTTGTCATTACTCGCTTTCAACTCTAGGTTAAGGGCTGCAACTTGGATGGTTTCTTCATCTTGTCCTGTAAGGTTATCTATCACGTCGATATCTTGAAGTACATAACGAGAGACGATCGATTCGCTTACATCCGAAACGTTTTTACCTGTAACACTTGAAAGAGGGAGAGTTATTTTTACTAACGTATTTTCAGTGTTTTTATCAATAAGTAGAGGCGAAACTGAATCGTTGGATATTAACGTATTAACCAACGTCATATCTGGCAAAACAGCTTCAAGATGCTCAAGTTCAATAAGACCATCTTTTAGCGCGTGTTTTTTTACTCGACATTTCCAAACTCCCCAATTGTAAGCCCCACCTAACTGATGTAAGCCCTTGAATTCTTGAGAGGTTGCGCGTTCTTGTTGTTGGAAGTGCTGGGGACGTAAAAACATTCCTTCGCACCAAGCCGTCTTGGAGTATTGCGTCATTTATAATTAGCCAACTAAACGTTATTTAACGACCAAAGACAGATCTTCTAACAATACTTGATATGTGTTGTAACCGGTCTTATCCACTTTAATGACTTGTCGCCAATTTGAGTTTTCAATATCTCGAAACGCTACGACAATGCCTAAATATTCTGTCTTTGGAGACATACTTGCTTGATATGTTTCTTTCTGACCTGGAGTTAATGAAACTTCATATTTATTCACTAAATCAGGTCCTAAGACTTTTTCACTTTCTTCATAAATAGAAAAAAAGTCCTGGCTTTCGAAAATGGTATTTGACGTTAATTCAAATACATACACCACTACAGGAGAAGGCCTGCCGTTTGAATCAGGATTAATGTTATGACTTGCTGCTATTTCTAAATCTGAGTATGGATCAACAACTAGGTTCGCTGCTGAGCACCCAAATAAAGCTATTGAAATTAATAACAAAATATATTGGTAAAACTTTTTCATCACCCTAATTCCTAGCCTTTGTTTTTTAATGCTAATTCATAGTGCTTAGCGAAGTCTTCTAAATAGAACGGAGACTCTTTATTGATAATATCATCGGATAGCTTTTCATGAATATCCTCAAACCTCTTCCAACTTTGAGCATATTTCCTAGCTGGAATAACCTTATTAATAACCGTGTCTTTCGCTAAAGCATCTGAGTATATAGAAGTAGGTTCAACAAGTGACATAACACTCGAAACCGTACCTTCAACACCTTTCATTAAGGCTTGCTCATGACTTTCGATGTCATTAAATGCTTCTTTAATGGCTGCATTTGGCTTTAAGAAGCTAGCGGTTTGACGGTTATATAAGTTATGAATCGCATCTTCTAAGTTTGCAGAAAACTTTAAAGGGTTATTTTCTGACTTACGAAATGCGGTATGACTAAGTCGATTTGTTTGTTTAAACACTGCTCTGTTATGCAGTGTTTCCATTAAACCAACTAGCATCAAAGAAAATGACTCCCCCAGTTGTTCGAACCATTCCTCTCGGTTATCGCTGGGAATCATCATTGGATCTATACCCACCCCTCTAACAAAAGCCGCAAGTTCACCCCCATTGGTATCAAAGTTGGGAGTCGATAGGTGTTCTGATTGTCGGTTAACTTTCGGTAAAGTTTCAGATACGGTGCTCTGTTTTTCGGGCTTTGGAATATCAATAAAATCATCGACTAAACCAATATCTAGCTGAAAGTCAGAAGGAACACTTTCGTTTAAGAGTTCACTAGCACTAAGGCCTAGGTCAACAAATTCTGCTTCCGATGGACTTGAGACTACTTCAGGGGGTGCGCTAGAAAGACTTTTACTTGTCTCAAGACTGAATACATCTGTATCTGTTTGAATAGAAACTGAAATTTGATAATCCCCTAAGCTAACCATATCGTCATCGCTTAGTGCTATTTCATTTCCTTGACCCACAGGAGTTACAGCATTATTTACAAAAGTACCATTAGTTGAGAGGTCTTTTATCAAGTATTTGTCACCAAACTTAATCAGTTCTCCGTGGGTTCCGGATACCACTCTTTCAGGATCTGGTAGTGTCCAATCACATTGTTCAGACCTACCAAATGTAACCTTGGCATGTTCATCACTTGATTCAAACACGAACTCACTCTCAATCTCTGGAGTAAATTTGTGAAAACTTGTTATGGTTAAAACCAACTTCATGTAAACCTCGCCAAAGACCTGCTAGATATTATTTTTAATTTTATTATTAACTACTTTCTTATTAACAGTAAGATTAATAAAAATCTTAATACTGCCATTGAAAATCATGCACGGAATAATGAATCATTTTTTTATCAAAGCAATCACGTATTGTTCAACAATTTTAATTATCCAACCAAGTTCAAATTTTTGACACTTAGACTTTCATCAATAAAAAAACGAATGTTAGTTTGGCCGAGAAATTCTAACATAATGACTTTTCATTGAGCAGAAAGGTATATATTCCCCCATCATTTATACGGAGTTCTTGTGATGGAAGACAGTAATAAAAACAATTCTATAAATAACGAAGAAAGCGGAGATAAAACTAAAATTGTAAAGACTCAAAAACGAGACAATGCAATTAAATCAACCAAACTCACTAATAATGAAACCTCCGTTAAAAATAAAAATGAAACAAATACAAAACTGTCTCAAAAAGAAAACACTCCGTTAGTTAATAAGAAAAAAAACAATAAAGATGACTCATTAAATAATAACAAAGATGTTATTAACGAAAGCTTAATAGGAGCGACCGTTAAAAATCGGTATGAAATTGAGTCGGTTATTGGGCATGGTGGGCTTTGCGATGTTTACTTAGCTAAAGATAGGATTCTTGAATCTTCAGGTTCAGAAACACCCTACGTTGCGTTAAAAATATTACAGAAAGAGTTTGCTTCTCAACCAGAGACTGCACGCATGTTAATACGTGAAGCTCAACAAACTCAAAGGTTAAGCCACCCTAATATCATTAGGGTTTTTGATTTTGGTGTTGATGGCGAAATATACTTTTTAGTTATGGAGTATATTAACGGAGAAACATTAGAGAGTTTAATACAGCGTTCTAGGCCCCATGGGCTGAAGTTTAATGCAACTTTATCAATCCTAAATCAGGTACTCGATGCACTCTCATATGCTCACTCTCTTGGTGTAGTGCACGCCGACCTAAAGCCCGCTAATGTGATTTTAACGTCTGAGGGTAACGTTAAGTTGCTTGATTTTGGTGTATCTAAAACTCATCAATTAAAGCAGGATCAATATGCGGCTAAACGTAAATCCGAAAATGTTGAAACGCTTGGTTATACTCCCAACTATGCATCACTCAACCTGTTATCCGGTAAGGAACCGAACTTAAGCGACGATATGTTTGCTCTATTTTGTATTGCTTACGAGCTATTGAGTTGCAAACACCCTTACGCAAGAACTCCAGTTAATGAAGCTCTCAAACAGAAGATCAAGGTCTCTAAACCAACTAACATGCCCGCATCTAAGTGGCCAATATTTTCAAGCGTATTTTCAACTGGCATCATTCCGAACGAGCTGACCCCTGAGCAGTTGAAACGCAAATTGAATATGCGCTATTGGCCTATCGCTAGCGGCGCGGCAGCGAGTATATTATTAGTTAGCGGCATTGTATTTGGTTATCAGCAGCAACAAGAAACCATCGCCAATTTGGAAACCGTTATTAGCAAGCAAAATGATCAAATTGCCGGACAAGAGTGGCAGCTTGATACGCCAGCAGAAAAAAGTTTGGCACTGATTGATAGTGAAAAAAGCTTACATCCAGTCGTTAAGGCTGGCTTATTACGCTTACACAAGACCTATATTCTCAGCGAGTTTGAATCTGAAATTGATCAGGTTTTGAATTCTGATGCCAACAACTACCCGAATTATGATGAAATTGAGTCCATACTTGATAAAGCAAAAACCTACTATCCTGACTCACATAAAATAGAAGTTCTTGCCTTAGATATTCAGTCAAGCAAGCACTCCACGTTACTTTCGATAGCAAGGCAAATCAACAGTCAACTTGAAAAGTCTCGGTACAGTAAAGAAGACGGCAGTAAATCCATCTATGAGCTCAAGGATGAGTTAAATCAGATTCATCAAGGTTATCCTTTCACGCCAAGTTCGTTATCTAGCGATGTTTTCGGTCAGCACCTCACTGAAGCACTCCAAAAGAAAGACGCAGCTGCACTTGTTGCTCTTATTAAGGTTGGGAACACCTTCTTTTCAAACGTAGAAGAGCATCAAGAGAACTTACAGATAAGTAATGCGATGAAAGATGCAGTGCTGGAAATGAAATTATATGAGACAGCGCTAGATTCCAACAGCCCTCTACCGTTTCCAGAAGATGCCGCTAGAATCCTGTTCCAAAAAGAGTTTGAAAACTTTTATTCTCGCCTAGAAAAGGCAAGGACGACAACTCATCTCGATAACTTGGTGAAGGATGTGGATCTGTTCTCGAAAAACTTTCCTATTGGTTTTCAGGATGTTAACGATTTAAGATTCAAAACTGCTGATAAATACTTACGCTTCTCCGATATATTACTTAATAAGCGAAGGACTTCAAGCGCAAGACGCGCTATGAAGAAAGCCAACGAGCTTATGAAGCAAATAGAACAGGACTCTAAGCAAAGCTAGTAATACAAAAGGGACGCGAGTCCCTTTTTTGCCGCAGATCACTTGCCAATATGCAACTAGATTGCTAATTTATACTTGTACTTAATGAGGAGAGTTAGCCTTGACTAAAGGAATAGTCAAAGTTGGCGAACGTCTGGCGTCCGTATGTAACGATAGCCTTAAACTAGGACTGCAAGACACTTACCGACTCGGCGTTTTACTTGGAAACGTCCCCTTTGCTACTTGTGTTAAAAACACGCGAGTTGAAGTTTTTTCATCCCTACATTTCGACCATTGCCGTTTGGATATAAGTCAAAATATCTTTAACAATGACTTTATTTTTGTAAGTTTATCTCAAGCGACAAGCAAACTATTTCTGCTCAAATACTGGTTATGCCATTCATACCTTCGGCTAAGCCTTCATTATCCGAAACATTCCTCTACCGCAACGTTTAATAGGGGTATACATGATTAATTTTGATGTTCTCAATACATACATGGATAACGACGTAGATCTGATCGTCACTGTTTTTTCTACATACCTTGAAGATCACACGAATGATATAGAGCGTATAGATGAGCTATATACAAGCAGATGTTGGTCAGAACTCTATCTATTAGCGCATAGTTTAAAGGGCATTCTAGAGAGTTTCGGAGAAGACACCGCGGTCATTGCGTTTCAAAGAATAGAAGAAAAAACCAGAAACGATACAGCGCCAGATAGCTCAGATATAGCTATAGTTACTGAAGAGCTAGCTGCAATTAATCAACAAATCTTCGCTTACTTGAAGAATATGCAATAAAGAAATTCAAGGCTTAACTGGGGGAAATATGGCAATGAATAATAGCAATTTCAGGGAGTTGATTGAGTCTCTCAAAGACCTAACACCAACTCAAAAAAGGTACTTACTTAGCCGTACAAAGATGGCGCTAGATGATGAAAATAATATGTTAAACATCAGTGATATTCTAACACCAGAAGAGTTGGAGGCGTTACTATCACCAGCACCAACAACGAATACAAAATAACAATGATATACAACGCAACCGTCAGATTAACGCTAGGGACCAAGTGAAGCAAATCGACTTTGCTTGGTTGTTAGTTTCTCTCCCAATTCCTTTTCACTACAACAAACGTATTGTTTTCGAAACCTTTTTCCAATTTAAACAGGTCAGATAATTGAGCGACTAACATCAGTCCGCGACCAGAGGAGGACCAACTATCGTCATCCATTAAGTTAGGTGCCTCAATCTGTTTATTTTTATGTTGGATGAACGTCTTCTCATTGATCGGCGCTCCGCAATCAGAGACTCTCAGTTCCACGAAACCGGACACTTGGTCATCCCCAACCCTACACTCCACTTCAATTGGCAGGCCTTTTATTTCACTGTAAGAATGAATATAAGCGTTATTCATGAGCTCAACGACACAAAGCTCCAATGATTGAATTGCATTTAAGGGGATTTGATGACCCATCAAAAACCGAACAACGTCTTTGCTCGCACTTCGTGAGTGAGTAAGGGAGCTCCCGTAAGTTCGTTTAAATTCGCTCTTTGACATTCTTTTCCTTAAAATCGAGCCTCTCACCATGCCATTTTACCTGTAAAAGGCTGGCATCATCATCAAACTCATCTTCGTTGTGCCAAGATTGTACTTTTTTAAAGACGTCTCCCACTTGATCTTCAACTGGCAGCGTGCAAACAGCTTTTATACTCGATGCCAATCGTTGTAGTGAAAACATCTCCTCACCCTGCCTCGCTTCAATCAAACCATCCGAATAAAGCCACAATGCATCGCCCTCATCTAGACTAATTTGGTTACCGCTATATTCTATCGGCTGCATTGCACCAACGATAAAGTTATCGTCACCTATCTGTTCCATCGTGTTCGTACTCGCTCGCCAAACTAAGATCCTGGGGTGGCCAGCCGTGCAATAGCTAAGTCGCCCTGATTTTGTGTTAAGAATGGCGTAAGCCATAGTAAAGTAAAGTTGACTGTTTCTAGTTTGCTGATAACGCCGATTTAGCCGTTCAATCACAGATGCTGGCTCACTTACGCAATAGCAGTCATCTCTCAACTCCATCGTGATCGAATCAGGCCCCTGACTTTGAGATAGTGTCTGTTGAATAGAAAAAGCCATCAAAGCTGAAGAAATACCATGACCAGAAACATCACATACATAAAACGCAACATGTTGTTCATCGAGCTCCAAATACCCCAACATATCACCACCAATCTGGGAGCATGGTCTGTAGACATAACTAAACTGTATATTTTGGATAGTTGATTCAGCAGGGAGTAGTTGCTCCATCAGTTGACTCGCAGACTGCAGGTCTTGGTGAATTGTTTGGTAGGCCGCATCTAGCTCTTTATTTCTCTCAACGAGTTTGTTGTGCAGTTCTAAAGTACGAAACCCCGCACGGATTCTGGCCTGAAGTTCCTCTACAGACGTCTTCTTATCTACGAAATCATCTGCGCCAGCATCAATGCCTTTCACGATCGAACTTTGGTCATTTCTAGAAGACAGTAGAACAAAAAAAATGTAACGTTCGCTAACTTTAGATTTTAATTGGCGACACAATTCAATACCATTAATTCCAGGCATCATTAAATCACTCAGCACAAACTGAATATCAGGGCGGTGGGTTAGCACTTCGAGCGCCGCTCGTCCGTCTTCAACAGCAAGCACTTCATAGCCTTGCTTTTCCAATGCACTGCTGATGTAAAGCAGTACTGTTTTACTGTCATCGACCAAAAGAATGGGTTTCATCTGCCTCCTTAAAGTGGTTGCTATACTGGCTAACGCAAAACACTAGTCACTGACTGCTCATTTCTAAAACGGCTGTAGTCTTCGGCTAATAATTGGTGTTGATATCGAGTGTAAGACAACGCTTCATTAGAAATTAGTATCTGATGCTCTTTTTCGATTAACTGACTTTGCAGCCTTTCAATCTGTTCATTCTGCTGTGTGTAATTGAGGTACAGTGCGAATAGACCAAAAACCGAAACCATTAACAGGGCGATTAGAATATTATTGATAGTTTTCACTTGAATATTCATGACCTCTCCTTGTCTATTATTAGACTTTCCATGATGAAAGAGAGCGTATACGGACCAAGAGCTCAAGGCTCTAAAACGCAACGAAGCAAATTGAGGTTGTTTTTCCAATTATAGGCGATAGGAGAAAAAATAAGAAAAATCTGAAAAAATTTGAATATCCTGCTGAGTTAAGAATCGGTAAGGTGGTAGCAGCGAGCTATCATCCACTCGCTGCAATACATTAACTCTGAAATGCAGGTCTAGCTAAAATTTGGTTATACCATCGAGCAATGTTTGGCGACGTCGATAGCACATCAATTTCTAGGCCTTTAATTGCGAAACTGATCAAAATAAAGCCTGTTATATCGACGATAGTAAAATGGTCTACGGCGATAAAATCATTATGTTCAAGACGCTTGTCTAAGACAGGCAGAAATTCGTAGACGCGTTGTTTTGATTCTTCGCCCCATGCTTCAACACAACGTTCTCTGTCTCCATAAACTCCGGTCATGTTTCGAAACGCCTGAAATGCCGCATTTAGTCCTTGGAACTCCACCACACGATGCCACATTTCCACCTGAGCACGTTCGAGCTGGTTTGCACCAAACAGCGCCAGATCATTTTCAAACGCTTCATCTAGGTAGCGACAAATCGCCACGCTTTCACAGATCGTCGTGCCGTCATCCAGTTCCAGTAAAGGCACTTTGCCGTTCACGCTTTTCGATTTAAACGGTTCAGATAGGTTATCGCCCTCACGAACGTTCAGCGCAATTCGCTCAACCTCGCCACCGATTTCCTTTAGAAAAATGCTAACTCGCTTACAACTTGGAGTCATTGCGGTTTCATAGAGCTTCATTTCACATCCTTTTATCTTTTTCTAACCGATTGGTTAGGATATACTGTAGCCAGTTTATAAACGATCAGTCAAGAACTTCACTATCAAAAATTTTCAAACAGTTGTGGGTCTGTTTGCTGAGCGAGATTTTTGATGCCGTTTGTGAGTTCACATGAATTTGGAGGCTGATACCCAAGCATAGATGGGTATTCATCATATTGGTTCAGTTCGAACGCTAGAGGTTCTCTGTACCATCCCTCCAAAGCAATTTAATTACCCGATAAGCAGACCCAGGCAGGTAATTTATGGCAAGAAAAGCCAACTTCGACCGAGATGAAAAGCTTCTCGTGGCTATGGATGTGTTTTGGCGCAAGGGCTTTGCGAACACGTCTATCTCGGATCTCACCGACGAGTTGAACATCAACCGCTTCAGTCTTTACAACACCTATGGTGACAAGCAACAGCTCTACTACGAAGCGCTCGATACTTACTTAAAAAAGGTCTCGCTACCGTCACTCAATGATTTGGAAAAAGACGATGCGTCTTTACCTGAGTTAGAATCGTTCCTTAAATCTTTTGCTGAGCTGCAGCGCAAACGGAACTGTGGGTGCTTTATTCAAAATGCGTTGATTGAGCACGCTGGCGAAGACGATGATGTACTGCGTAAAGGGCATTTTTTGTTTGACCATCTTATCGACATCATTGCGGATGCGCTGACCAATGCGCAAAAAGAAACCTTAGTGCCGAAAACGCTGAAACCAGAAGAGCTCGCTCGTTTTGTTCTCAACAACATGCAAGGCATGCGCGTACTTGGCAAAGCCAAACGTTATGCCGATTTGGATACGGCGCTTTCCTGCTTGCTGGTTTTGATTAGGAAGTGACATGTCGATTGAAGTGATAGCAGTACGTCTTACCAAAGGCATGGACTTAAAGCTGAGCCTAGCGAAATTGGTCGAGCAGCATGGTATCAAAGCAGGCTCGATTGCCTCATGCGTTGGCTGTACCTCTGACCTCAACCTTCGTTTGGCAGGTGCAGAGAGTACGTTAACCAAACAAGAGCCATTTGAAATTGTCTCTGTGATGGGAACCCTAACGGCTGAACATCAACACGTTCATATCTCGGTGTCTGATCGTGAAGGACGAGTTTGGGGTGGGCATTTGTTGGAAGGCACAGTGATTGATACTACCGCAGAATTGATCATCCATTCTTACTCAGAACTTGAGTTCACTAGAGCGATGGACGACTCGACTGGCTATACCGAACTACAAGTGAATCCTTGCGAATAATTAAAAGCTCCAGAGCCTTACCGTGTGGTCTCTGGAGCTTTATCCGCTTATCTCTTACGCTAAGAATTTACTCATATCGAGCAGGCAAATTTCTAGGATCATTCTTCGACTAAATAACAAACCTGATTATCGTCGACCGTTACTTGCCAAGTTTTTAGACAGTACGCTTCATCTTCCAAACACTGCCCACTCTTTAAACTGAAATGCTGTTTGTACAGTGGTGATGCAACACACATCTCACCATCGATATCACCGACAATCCCTCGACTCATCACATAAGCCTTACCAATTGGGTCCCAATCTTGAACGGCATAAACACCACTATCAGGAATGTAGAATAACGCGACATGCTCACCTTCAATCAATACAGTGGCACCGATAAACGGCATTAAGTCATCAAGCTGACACAATTTCACTTTGGTTAAAGCTGCCATTTACACCTCCTGTTTCACCGGAATACGCTGACCGCGCACACGTTGGTACGGCAAGACTTTGCTGCCCGACGTGCTGTTCAAGAAAGGACGGAAGCGTTGCAATTTCTGAGGATTATCCAGCGTACTCTTCCACTCACATTGATAGGTATCTATGACTCGCGCCATTTGCTCATCCAATGAATCACATAGGTTGAGAGAGTCATCCAAAATCACTTGTTTAAGGTAATCTAGGCCCCCTTCCATGTTCTCCATCCACACCGACGTACGCTGCAAGCGATCAGCGGTGCTGACGTAGAACATCAATACTCGGTCAATCATGGTGATCAACTCTGATTTGGATAAGTCAGATGCAAACAAATCAGCGTGTCTTGGTCTCATGCCGCCATTCCCGCAAACGTATAGATTCCAGCCGTTTTCGGTGGCGATCACCCCAATGTCTTTACTTTGCGCTTCTGCACACTCTCGAGTACAGCCCGATACGGCAAACTTAAGCTTATGGGGCGCTCGCAATCCTTTGTATCGGTTCTCTAACTCAATGGCTAATCCGACCGAGTCATCAACACCATAGCGACACCAAGTAGAACCGACGCAAGATTTCACGGTGCGAACCGACTTGCCGTAGGCGTGCCCTGTTTCAAAACCAGCATCAATTAAGGTTTGCCAGATTTCTGGGAGTTGCTCTAACTGCGCACCAAATAAATCCACGCGCTGACCGCCAGTGATTTTGGTGTACAGATCGTATTGCTGAGCAACTTCGCCTAGCACGATGAGTTTGTCTGGTGTAATTTCGCCGCCCGGAACACGAGGTACAATCGAGTAAGAGCCATCTTTTTGTAGGTTCGCCATAAAGGCATCATTAGAATCTTGCAGAGATTGATGCTGCGGCTCCATGATGTGTTCATTCCACAAAGAAGCAAACACAGATGCTGCTGTCGGCTTACAGATATCACAGCCATGTCCTTTGCCATGCAGTGCAATTAAGGTGTCGAAGTCTTTGATTTGTTCCACTTGGCAAATATGGAACATCTCTTGGCGACTGAGCTCAAAGTGCTCACAAAGGTGGTTGTTAACCTCTACCCCCATGGCTGCCAGTTGAGTATCCAATACCGACTTCACCATATTGCTACAGCCACCACAGCCAGTACCGGCTTTAGTGTTGGCTTTAAGGTCTGTCAGGTTGGTGGTTCCAGCTTGTATCTCGGCAACTAAGTCACCTTTTGTGACGTTGTGACAAGAACAGATGATGGCGCTGTCTGGCATCTCTCCATCCAGCATTCCGGTATCAAATAGCAGGTTCGCCGCGTGGTCTGGCAAGACTGTTTTGTTCAAATAACACTGTAAGAGCGCATCGTAATCGCTGTTATCACCGACGAGAATCGCACCAAGTAATTGGGTGCCGCTCGCATCAACCACCAGCTTTTTGTAGATGCCTGCAACCGCATCTTGCAATACCATTTCTTGTGCGCCTTCGGTTTGCATTTGTGCATCGCCGATAGACGCCACATCTACCCCAAGCAGCTTAAGTTTAGTGCTCATGTCTGCACCTTTAAAACCATCGCTCGGCATCCCAGTCAAGACATCGGCAGTGGTTCTCGCCATGGTGTAACCGGGAGCGACCAAGCCAAAGATCTTCTGCTCCCAAAGGGCACATTCGCCAATCGCGTAAATGTTCTCATCGCTGGTTTGGCATTGGTTATTAATCACAATGCCGCCTCGCTCGCCTATTTCTAGCTCAGCCAGCCTTGCCAACTCATCTTGAGGACGAATGCCTGCGGAGAAGACAATCACATCCACTTCGAGAGGATCTTTGTCTTTAAACACCATACGATGCTTAGCCGTTTCACCATCACAGATTCGTTCCGTACCCGTTGAGGTGTGAACGGTTAGCCCTAGCGCTTCAATCTTCTCTTTTAGCACTAAGCCAGCACCATCGTCTAACTGCACGGGCATCAGGCGGGGAGCAAATTCAATAACGTGAGTTTCTAACCCCAATAGTTTAAGTGCGTTTGCCGCTTCTAAACCCAACAAGCCGCCGCCAATCACTGCGCCCGTTCTTGCGCCTTCACATGCTTTTTTGATTTGTGAAAGGTCATCAAGCGTGCGATAGACAAACACGTTGTCTCGGTCTTTACCTTCAATTGGAGGCACAAACGGGTAAGAACCGGTCGCGAGCACAAGTTCGTCGTAACCCAGCACATCTTCACCATCAAGGAGAATGCGCTTTTGCTCTCTGTCGATGCCTGTTACTTGGCTGCCAAGTACGAGTTGGATGCCATGCATGTCGTACCATTCTTGGTTACTCAGCATCAAATCATCATGAGACTTACCCGCAAACAAAGAGGACAACTGTACACGGTCATACGCGATAAAACGCTCTGCACCAATCACGGTAATTCGGTGCTCCAAATGCGCGTTTTTCTGCACTAATTGCTCGACGAGGTGTTGCCCAACCATACCGTTACCTACCACAACGATGTGGCTCAATGCGTTCTTTACTGGAATCGTTAAAGGACTGTTCATCGCTGCCTCCTTATGCCGTTTGCGCTGCGGTTTTGGGTTTGTCTTCTTTCGAAGCAGGAATCTCGACTTTGGATTGCTTCTCGTAAAGGAACTTCAGCACCGCTTGTCGACACTTCTGATACTGCGCATCATCTGCCAGTGCGACACGCTCGCGAGGACGCGGTAGATTCACTTCCAACACTTCACCAATGGTCGCTGCCGGACCGTTAGTCATCATCACGATTTTGTCGGATAGCAGCACCGCTTCATCCACGTCATGTGTAATCATGATGACGGTATTGTTTAACTCGGCTTGAATCTTCATCAGTGCATCCTGTAAATGCGCACGAGTTAACGCATCCAACGCGCCAAATGGTTCATCCATCAGTAGAACCTTTGGTTGAAGTGCCAGTGCTCTGGCGATGCCGACTCGCTGCTTCATACCGCCCGAGATTTCATCCGGCTTTTTGTGCGCAGCATGCTGCATTTGAATCAACTCTAAATAGTGGTTCACTTGTTCCTGAATCCACGCTTTGCCCTTTTTGCCGGCGATTTGTTTTACTGCAAGCTCAACGTTTTGATACACGGTTAACCAAGGCAATAATGAATGGTTTTGGAACACCACTGCGCGGTCTGGTCCCGGTCCAGCTACTTCTCGTCCATCGACGATCACGCCGCCGTCTGTTGGCATGTGTAGCCCTGCGACTAAGTTCAATACCGTTGATTTACCACAGCCAGAGTGCCCAATTAGAGACACAAACTCGCCTTTATTGATTTGTAAATCGACGTTCTTAAGCGCGATGAACTCGCCATCTGGCGTTGGGAATCGCATCCCTAAACGCGTTAGATCTAATAATGCTTTTTCCATGATCTTTTCCCTTATCTCAACGCTTGTTGTTTATTCCAAGACAGCCACTTTTGAAGTTGCAACATGCCTCTATCGAGCATCAAACCGATAAAGCCGATGGTGATGACTGCCACCATGATGCGACCCAATGATGCCGAGCTGCCGTTTTGGAATTCATCCCAAACGAACTTGCCTAACCCTGGGTTCTGAGCGAGCATTTCTGCCGCAATCAACACCATCCAAGCGATACCTAAAGAGAGACGTAAACCGGTGAAGATCATTGGAATGGCAGAAGGTAAAACGATGGTGCGAATGTGCTGCCACCACGAAAGTTGAAGTACTTTGCTCACGTTGACCAAGTCTTTATCAACGCTCGTTACACCCACAGCGGTGTTAATCAGCGTCGGCCATAAGCTACACAGCGCCACAGTGATCAGAGAGTTAATAAACGACTTGGCAAACATCGGATCATCACTCACATAAGTGGCACTCACCACCATAGTGACGATAGGCAGCCAAGCCAAAGGTGATACAGGCTTGAGCAATTGAATGATTGGGTTGAACGCTTGATACAGTCCTTGATTCAGACCAAGCACGATGCCAAGTGGAATCGCAATGACAGTCGCCAATAGAAAGCCGGCAGTTACAGTCACTAAGCTTGTTATGATTTGATCGAAGAACGTCGGTTTACCTGTGTAAGGACGAATCTTCACTTCCGCATCCGGATTCTTGATTAACTTCGCAGCATTGCGTTTTTCCTGACGTTCGATAAACGCTTGTTCCTTTTCTCGCTCTTGCCAATGGTCATCGACAAGGTTGCTGAACTGCTGAAAAGTTTGCACAGGTCCCGGTAGCGTACCTAATGAAGTTTGCACTTCTCTCGCTGCTACGTGCCACATTGCCAAAAAGATCAGCAAGCCAATGACGGGCAAAAGCACCAACCGACTTCGGTTCACTACCTGCTTAGCAGGAAACAGGGAAATGACATTACTAGACATACTCACTCCTAAGAAATTTACATCCTTGTTGCCACAAGCGAATCCCCCTCGCCTGTGGCGTTTATCGTTATGGTTAAACCTTGTCTTTTCCTTTAAGCCCGATAGAGAACTTCTCTAGATATTTATTTGGCTCGCGACCGTCATAAACGATGTTGTCGATAAAGTGTGTTTGTGGCGCACGAAAACCATCTTCAGCACTGAAATCTGGGAAGTCTTTTTTGCTCAACACACCATCTTCAATTAGCGCTTGAGCCGCTTGTTGGTAAATGTCCGGACGGTAAACCTCTTTTGCGACATCCATGTACCAATCATCGGATTTCTCGCTTGAGATCTGTCCCCAGCGACGCATTTGAGTCAGGTACCAAATCGCATCGCTGTAATACGGATAAGTAGCGTTATGACGGAAGAACACGTTGAAGTCTGGCACATCTCGTTTGTCGCCTTTCTCGTATTCAAACGTGCCCGTCATTGAATTGGCGATAACTTCGGCATCCGCTCCAACATACTCACTTTTTGATAACATCTTCACTGCTTCTTGGCGGTTGGCATTGTCGTTTTCATCCAACCAATGTGCCGCTCGAATCAAGGCTTTCACTACACGAATGTGCGTGTTTGGATACTTCTCAGCCCAAGCTTTGGAAACACCAAACACTTTCTCTGGGTTGTTCTTCCAGATTTCGTAGTCAGTCACGACTGGCGTACCAATGCCTTTGAATACGGCTTGTTGATTCCATGGTTCGCCTACGCAGTACCCTTTGATCGTGCCCGCTTCCATTGTGGCTGGCATTTGTGGTGGCGGTGTAACACTCAACAGAACATCAGCATCCAATTGACCACTGTTATCACCTGAGTCTGGTGCATAAAAACCTGGATGAATCCCGCCAGCCGCTAACCAGTAACGCAACTCATAGTTGTGTGTCGATACAGGGAACACCATGCCCATGTTGAACGGTTTGCCTTTATCCAGATAGCTGTCGACCACAGGCTTCAGCGCATCCGCTTTGATTGGGTGAACAGGTTTGCCATCTGGTTGTTTGGGAATGTACTGCTTCATCTGTTCCCAAGTATCATTGGAAACCGTGATTGCGTTGCCGTTCAAATCCATACTGAACGCAGTAATCACTTCTGCTTTTGTGCCAACACCAATCGTTGCGCCCAATGGCTGACCAGCAAGCATGTGCGCGCCAGCAAGCTCACCGTCGATGACTCGGTCTAAAAGCACCTTCCAGTTTGCTTGCGCTTCTAAAGTGACGTACAAGCCTTCGTCTTCAAAAAAACCTTTCTCATAAGCAACTGCCAGCGGTGCCATATCGGTTAACTTAATAAAACCAAACTTCAGGTCTTCAATTTCTGGTTCACCCAACTCTGCCTTTACGCTGACCGTGGTGAATACCGATAACGAAATTGCTGACACTTTCAGCATAGAACTCCATTTCATTGGTTTGCTCCCATAAAAAAAGCGCCACTACTCCGAAGAGCAGTAGCGCCGTTGCTAAGTCTACAATTACCGCCGTTGATAATTGAGATAAGCGATTCAACAATAAACCCAATTCTTCTAATCCAATTACTGTGCCAACTTATTTTTCACAGTAAATACAATAGATTAGTATATCTTGCCGTTTGTTATTTCCTGTTATTGCTTGCTGATAGTGCAACACGCACCACGTTAGAAAACGCACCCTAACCCCAAAGTAGTAGAACGACTAATCAAGCACCTCCAAAGTAGTTATCAAATTCTTGGCAACTTGTGCGAGCGTTTGGCTCGATTGCATGGCCGAATTTCTAAGCGCTTTATAAGCCTGATCTTCATCAACGCTGTGCATCTTCATCAGCAGACCTTTGGCTTTTTCCACCAGCTTGCGCTCTTCAATCTTGTGGGTCAGCGATTCAATTTCCGATTGCATACTTTCGAATTTCGCTCTCACTAATGCCGCATGCTCAATCCAAGGTTGAAGTGCAAATTCACTATCGTGCGGCATGAGCACATAGTCCATTTTTTCTGATAAACGATTGATATCATTAGATGATAACTGCTTTAAGACGATAAGAAGTGGTGCCGATTTTCTGCGGCAGAAATCAACGATCAAACGCAGTTCTGCCGTTGGCTGCTGCCATCCAACCACAACGCATGCAGACGGTTCTCGTTGCATTAACGTTTCTAGTTGTGCCAATTGGCAGCCGATGATGTTGTCGTAATCTTTGCTCAATAAGCCGGACAATCGAGCCTGCTCTTGGAGGCTATCACAGCACACTATGATGGGTGTTTTTGACGTTGATTGAGTCATGCACATTCCTTGTTTATATCTCACTCACTAAGAGAGACATAACAAGGAATGTGCCAACTAAAGTAAACGCGCTTTAACTAGAGGCGAGATGTTCTTTGAAGAAGCCGAGTGTGCGCTCCCAAGCGAGTGCTGCTTCTTCCGGTGCGTAGCGTGCTGTTGAGTCGTTATGGAAGCCGTGGTTGACGTTCTCATACATTAACGCTTGATACTGTGCGTCGGTTGCGATCAATTGCTGCTCATAAGCAGGCCATGTGTCGTTAACACGCTTATCGAGCCCTGCAAAGTGAATCATCAACGGCCCTTTGACTTGCTTTTGGAGCTCTTGCGCAGCTGGTGTTCCATAAAAAGGCACACCTGCATCGAGCTCTTCAGGCATTACCGCTGCAAGCATATTGACAATGTATCCACCGAAGCAGAATCCAACCGCGCCCAATTTACCGTTGCCACCCTCGTATTGTTTGAGGAAGTTAGCGGCTGCAATAAAGTCTTGTTCGATCTTGGCTCTGTCCATCTCTTTCTGCATGTCGCGCCCCTCATCGTCGTTCCCCGGATAGCCGCCGAGTGGATAAAGCGCGTCTGGAGCGAAAGCAATAAAGCCATCTTTTGCAAGTCGTCTTGCGACATCTTTGATATAAGGGTTCAGACCTCGGTTTTCATGGATCACCAACACGGTCGGCGATTTTAAGGTCTTCTTCTGTGGCATCACCAAATAACCACGCCCTTCTCCATGCCCATTTGGAGATGGAAAGGTTTCGTAAGTTGCTTTGATGTCAGGATCGTTAAATGAAACTTGTTCTGCGAGTGCGTAATTCGGGGTGAGTGCATCGACCAGTGCTGTCATGCTAAAGCCAAGCACAGCAAGGCCACCCAGCCTATTAAGAAACTCACGGCGCGAGATTTTTCCGTGGGCGTATTCGTCGTACCAATCGAAGGCTTCTTGCGGGATCGGATGAGAAGCCTTTTCACTAGGAGTGGTATGCTTTAGAACCATTATCCATGTCCTCTGTGTCTTACCATATGGGATTTTCTCATTCTCAAACGCGAAGCTAAAAACGAACGCGATTGAGGCTAAAACTGCGGTTTCACCACTCTGATACGGAGCAAGGTAGTGAAACACATCATTGGCGAGCTAGGATCTTTTACCTTCTTCAAACAATAGATAATGGATTCAGATTCAACAACTTTGCGTCGTTGGTTTTACATTAATTGACAATAGTATCTTATTGCTGGCCGCAATAGGCTTGCCAGTAAGAGAAAGCTCGTTCGAATGCTTTTTCCCTGTCATGCATTTGTGCAAATAGCACCACTGTCATGGTGGCAAGAACCGTATTTGCCATTTGGTTCATGTCATCTTCTGACGTCCCAAACGGGCAGTTTGCAGGCATTGGCACCTCAGACAGCATTTGTTCCATCCAGTAATGCGATGTCACGCCGCTTGTTTGGCTTAACCATACTGTTTGGCTTACTTTCGGGTTGTATTCGGACTCACCCGATTGTCCTTTGAATGACACAACGGCATGAGCGGTTTTGCCAATCTCGAATTCGACTTCAGCATGAAGTTGTTGGAACCCGGGATGAAAGCTACCACGAATACCAACCGTCGCCTGCCCCGGATTCAATGCTCGAACCACGGTATTAATCGGCGTTCTAAGCCCATAACGATTCTTCCAGCCGATCATGGTTTCTGCTTGGGGTGCAAACGAACTCAGCGGCAGATAGACAATGTTGTGTGTTTCTAACACACGCTTTGCGTCTTCTGCTGATTCCGCTTTCGTAATAGCAAATTTGTCGAGGTAATCTTCTGCGTGTAAACGTCCAGATTGACGGTCGTGATAGCCGTGCATCAGCACTTTATGACCATTATCGGCGAGGATCTTCGCTGCCAACAGGTGCCAAGGCTGACCTGCCGCTTCACGTTTGCCCGCATAACATGGCCAGTCAATGTCTGCACCAATAGCAGGCATGCGGGATTGGAATGCTTTCACAAAGCCAGCGATTTCTTGTTGAGTTTCGTTCTGTACACGGATCAGCATCAATAACATCGCCATCTGATCGTCGTCGCACTCACCGTTTAGGTATTCATCCATAACTCGAAACGCTTGGTCAAAGTTCAGTGGTTTTCTACCACGTTCGCCACGACCGACTGTTCTAATACATTCCAAAATGCTGCTCATATTCCCTCGTATTCCGTCACTGACTGTACGGTTTCTATTAGTTGTTCGCGCAGTTTGACAACTTCTCCCATCACAATCAATGCTGGGCTCACGCCTTTAAGTGTAATCGATAAATCATTGAGCTGATTGAGTTGTGTAACGTGCACTTGTTGTTGAGGGCTGCAACCATGAGTGATGATCGCGACAGGGAAATCTTCTCTCAAACCGGAGTTGATTAAACCCGTTTGTATTTGCGATGATTTTTCTAACCCCATATAGAAGACTAACGTTTGTCCGCTTTGCATCAGTTGGCTCCACGCTTCAAATGCGCCTGTTACCACTTGCCCCGTCACAAAGGTAACGCTACGAGCAACGCCACGATGAGTCAGCGGAATCAAGCTGTTTGCTGAACATCCAATCGCAGCGGTAATGCCGGGAATGACTTCGTACGCGATTGAGTGTTTGACGAGTGCTAACGCCTCTTCACCTCCACGGCCAAATACAAAAGGATCTCCCCCTTTTAAGCGTACAACTCGCTTTCCTTGTTGAGCGAGCGATACCATCAAGTCACAAATTTCTTCCTGACCAATACTAGGTTGTCCGCATCTTTTGCCCACGTAAATCCAATCGGCTTGTGGCGAAGCCAACTCCAAAATATCTTTGTTAACCAAACGGTCGTACAACAGTACCTCTGCCGACATAATCGCTTTCACAGCCTTTACCGTTAACAAGTCAGGATCGTGCGGCCCTGCTCCGACAATCGAGACAAAACCTTTGTGGTTCGCGTCCAGGTCTACTGAATGGTCTTCTAAAAGTTGGTTCAGTTTGCTTGCTTGATCATGCTTAGAAAAGCGAGACGAGCGTTCTTGTTTCTGACTCGCTTGTCCTTTCTTAAACCAAGACTTTTGATAAGGCGCTTCCATGTGCTTATCCTCTTTATGACTTACTTTATTTGAATCGCCAGACTTTGCTGGCTCGCTTGCTGTTTGCCCTTTTGATGCTGATGGCTGTCGACCATTTGTTTGATTTGAGAGACGCACGAGCCACAGTTAGTGCCGCATTTGAGTTTGTTTTGAAGTTGAGTCAGTGACGTGCAGTCTTGTTTCTCCATCGCGTCATGTATTTGTTTATCGGTGACACGGAAACAACTACAAACCAGTTTGACGCTGCTTTGCGATTGAGTGATGGTAAGCAGTTGCGATAGCGCCATCGGTTTGCCAATCAAGCCGGTAAAGTTGGTGTAGTCAGTTTGAATCGGTTCACTAGACACCACCAAAACAGAGCGAATGATACGAACGTCTCCAACAAGGTCGTAATCCACCGCGAGCCAACCTTGGGCAATATCTATCGTAATTCTGCGGCTCTTTTCCGTTCGACAAAAACTCTGCTTCTTTGGTCGCTTATCGTGTGCAAAGCGCCAAATACCCAAATTGCTTTCTGCTTGAAATGCGCTGTAGAGAAATTTACCGGAATCAAACTGTGTACCGATGAACATACCGTAGGTTTTGACCGCGGCGTCTTGCACTTCAACATAAGACGACTTAAATGCAGGTTGCCCAGAAATAGGGTCTTTTGCGCTGTTTACTATCACATTAACACTGCTTTCACCGCCATATCGACCCGCCCAGTGCATTGACATAAACAACTCCTGAAAACCCAAACCTTCATCAATGGCAACTTTGGCATAAATACCGGTGTTTGAAGCAGGCTGAAACAGCTTGGTGAGTTGTCCTGCTTTTAAGCGATTTTGAGTAGCAGAGAGTGTGTTCATATACACGGTTGGTTCTAACTCTGAGGCGGCAAGGTGTGCGATATGCCCTGTGCGCGTCATAGTATGCCATTGGTCACGTTGCCTGCCCGTATTGAGCCACCAGCCTTTTGTTCTTTCTAAACGCGTTGGAGATTCACTGGTTACGACAAAACGCGCTTTACCATCTGGGTGCGAATAGATGCCATCAGCAAAAGGACGCTCTCCTCCCCATTGTGTCGGCACCCACTCTTCGTATTCTTGCTCGGTTAAGTTGGCGTATTGAGAAAGATCTAGCTTCAATGGCGAATCTGCATTCATACCTGTCATCGCCGCATATTCCCTGAATACCGCCCGCTCAGAAGTAAACGCAAAGCCATTTTGTGTCTTTTCCAATGCACACAGAGCTTGTCCGACTTGGCTTATCGCCCACCAATCTGATTTTGCTTCACCCGGAGGCATTTGAAACTGGCGCTGCCTTGAAAGTCGACGCTCAGAGTTGGTGACCATGCCTTGCTTCTCACCCCAACCAGCGGCGGGCAGCAACAGATCCGCGTAATGCGCTACATCCGAATCCGCTGTGATATCGGAAACAATCACAAACGGACAGATCTCTAGTGCACGTTTTATCAATTGGTTATCTGGCAAAGAGACAACGGGATTGGTTGCCATGATCCACAGAACTTTAATCTCACCACGTTCTACCGCCTCAAACAGTTCAACGGCTTTTAAACCGGGCTGAGTGGCAATCTCTGGTGAATCCCAGAACGCCTGCACTTGCTTGATAGACTCTGCGTCAAAAGCACGATGAGCCGCTAATTGATTTGCCAAACCACCCACTTCTCGTCCACCCATCGCATTCGGCTGACCTGTAATAGAAAATGGCCCGCTACCTGACTTAGCAATTTTACCCGTCGCCAAATGTGCATTAATAATGGCATTGCCTTTATCAACACCATTTTCGGCTTGGTTAACCCCTTGGCAAAACAGCGTGATTGCGGTTGGGCTTTGCGCAAACCATTGGAAGAATGTCGTGAGTTTTTCTTTTGAAATGCCAATGGAAGACGTCAAATTAGTGACATCGTAACGCAAGTCAGAAACCTCTTCTGTAAGTGCATCAAACCCGTCGGTATAGGAATTTATATATTCAGAATCAATACATTGCTGCTCGATAAGAAACTTGAGCAGCCCATTAAAAAGTGACACATCCCCATCGTTTTTAATCGGTAGATGCAAATCCGCTTGCTGCGCGGTGACCGTTTCACGAGGGTCAATAACCACCAGTTTGAGATTAGGATTGTTCTCTCTCGCTTGTTGAATACGTCGAAATAAAACAGGGTGTGTCCAAGCGGTATTCGCACCGCAAATTATCAATAGCTCAGTCTTATCAATATCGTCGTAATTTACGGGAACGACATCTTCGCCAAATGCTCGTACATGAGCCGCAACCGCCGAAGACATGCACAAACGGGAGTTCGTATCGATGTTCGCGCTGCCAACATAGCCTTTCATGAGTTTGTTGGCGACGTAATAGTCTTCCGTCAACAACTGCCCTGACACGTACATCGCGACGGAATCCGGTCCAAACTCCGCTTTCGCTTGATGAATCTTTTCAGCAATCAGATCCGTGGCTTGTTGCCATTGCACCTCTTGCCCTTGAGGTCGTTGCTTGGTGACAAGCTTTGGATACAACAAGCGCGAAGGCATATTCAAGCTCTCTGCCAACGCGACGCCCTTTACGCACAGTGAGCCCGCATTTGCAGGATGACACGCATCCCCAACGATTCCTTTCGCATTGACCTCGACACCACATCCAACACCACAATAGGGACAAGTGGTTTTTTTGCATCCTTGCGACATAACACCTCCAGTGCGATTCAGCCCAACTTACTAGCAAAAAAAAGCCTCTCCCGAATCGAGAGAGGCAGCAATGCCTTTAACGCTGTTAGTACATTTTCAAAAAGTAATACCCTATACCGCTCTCGCCTGCTATTAAGAGCGGCGCATCGAGTTATCGATGAACGTTGATGTAAAGCAAGTGAGGTGCCAAGATTAAAAACCCTTACCATACAAATGGTTAGCTTAAAACCAATTATAGCAACGTAATGCTACGCACTGATTGTGTGCAAATTTCGGTCATTATCGTGCAGTATTACTTTACTAATTCCATAACTAACCTGGATTCTTCGTCACCAAAATAATGCGCTTCTTCTTCTAACGTTTTAAAGCCAAGGGAGAGGTATAAAGACAATGCAGGTTGGTTCTTAGGATCGACAGTCAATTTCACGCTTGAGCCTAACGTCAACGACGCAATAACGTTTTCTAGGAGGGAACGCGCAATACCTTTACCTCTATGTTGAATATCGACGGCCAATGACATGATCCAATATTGATGTGCATTTGTGCTAGTCGTTAGCAATATATACCCTGCGACCTGCTCTCCCTCTTTTGCTACCAGTAAACTCTCTCCCCAACAATCAAAAGCTTGCCGAAAGAAAAATTGAGGATAGGCGTGTTCTCCAAATAAAGTATTTTCGAGCTTATATATGGCAAATAAGTCCTCTTTTTGCGCAGACAAGATGTCCATTCAATGACTCCTTCTTTAACATGAATGGCAGCAGTATACCTAAATCTCATCTAAATGACGGGACACAAACATCTCAATTAAGTGCTTAAGAAATGTAATATTCTTCCTGAAAATTAGGCCTAACTCACTTAGAACATACATCCGTGATTAAGTTTTAACCGCAAAATCAAAAACCACACAAGATGAAAATTTCAATACATACAACCATTAAATGCATTAAAATTAAGAACTTTATTCTGGTTTATTGAAAAATTCATAGTTGGATAATTTACAACCACCCCAAGTCCACAGCATTATTCACCAATCTTCGCATGTGATAATAAACACTAAAACCTTTACCATTTTCAGCATTATTATTTTTATAAAAGCGAGTTTTAAAGTGAAAGAATCTCGAAATGCCTTAAATCCTAGTGAAATAAACACAACCACAGCTTGGTCAAAACATGATACACATTGGGTTCTTAGCCTATTTGGAACAGCCGTTGGCGCAGGCATCCTGTTTCTGCCAATTAACCTTGGGATTGGAGGTTTTTGGCCTTTAGTCGCGATGGCAGTACTTGCTTTTCCAATGACCTATCTTGCGCACCGTGGCTTAGCTCGTTTTGTACTATCTTCTAAGATCAAAAACGCAGACTTCACTGATGTAGTGGAAGAGCACTTCGGCGCAAAAGCAGGCCGTTCTATTTCACTGCTGTATTTTCTTTCGATCTTCCCGATCCTGTTGATATATGGGGTTGGAATAACAAACACAGTAGATAGCTTCATGGTAAATCAGGCTGATATGGCTTCTTTACCTAGACCTTTGCTTTCTGGCGTACTAGTGTTTGCACTAATTGCTATTATGATGGCGGGTGAAAAAGTAATGCTACGGGCCTTTGCCATTATGGTGTTCCCACTTGTTGCCATTCTTGCCTTTCTATCATTTTACTTAATACCGAACTGGACCATGCCTGTCATGGATGTGCCAGAAGCGTCAGCTTTTGCTAGCACTATGTGGTTAGCAGTTCCTGTAGTGATTTTCTCGTTTAGTCACGCAGCTGCAATTTCAAGCTTTGCAAATGTACAACGTCGCCATTACGGTAAGCAGGCAGATGCCAAATCCGAAGTTATTCTTCGCCGCACTAGCATCATGCTGATTGCCTTTGTTCTTATTTTTGTATTTTCCTGTGTGCTAACACTGTCACCTGAACAATTGGCTCAAGCAAAAGAACAAAACGTATCCGTATTGTCTTACCTAGCGAACGCAACCGATAATCCATTTATTGCAACACTTGGTCCTTTAGTAGCGTTTGTTGCTATCACTTCATCTTTCCTTGGGCATTTTTTAGGTGCGCGTGAAAGCTTAAATGGTTTAATTACCAAGCATTTTAACCTATCTGAGAAGCGTGTTGATCGTATCAGCGTGGCAGCACTGTTCTTCTCAATCTGGGCGGCGGCGATCATGAACCCAAGTATTCTTGGTATGATGGAAGCATTGTCAGGGCCTGTTATTGCAATGATCTTATTTATTATGCCAATGTTAGCGGTGTATAAAATCGAGGCGATGAAACAATATCGAGGAAATGTCTCTACTTACTTTGTTCTAGCAGCAGGCATTGTGGCGGTAAGTGCATTGATTTTTAGCTTCTTCAGCTAATAACTAAAGACTAGCTTGGATTTTCAGGGGAATACCTTACACAAGGTTAAGGTGATTCCCTGAATTTTCTTACTCTTTAAAAGGTAATCATCGTTACCCTTGACTCTTAAATAAGAGCGAAAACACCCGCAATCATAAGTACTGAAGCAATGCAGGTACGGCCGATAATGCCGAAGTGCGAAGGTTGAATCATTTCATTATGCATAGTTAATCTCCTATTTATTATAAAAGCCATTTTTTATTGGCTTAGTAACACTATGTCTAATATCCAGTTTTTTAACAACCCATACAAACATTAAATATTTATGACAGAAACGTAATTTTTTACACTTCACCCTGATTTCGAGCGATGAATCCGCGGCTTAAACCACTAGATTGAGTCCACCGAATATGCTCACTTACCTTCCATCGTTACCCTACCTATGCCATCTTCCAATCATTACATAAGTTTTCAATAGATTTTGTTTTTATAAATCATAATATTATAGAGATACTTCTCGTATCTCACTCCCAAAACACTTTGCCACTGGGAATCCATCCGCACTTAACCAACAAGAAATGGTAGACTTAACTGGTATTCGGTTAAGAGATCACATTTTATTAATACGCTCATGCACTTCTCAATTAAAACACTGGCTTGCGCACTTTGTACTGCACTTGGACTTTTCTTGCATCCCACCAACGTACTGGCGAGTACCGAAAAGCAAGCTTATCTGGAAGAACACATTTCAGCAGAAAGCAAGCCCATGTTAAAACTCTACTTTCGCTCGATGGGTAAGCCGCGATCAATTCAAAAAGATGAGTTAAATGCGCCACAGAATGCATCAGCGGAGTCTCTTGCTCTGTATTACTTTGCACGAAAGTACCTTAAGCGTTACGAAGGCGTTCCATTACCGAAAGATATGCCCGATTTAATCGAATTCGGTAAAAAGCACCATTTGGAATGGGTCGTCGCTGAAGCACAGCTCAATAAGGCTGTAACAATGATTGAGCAAGACGATAACTGGAACGCAGAATTGTTACTCCATGACGTTGTTTCTACAGCCCGTGATCTTGGTTATCTAGCATTAGAAGGCCGTGCTTACCGCTGGTTAGGCAATCTAGAAGTATCTCGAAATCAACTACGCAGTGGCCTAAAATATTATCGCAATGCCTATGAGTTATTAGAAAAAACAGTGTTTGAAATACAAGTCGCGATGACACTGAACAACATTGGGACGGTCTACATCGACGCATCAGATTGGGCTCGGGCCAACAGTTACCTAACGCAAGCCCTCGACACTTACCTAGAGAGCGAATATCAATACGATAATAGCTTTTTTATGGGTGTTATCTACGCAAACCTTAGCATCGTTCACTCGAGCCTCGGAGATAACAAAAAAGCGGAATATTATTTCAATGAAGCCATTCGACTTTCAATGCAAACGGGGTCGGACACAGTCAAGCACCACTCTTTATCCAGCTTTTCACAAATGTTGAGCTCGGTAGGAAAAATTGATGATGCATTAATGGTCGCACAACGTTGCGTAGACCTGCCCATTCCAAAAAATCTAGAAATGCTAAAAACGTCTTGTTACGAGGCATTTGCAGAGGCTTACCTCGCAAACAAACAATACGATAAAGCTATTACAACAGCACTTAACATTCTAGAACAAACTAAATCAACCAGTGAATTAGAGCTGCGTCAGCGTATTGATATGCTTTCGGTACTGGTAAACGCTCATCAAATTCTTAATGACTATGAAGCGGCTTTTCATTATTTAACCCAATTAAGAGAGCTAGAGGCTGAGTTTTCTCATCATATTCATGGTGAAGAGATGATTAACATTAAGTTTGACCTCGAAGCTAAGTTAGCCCAGAAAGAACTCAAATTGCTAGAAACAAAAAATGCGCTACAAGCCTCTGAACTGCGTTCACAGCGCTATCGAGAAATGTTCTACTTTATCGCTATTGCGGCAATTGGAGTCGTTGGTTTTCGTTACGTACTGCGCGTTAGACGTATTAATAAAGCACTCACTCAAGAAAATACTACCGATCCATTAACTCAACTGCATAACCGTCGCTATCTTCACATTTGGTTGGACAAAATGGCTCGTAGAAGCCCAGATAGAACATTTGCCTTAGCCGTTTTAGATGTCGATCATTTTAAAACCTTTAATGATCAATATGGACACGATATTGGCGATAAAATGCTGACTCATATTGCCACGCTATTTAATGAATCCACTCGCTCTGGTGACCTACTCATTCGTTGGGGTGGAGAAGAGTTTGTCCTATTATTCGAAGTACAGCGAGTTGAAGATTGCGCTAAGTTTTTGGAGCGATTGAGATATACTGTTGAAAACACACCATTGGTGGTTGACTCTAAACCATTAAGCGCGACAATTTCCCTTGGAGCAGTGGACAAGCTGTCGGCACAAACAATTAAACAAGAATGGGATCAGTGGTTTTTCTTGGCAGACCAAGCTTTGTATGATGCGAAGCAAGCTGGCAGAAACCAGTTCATCATTCACCCTACATCATAAAAAAGCACACATGAAAAAAAATCTAATCATTATTACTTTTGCGCCTCTATTTCTTATGGCGTGCAGTAATCAGCAAGCATCTCAACTGGGAATGCGCAGCAGCAGTGTCAACGTATATGCCCAGCAAATGAGTAACACTCAACTATGTGAAACTCTCTACTACAACCGTGCAACTAACCAAACCAAAGTGGCGATTGGTGCTGAGTTCAATCGACGTGGATTAAACAAAAAGTGGTGTGATAAAGAATTCGATAAGTTGTACATTAAAAAGTGGATTGATAACGTGCTGCCTAAGGAAAAAGCCGAACCTAAGAAACCAATGGCAACTATTCAACCCGCTTCAACTAAATAACTCCTCTCTTGAAGCAGACGGTACACTCGTATTTTCTGCTTTTCACTTTTCATGCATGTTCGATACGACATATAAAAACCTCATAGTTTCAGCAAATTAACAAAGACTTATGTTGTCCATCGAACTTTTAATGTAAACAAGTTGTAAATGGTTTTCGTCCTTATTCTTTGTCGTTAGCTTTGTTTGTTCCTGTTAGCGGAATATGAAACAGGAACTAAAAAATTCCAAACAAAGACATGAGGTCAAAAATGGAAATACGCATTAATCGCCTATTTGCTGCTATGTTGGCAGTAGGCATTGCACCTGCCGTCTCGGCGTTTGATCCACTCTATTCTGAACAATGGCACTTAGACAACACGGGGCAAACTGCGTTTGCGGCTAATCCTGCTGTTGCTGGGAACGACTTAAACACTAAGCTCACTCAGGCAATGGGGATTGCAGGTGTTGGTGTGAAAGTTGCCGTTATTGATTCTGGAGTGCAGATCGATCACCCCGACCTTGCAGGTAATATAGTTACAGGTAGCAGAAACTTCGTCGAAGACTCTTCATTCCCACCAAGTTATCCGGTTGATACTAATGGTCATGGCACTGCTGTAGCCGGTTTGATTAGCGCCGTCGGCAACAACGGTGAAGGCGGACGCGGTGTCGCTTATCACTCTTCCCTCATCGGTTTTAACTGGTTAGCCAACCAGACATTAGAAGGCTGGTTAATCTCCCATGGCATGGACCCAGCAACACGCGATGTTCGCGTATTTAACCAAAGTTACGGTTTCAGCCCTATAAACCCGATTACTTTTGATGAAAGCGACCCTCAGCTAAAACTTGAAATGGACGTGATGAAAAACGTCAGCGAGAGTAACGCCTGGGGTCGAGGTGCTGTATTTGTAAAGTCAGCAGGTAATGGTTACCGCTATTTCAATGCAGGGCGATTCTTCGTATTGCCAAGTAACTTCTTTGCTGGTGGAGACAATCAAGGCTTACCGATGCACAACTCTGCTCAGTCTTATGATAACGCCAATTACTTCAATTTAGTCACTAGTGCACTGCGAGCGGATGGTACGAGAGCGAGTTACTCATCGGTGGGTTCGAACGTGTGGGTTACAGCACCAGCAGGTGAATATGGGCAAGATTTCCCTGCTATGGTCACCACTGATTTAATGGGTTGTGAAGAAGGGCAAAATACCAGTGAAGGCCTTGGCATTAATGGGTTACACGGCGGAACGGAGCGCGATCCGAACTGTAACTATACCAGTACGATGAACGGAACCTCATCGGCTGCGCCGAACACATCGGGTGCCATCGCGGCAATCATGTCAACCAACCACGCACTTTCTGCTCGTGATGTACGTGCTTTACTAGCGGAGACAGCAAAAGTAACGGATAAAGCGCATCCAGGCGTACAGCTTGAATTTACTAACCATAATGGTGAACAGGTTAGCTACGAGGCCATTGCCCCTTGGCAGAAAAACGCAGCAGGCGTAGATTTCCATACTTTTTATGGCTTCGGCGCTGTAGATTTAGATGAAGCGATGCAACGTGCTCGTATGACGAATCGTGTTTTACCAGCTCAAAGCATTACGCCATGGGTTCATAACGCTACAGAAGTAAGTGTACCCGATGCAAGTCTAGTTGGTGGTTCTTCAAGTATCGCCATTGCCGATGAGCTGACAGTAGAGTCCGTTCAAGTGACATTGACATTGGACCACGCTCGTCTGCCCGACTTAGCTATCGAGCTCATTTCGCCATCAGGGACTCGTTCCGTTTTGCAAACACCGCGCAATGGTCTTGTTGGTCAATCTCTTGATCCAACGATTACAGGCTACAAAGATCAATTAATGTTGTCTAACCAATTTTATGGCGAAGATGCAAAAGGCGAATGGACGTTGCGAGCAATAGATACGAACGGCGATGAAGTCTATTCTTACATTGCATATTTCAATTCTTCCACCATCTATGACGTTCCGATGGCAAACAACGCTCAGCCCGGTGTTATTAAGAACTGGTCGATGCGCATATTTGGACACTAAGGAGTCAATAACATGAAATACAAATCATTTTCTATGCTGGCTCTCGTTATCATGACGTCGAGTGTATACGCTGAGCAACAGCTCTCTCAACAACCTGCACCAAAACTGTTTGTGCCATCAGAAGCGGTTGAGATTAATGGCCAAGATTATCGAAAAGTGCAAACTGGCACTGTTAGAACCCTATCTGAAGACGTAAAACTTCAAGCGGGTGATGAGGTGTTTAAGAATGCGTTTAGTAACGTATCCAAAGCCACTGGACTGGTTTATATCACCGTAAACAATCCTAACGAAGCGAAAGCAGTCGCCAAAGAGTTAAAATTAGAAGTTATCTTCGCAGAAGGGGAATCAGCGGTGTTAAAAGCATCTCAAGATCAAGATCTGCTAAGTATTAGCGACTACCTAAACGCAGACAGCCGGGTAAAAGCGTCTAAAATTGAACTAAACAGCGGTAAATACCGTGCACAATAATTCTCTAACAAGAGAAGTTGGCCTGTAAAACCATGCCTCAGCGATTGCTGAGGCATTTTTATGGGTAGGAACAGATACGCTATTATTCTTTAGTAACATTTCGCATAACTAGTATGATACCTAAACACCCTACTCCCCTGCGCCTGTCATTTCTTAAACAAAATAATTTCCGTTCTTAGCTCTTCTTCCGTGGTTTCCTTCGGACTATTCAGATAGCGTTCGATTCCTAAAGGACTGGTTTTGACTTTCATACCACTCTGATGAACCAAGTTCATCGCTAAAGCCCATGCATTTCCCAAAAACTGATATTCACCTCGGTGTTCAACGACAAATGTTTCACTCTCAGGAATGGTACCGGTAACCGCCCCTTGAGGCGCTGGTACTGAGTTATGAAGAGGAAAGCAAGTGATAAACTCGAATGTACCTTTCTGCATATCCATCGACTGGTAATAACAAAACAATTCACCATTCACGGATAGGGTTTCGTCACTAATTAACTGTTCTAGTTGCTGAACATGCTTCTCAATTACCGAACCTAATTCCTGCAAGCTAGCCACACCCTTGATCCCAATATAATGAATTTGAGGCAACGTTCGGTTCCCAATTTCGACTAAGTCTGAATGCACTCTTCCGGTTTCAAGCTTACTTTTAAGCATGCGTAACCCACGTTGATAATCCATCTCTATCATCGACTTAAACATACTTTTCAGAAAGAACAGATACCAAGGGACGCGAGATTGCATTTGCCATTCGACTAAACAGCCATTTTGTGACGGCGTCACGATTAGAGTCACCTTTCCATGGCTCTTGATTGGACGAAAGAAATGCAGCTCCATATCTAATCGATGCTCTTGAGTACTTTCCAGTACAATCGCGCCAGTCCCAATACGCTGACCATTCCATTGATAACCAGCTCCAACGTGGCCCTGATTATCACTGAATGTCAGCTCGCAGCTTGGTTCAAGAATGATCCATGGTGACCAGCTGGGCCAGTGTTTGAAGTTCTTGAGATAGCCAATAATTTCACTTTGATTCTTATTAATTTCAATACTTCGGCTGACCTGATAAGAGAGCATAACGGTTCCTCGAGTTTCCGCTTCACTAACTTCAGTCTAATTCAAATTCCAGTTTTTTCTTGTTTGACTACGGGTTAGATGCGTACGACAAGAAAAATCCAGAGCGTTAATTCTCACTTGAATCAATACGCGCAAAGCTAAGAGCAGAACTCCACTTTTGCACTAAATCGAACACCATCATCGTCCAGTACTAACGCCCACCCCATCCGTTCACATATTCGTTGTACGATAACAAGCCCACAACCATAACCAGCGTTGTACGTCTCGTTGCCATCGTGACGGTTTAGGATCTTAAGCGCATGACCTTTCAACTCAATTTCAATATCTCCCACACTATAGCTAAAGGCGTTTTTAATCAGATTGTTGATAACAATGGTCACAAAACTCTCTGGTGCCTTCACTACACCACTATGTTGTTCGTGCAAAGCGTAGTTCGAATCTTGCTTGGCAAATAAAGGAGCCAGCTCTTCCAGTTGTTTTTGTAAACAAGTAAGAAGCTGATGCTCTCCGTAATGTTGAGGCTCTATTTTCTCTTTACCAAGTAAGAGAAACGCTTCTGTCAGTACACGCATCTCGTCACAAGCTGACTGCATCCTCGTGATGGCTTTTTGCGCAACTCGAGGTTGATCAGGAAGACGCGTCAGAATGTCTGTTGAGCCTTTAATCACCATGATTGGCGTTCTCAACTCATGCGATGCAAAACGGCTAAATTCTTGTTCTCGTTTGAAATAGCCCGCGATATCGTTCTTATTATCCAGCAAAGTCTGCTCTATCTGGCGTGTTTCGCTGAACTTAGTTTCAACTTGGAAAGCGGGTTGATCCGGTGACATTTGGCTAATTTTGTCTTCAATTTGCGCTAATGGCCGAGACAATATTCGCACCATGTAAATGCCATACCCAACCATGACAAATGAAAACAAACCACCGAGCAGCAGCGTAAACTGATGCAGCGAGCTTTCGTATTCGTCCAAGTAATCATCTGAGTCATCTTGAAATACAATGTACATAAGCCCCTTCCCTGAGGGGTGGTTCAATACAACAAAGTGTTTGTCTTCTTCACCAAGCAGGTATTCGTAAAAACCAGGTGAAGTAAAAGAGAGCAACCAATCGGGTGTCGGTGCTTCACTCCAATATGAGTTGAATTCCAATACGTTTGGCAATGGCGCATCCCAGCCCTGTTTCTCGAAATTCTCACTATAAAGCGCAGCTTCAGTATCTAGCCAGTGATGTAAACTCAGCACTTCCAGTTTGTTTTCTGCCACATAAATCAGCGACCAAAAAAGAGTAAACATCACAAACGTCATGACCCCAAAACCCCAACGGATCTTGCGATAAATGCTTGGATATTCGTTATGCTTTAAGTCGGTAACCTTGTCCATGAATAGTCTCTAATCGTGATTCTTCAAAACCTTTGTCTAGCGCGGTTCTTAAACCGTAAATATGGCTACGAAGTGCATCACTTCCGGGTGGTTCGTCTCCCCACACACTATCGATCACTTCTGTGCGCGAGACCGCTGCTGGAGCACGTTGGAGGAGCAATTTTAAAATTTTAGTTTGAATTCGACTCAGCTTAATTTCTTTGTCTTTTCTCGTTACTTTTCCTGTCCGCGCATCTAAACAAATATCTGCAAATTTGAGCGCTCCGATATCTTGTCTTGGACCACGATTAGCCAAAGCATGAACACGCAAACTGAGCTCTTCCATCGCAAATGGCTTCATTAAATAATCATCTCCCCCCGCTTTAAAAGCCGCGATTTTGTCATCTAGCGTATCTTTTGCCGTTAGGAAGAGAATTGGCGTTCCACATAACTTATCTTGTCGAAGCTTCTGTACCGTACTGATGCCATCGAGCTTCGGCATCATGATATCCATGATGATTACATCGTAATGATTTTCCTCGATTAACTTAATCGCAGCCTCTCCATGAAACGCACAATCGATAATCATGCCTTCGAGCTCGAGATAGTCTGCAATCGTCTCCGAGACGTTATGGTTGTCATCTACAATTAAAATTTTCATAAAATCACATTTCTTCACGATCTCTTCACGATATGCCCAATAAGATACAGGCAATTTCCTAAACTCGCTCGTAAATTAAGGTTAATACAATGAAAAAACTCGCTCTTATTTCTGTAGTAGGTTTGGCATTGTCTGGTTGTGGTGGTTCAGGTGGTGGCAGCAATAGCGATAGCACACCAACTCAACCAGCAGTGAAACCAAGTGTAGCGATTGGCTCTGTTGAAGCGGTCAACGCTGAAGAAAGCACGTTAACCGTCAATGGACATACGTATCGTGTGTTTGAGGTGGTTTATGACGACACACAAGTGCAATTGGCCGATGTAAAACCAAAAATGGTGGTTCGCGTGGGTTCAGATATTCGGCAAGCTTCGGGCAATGGCGTCCGAGTCACACTTGAACCAACCATTACTGGACGTGTGACAGCGATTGATCATGTGAAGAAAAAATTCACGGTAAACGGCATAGAGCTGCAGTTTGACGGTTTAAGTGATGATATAGAGATCAACGACTGGGTGATGGTGTCATCCTTACCGACTGCGGATGCGGGCTATCGAGTGTTGTCTGTGGTCGAAATCGACGTAGATAACGATTACCCAGCCCTTGGAAGCTACTACGAACTGGAAGGTCGCATTACTAGTACCGATGAAAATGCTGGCACGTTTGAGCTTGGTACAAATATAACCGTATCTTACGACAACATTAGCCAACTTAGCATCGGCCAATGGGTAGAAGTAGAAGGTGAAATGCAAAACGGCATCTTCATGGCAAATGAGGTAGAAGTTGAAGACTACGACGATCTAAAAAATGACAGCGATGTGGAAGGTATCGTGACTTGGGTTGCCAAGGATTATAGTGAGTTCTCTCTAAACTACCGAGGAGCCTTCTTCATTGATAACGCAACACGCTTTGAGGATGGTAGCAAAGCTAATCTAGAACAAGGTCAAGAAGTAGAAGTGACCTCTGTGATGAAAAATGGCAAACGCACCGCTACCGTCATCGAATTTGAGCGGTCGGAGTTTGACAATGACAACCAATGGCGAGGTAAAGAGTTTGAATGTGAAGGCTATGTATCAAACTACGATGCTGATTCAAGAGCATTTAAAATCGAGCATTGTGAGAATGATGCTGATCAAGTACTAAGTAACACCACCGTTGTGATTGATGCGCAAACACGCTTCCAAGGCATTGAAGAACTTAACCTAAATGGTGCTCGTGTCGAAGTCGAAGGTGTGATCATTAACGACCAAAATATTGCCCGTGAAGTGGAGTTAGACGTTTACGACAACTAATCCCTTCTACGCTTAAGAAAAAGTGTCACTTCGGTGGCACTTTTTCTTTTCACCTTACTTTGCTTCCCAAGCTCAAACCAACAAATTCTCAGTCAAAGCCTTTTCTCTCCGTTACACTTTACCTATGTTTCACAACATTGGTGACGACTATGAAAAAACGCAACCTCATTTTGTTAATCTTGTTTTTTGGTTCAGCCACGAGCTTAGCTAGCGTTATGGATCCTGACTGCGATGCAGAAAAGGCAGCTAAAGCCGCTGCGACAAAAGCCGTGGTTGGTGTTGGGGGTCGCTGTACGCCTAAAGAGGCACTGAAAGATACCGCAGTTGATGCAGGAAAAGACAAATTGCCAGATGAAGGGGTGGCGGGTAAAGCTGTTGATGCAATGACACCGGAAAAAGAGAAGAAAACGGTGAAAGACGTAACCAAAAAGCTCAATAAAGATTGATACGCTTGCTTGTAGTTAACTTTAATAGAGAAACTTCCCCACCAAAAAAAGAGCGCCGATTGACGCTCTTTCCGAACTCTAATAGATAACCAATTATGCGGTCTCTGCTTCACCTATCCAATGATAATGGTGGTTGGCTTTTTTTCCCACTAAACCGAGCTCTGCCAATTCTTCAAATACCTTGTCTACCTCTTCCGCAGACAGCCTAAACTGTTTAGCAACGGCTTTTTTGGTGCACGTAATTTGATGCGTTTTAAGTGCATCGCTAACTTGATCTAACAAGGTTTTCGGTTCCTTTGGTTCTTCTGGCTCCGGCGCAGCTGGTATTTCTTGCTCTTCTTTCTCTTTTATATGAGGAAGATAACCCGCAGGCGCTGGGTCTATATCGCGAACTGTTTTCAATATCATGCCCTCATTTCTGCGATAGAAATATCGGAACCGTTGCTCTTCACCAATCAAGCCAACAAAAAATGCAGCAAAGAAGTCCAAAAGAATCGAAAGAAATACAACCAAGCCAAGCTGAGCTTGCTGAGAGGTGGTACCAAATGCGTTGGCTAGGCTATCAATCAAACCAATCACTGATCCTTGCGTGACCGGCGGTAAACTATCACGCTCCATAGCCAAGCGTTGCTGCTCTTCACGTAAGGTTTTGTTTTGATCCTGAATGCGAGTTACGCCAGTCGCGATACGCTCCATCTCGATGTATTTCTGCGCTGCCATATTGTTGAGCTCAATCTGCTTATCGATTGCCGCAATCTGACGATTAAACGCTTCCACTTTCGCCTGCTCTACCGAAATATGACTTTGTGCACTATTGGTTGCACTATTAATGCCACCAATACTACCGCCAATGGAAATCGCAGCTAAGACTAAATAAAACACGAGAGCGGTTGCTGCTCCTGTGTAGTTGCGATGGGCTCGGCGCTCACCGTATTCATACCAAGCGTAAAATTTACCCGCTTCAAAAATGATCGCTAAACCACCAAATAAGGTTTGCATCATCGGATTTTCGTCGATAGACAAAAACAGCAATAGAGAAAAAATAGTCGATGCTAAAATCGCAGCACCGGTGAATGCATATACACTCACCATGGCAAATCGACCTTTAGGGTATCGATATCCAATCTGTTGTTCGTATTTCATTTGAGAAATTTCTTAAGATTAATCGCCCCTCCGACTAAGTAGGACGGACGTTTCTGGCATGTACAAAGAAGCGCAGAATACCGTATCCTTTATTAAATTACTGTCATAATTCCGTTAATGGAAAACAAGTGAAGATTCGGTGCGCATTTTGAATCGATATCAGCCAAATCTAGCACGTAAAAACACCACCACGACACCCACTAACCGAAGCTTCAGTGGCATATAAGAGAGATTAATTCGGTATCTTCAAAAGCGACTAGGCAAGACTGACAAGTTGAATTGGAGGTTGTGAATGTCAGCCTAATCAAGACATTAAAGCGTTAAAAATAGGCAATAAAACAAATAATGCACACTTGCATCACCTTTTAGTAAACTGATAATTACATTGTTTGGTTAATTTGTTAGTATCCCGCGCCGAAGAAGATAAGCACTCAATTGTATGGAAAACACTCTAATACAGCACAAACACCATCGCTTGCACGCTATTGCGGTTATTATCGCGGTGTTGTTTCAGTTGTATTTAGCGTCCACAGCCGCTCTTAACCCTACACAAGTTCACAGCACAACTTGGCTCAACAAAGTCCAAAGTGAAAAGGTTTTACTGTGTACCGCAGATGGTTTCAAATGGGTGGATATCAATACGTTGATTGAGGCTAACGCTCAATCTTCTTCTAAGCTCATCCAAGATCTTAACTTACACGACGGCTTCCAGTTTGAATGCCCGCTTCTTCAAGCTGTTCAATTCTTTCTTTTAGTTGCGATTGGGCTTTACCTGACAACCATCCATTGGCTGCGCCGAGTAAAGTATGCACTGACGACTTATCACTTTTCAAAATGCGATAAGCTCGTTTACAAACACATCGCGCCTAAGCACTCTCCGCCGAGTATTTTTCCTGCCTAACAGGCATCTAATCATTGACAACTTTATTCAAAAATAACGATGACTCTGTTTGTTGTCCATTCAGAGAAGCTATTAATTCAAAAGGAAAAACACATGCTTAAATCATTAAAAACCGCCGCTATCGCGCTTATTGCTGTCATCGCTAGCCCACTGAGTTTAGCGCACGATTATGAAGCAGGAAAAATTCATATCGACCATCCATGGAGCCGCGAAGCGCCACCAAACGCACCTGTTATCGGTGGTTTTTTTCAATTAACCAACCACGGTGACAGTGAAGATGCATTGATCGCAGCAGAAAGCCCAATCGCAGGGCATGTCGAAATTCACACGCATAAGAAAGAAGATGGTGTGATGAAAATGATTAAGATTGACGAAGTGCGCGTTCCAGCCAATGACTCAGTGTTGTTTAAGCCAGGCAGCTTCCATTTAATGATTTTTAACCCAACACAAACTCTTAAAGAGGGTGACCGCTTCCCTATGACATTAACCTTCAAAAACGCAGGTAAGGTTGAAGTGGAAATGGCGGTTGAGAAACAAGGCCACATGGAAAAACACATGCACCATTAATGACGTAAACAAAAGTGCCCGCTGATTTAGCGGGCATTTTTATCTCAGCTTAGTCAAAATCATTATTCCGGTAGATCCTAACTCGACTCTTCAGAATAATGGTGATGAATAACGCTCGGCGAAACGGGGTCACATATCATAACAGCGTGCTCGGGCAAGAGATTCTAAATCACGCTCGTCCCTCGCTATTCAGAATGACGTTAAAAGATTTAAGAATCCCAAATAGGTTTCCTACTCGCATGAAACTCAATCTCTCAGCGAAATCTTCCAACCATCATTTGATAAGCCTAAGCGAAGTCATAAATTTGGTAACAATGCCCATAGCGCAATTAGTTTCTTTCTACTTGAAACAAACCTCAGCCCAACGAGCTAAGCCCGCAGTTACTGAGCCAAAATAGTTTCCACTGACAACCGGAATACTTGGCAGTACGGTTTGCACCGCATCGCGCAAGATTGGCGAGCGTGCCGAACCTCCAGTCATAAAGATAGCATCGGGGTTAACTCCAGCTTGCTCTACCGCTTCTGTCACCAACGCCGTCATTTTATTCTTTGGCGACTGGATCGCTTCGATCATTTCGTCACGTTGTACATCAACTTCAATCGTTTCTGATAGTAAGTTGATGCCAGTTCGGTAAGAAGCTTGTTCTGAAAGTGCCACTTTTGCCTCTTCGGCACGGCGAACAATGTTGTAGCCTAAAGACTCATGATACACCTCTAGCAAACGAGCAAGTTTTTCTGGCTCTTGAGCCTGCTTTTGAAGCAACTTTAACGCTGATAGGTTCTCTCGCGAATAGAAGTCACTCTGCGCTTCTACATTATTGATTGCTATCGGGTTCCAGAATTGGGTAGTCGGCATCACAATACCTGACTCCATTTTACTTCCCATGCCAAAAGGGAACATGAGCTGCTTAAATGCTAGCGCGATATCAAGATCATTCCCGCCGACACGCTGGCCACTGTGAGCTAACAAGCTTGCGGTCCTATCTGCTTTGCCGCGCCAAGACGGTCCCATTTGGATCAACGAACAGTCCGTTGTACCACCGCCAATATCGACTACTAGAATGATTTTATCTTCGCTGAGTGTCGCTTCATACTCTAGGCCCGCCGCGACAGGCTCAAACTGAAACTCCACATTTTGGAAGCCCGCACGTTTCGCTGCCCGCAACAAAATGCGTTCAGCCTGAATGTTAGCCGTTTCACCGCCACGCCCATGAAAGTTAATTGGTCTGCCGATCACAGCATCGGTAATACTTTGCTGCGCATCGCTTTCGGCTTGCGACTTAATATTGTCCATCATCGCGCAGACAAGGTCTTCGAAAAAAGCCAATTGCACATCACGCAAGCCAGATGCACCAAGAAAAGACTTCGGCGATTTCACATAATAGATATCGCGAGGATCTTCCAAATAGAGATTAAGTGCATCCTGACCAAACGCAATGTCGTCGGATTCTAAGTCAATACTTTCTTCTCGGTTTAAATTGATTGCCCGGCGTAAAACCTGCTCACCAACTTGATCTAATGGTTTAATATCTCGATGGCGAAATAAATGCTCGGATACCGATTCACGACTCGGTGCAGCAAGGGTGGAAGGAATAAAAGGGCTGTTTCCTTCTAGATTAAGCAGTACTGGCTCACCCGGTTCCATTTTAGCCACTGAACAGTTTGCAGTACCATAGTCAAAGCCGATAAACATTGTTTCTCCCACTGTCCCACTGATTAGTGGCCTTTTGACCGTTAAAAAGCTGGCAATGCTAACTTAATGGCATAAGAATTACTATCCTAAAATCGAATGTAATTTAACGTGGAAAACCTATCTAAGGTACACTATTTTCTCTTTTTGCAGATGGCACAACAACCGCTACCAGTAAAGCTAACAACAGGAACACGGGGCTAAGCATTAATCCATGCCAGATTGAATACCCATCATGGAACAGCCAGAATATACCAAGCGTCAGTAGGTACGAAAAGTAGCTGCAAAACACCAAGCTAATCGCGACAAAGCGCTTTTGATTAATAATAAGAATCCGCACTAGATACTGGCTAAGAATACCGGAGCAGCGCATGGCAAGTTGCCAATTAATGATAAAGAAAGCAAGCGCAATAAACCCAGCTACGACCAGTGCATCATGCGTGCTTAAAATGAAGTAGCTACCAAATCGGCTTATGATGACCGGATAATCGCCTTCGTATATCGTTGACCAAGATATTGCGTTCGCTGCTGCTACGTAATTGGCAAAATAAGCAATAGCGTAGAAAGTCGTTTGAGAACTGAACGGCTGAAATACATCCCTACAAAATCCTCGCCATTCTTCTTTGTTGGCGGTAGGCCCTACCCAGTCACGTTTTTTTTGGGCGGTACGCCCGGCAAACTCAGGCCCGTTGCGAAACAACAGCCAAAATATATAGAGTGCAAGTATAACCAAGAGTATTGAAAACATACCCTTCCCCCTCAGAAATTATCGGCGCCACTGCCAATGGCGTTGGGGCCGTAAACTGCACTTCCCTGCTATACCTATTTGATTTATCAAAGACTTATTGTTTTATTACCACCAAAATTCATTTAATGGCATGCTAAACAGCGATATTTTCACGCTTTGTGCGTGAAGTTCGAAAGCCTACTTTTAGGTTTAGCACAAAAATAGCTACAGCAAAGCGTAAGATAGGGATTCCGCACCCATCAATGAAGATGAGGCGTTAAGCAGAAGCTGCGACCGCAATGAGAAGAGAAGGATTCAAAGCGGCCATGCATGGGCAAGAGGAGCAACTATTTCTCTAATTTTTCTTCAAATACACCAATCTCTCTGCCCAACCAAATCGCGCGTTCTGTGTGATCGAGCAACTCTTCTTCGCTTACTGGGTGAATAAGCACAGAAAAATCGCCTCGAATCGTATCAAGCCACGCCAAGAACTCTTCACTCAATGATTCTAGGTGAATTTCAAACATCGGCATTTTGTGTGGGCCAACTAACCTTCCAACTAATGGAAACACACGCAGCACATCTTGACGCTCTTGACGGATGATCTCGTTCAAGGCTTGCGCTTTATCTTGTTCTCTTAGGGGAAAATAAACATGAGCGTGGTACATAACTTCTCCATAATCACTTCCGCTTGAGCACCACCTACTTTGGATAAGCTCAAGGACTGCCGAGGGTATACATTTGTAATGCCGTCACCCTACCTTGATTCCACTCGGTTGGGAAGAAGTTATGCATTCTCATAAGGTCGAGGCTTCGAGCACAACAAAAATTTGCAATTCATCATATAGCAACTGTTTGAGTTGATTCATTAATAATGACTCACTTTGTCAAATTTTACAGCCAAATTTTGTTGCAAATATGTTTCATTAACCAGTAATTAAATTCGAGTTTAAAAATACCACCAACAAAATAGCAGCATATTACTCTGCAAAATCAGGGTGTAAGCAAAACTTTACTACTGAGCGAAAGTCAAAATGAAGCATAATTTAACAATTTGTTTACACTTATTGTATCTGGCTATACCACGATTTAGTTAGAGGGTTAGATACAGAAAAGCCTTTCTCTGTATCTTGCGGTGAAATGGTCGCAGCGATGTTATCGACAAATAGTTTAAGGGACGAACAGATGCCTACCGCTATCGAAAGTACACGCAACCTTAGGTATGGCCTTTGCGCTGATATCAGAGTTTGAGTACCCATACAAACTCTGGTTTTGTATGAACAGCTGCAGTCCAAAAGACCCGCAGCGTCAAAAGGAGCTTGAGATGAACGTTCAGGCATTACCCATGCATCGGTTTATCGACCATCGTGGGGACCTAGTCGGCCAACTACCCAACTGGGCTGACACTGAAACATTGGTCGGGTTTTACCGAGATATGGTATTAACTCGCACTTACGACAACAAAGCAGTTGCCTTGCAACGCACCGGTAAGCTAGGGACCTATCCCTCACACTTAGGCGCGGAAGCCATAGGCATTGCGGTCGGCAGAGCACTTAAAGCCGATGATGTGTTTGTTCCTTACTACCGCGATATGCCTGCGATGTGGTGTCGTGGCATTGGCATGGAAAAGAACCTTCAATACTGGGGTGGCGATGAGCGCGGGAGTGATTTTGCTCCTGAAGGCAGTCCGGTTCCTAGCCGAGACCTTCCCTACTGTGTACCCATAGCGACGCAATGTACGCATGCTGTCGGGGTGGCTTCCGCGCTAAAAATTCAAGGTAACCATGAAGCTGCGCTAGTGATGTGCGGCGATGGTGGTACATCCAAAGGGGACTTTCTAGAGTCAATAAACTGCGCAGGTACTTGGAATATTCCACTTGTTTTCGTCGTAAACAATAACCAGTGGGCAATTTCAGTTCCGCGTAGTCTCCAATGTGCCGCCGATTTCTTATCAGAAAAAGCGCAAGGTGCAGGTATACCGGGTATTACTGTCGATGGTAACGATGTCGTCGCCGTTTATGATGCAACTAAAACCGCCCTTGAGAGAGCAAGAAAAGGGAAAGGTGCAACACTCATCGAAGCGGTGAGTTACCGACTGAGTGACCACACTACGGCCGATGATGCGACTCGTTATCGTAAAGAAGATGATGTTCAAACTGCATGGCAATACGAACCTATCGCACGTCTTAAAACGTACCTCCTTAATCAAGGCGCTTGGAGCGACGAACAAGAACAGCAATGGCTAGATTACTGTAAAGAGCAAGTAGAGTTAGCTGTTGAACGCTATCTGAGCTTACCGCCACAAGCACCAGAAACCGGTTTCGATTATTTGTATGAATCGCTACCTCAAGATCTTCATGCACAAAGAGATGAACTCATCAACAAGGCAATGAGAATGCAGGGAGGCAGACATGGCTGAGCTAACGTTGGTTGAAGCAGTAAACCTTGCCCTGCACCACGAAATGCAACAAGACCCCAATGTTGTCGTACTAGGTGAAGACGTGGGCGATAATGGTGGTGTATTTCGTGCCACTGTTGGACTCAAGCAAGAGTTTGGTCTTAAACGAGTCATCGATACGCCACTCGCTGAAGCCTTAATCGGCGGGGTTGCGGTCGGTATGGCAACGCAAGGATTACGACCTGTCGCCGAATTTCAGTTTCAAGGTTTCGTTTTTCCTGCGATGGAGCACTTAATGTGCCACGCAGCTCGAATGCGTAACAGAACTCGCGGTCGGCTCACTTGTCCCGCGGTTTTTCGTGCGCCATTTGGCGGCGGTATCCACGCTCCGGAACACCACTCAGAAAGCGTGGAAGCGCTATTTGCTCACACTGCTGGATTTAAAGTGGTGATTCCTTCTTCTCCACAACGCGCATACGGCTTACTTCTCGCTGCAATTAGAAGCAATGATCCCGTCATGTTCTTCGAACCGAAGCGCATATATCGCACCGTTAAATCTGAAGTCGTTGATAACGGCGAAGCACTCCCACTCGACACATGCTTCACCTTACGTAAGGGGCGAGATATCACGCTCGTTACTTGGGGCGCATGCGTCGTAGAGTCACTTCAGGCCGCGCAAACCTTGTCTAGTCAGGGAATTGAAGTCGAGGTGATTGATTTGGCGAGTATTAAGCCAATTGATACCGCGACGATTTTCAGCTCACTAGAAAAAACTGGACGTTTACTCGTTGTTCATGAAGCGAGTAAAACTTGTGGTGTGGGCTCTGAGCTATTAGCTCGAACCGCTGAACACGCCATGTGCTTACTTAAAGCCCCACCTAAACGAGTAACTGGAATGGACACCATTATGCCTTATTACCGTAACGAAGATTATTTCATGGTTCAGGAAGAAGACATTGTGACCGCGGCGCGCGAACTCGTGGAGGATTGGAAATGAAGACGTTTAATTTACCCGATCTCGGTGAAGGTCTCGCTGAGTCAGAAATTGTCAAATGGCACGTTAATGTCGGAGACATGGTTAAATTAGATCAAGTGATCTTAACCGTAGAGACAGCAAAAGCGACGGTAGACGTCCCTGCCCCCTATTCGGGCCGTGTGGTCAGCCGTCATGGTGAGGAAGGTGAAATCGTCAATATTGGTGCATTACTGCTAGAGATTGATGAAACAGGTGCCGGGAGAGAAGTAACGGCAGAGAAAAAAGCCACTGCTGACGCCGCAACCGTCGTCGGCAGCGTTTCTCACCAAGCGCATCATGTAAACGTTGATGATTTCTGGATTGGTGGCAACCACAACACGACAGAAAGTAACCTCGTTACCGCCCTGCCTTCGGCTCGCTTGTTGGCACAAAAACTTGGGGTAGATCTTAACCTCGTGTCAGGTAGTGGCCCGAACGGACTTATCGTTGATGCCGATATTTACGACGAAGCCGGAAAACAGCGTCCAGGCACCGAAGTTTTGAAAGGCGCTCGACGTACCATGGTGTCGTCTATGACCGAATCGCACGAACATGTTGCCGCCGTAACCATTACGGAAGAAGCGTTGTTGGAAGATTGGCTGCCAAACGAAGATATCAGTATCCGCCTTGTTCAAGCGATTGTTCATGCGTGTCAAGAAGAGCCCGCTTTAAACGCTTGGTTTGATGCCGAAACCATGACACGCTGTGTACACACAACGGTCAATGTAGGAATTGCAGTAGATAGCCGTCATGGATTGTACGTGCCAGTCTTGCGCCACGCAGATGAATACGAACCACAAGATGTTCGTCGTTGGCTCGATCAAACCGTTGAAGGGATCAGAGAGAGAAAAATCGGTCGTGAGCAACTGCAGCACGCGACGATTACGCTTTCCAACTTCGGCGCGATTGCCGGTATTTACGCAACACCTGTCGTCACACCGCCACAAGTCGCTATTGTCGGCGCGGGCCGAATACTCGACCGAGTTGTGATAAGAAATGGTCAAGCAATTTCGGTGAAAGCAATGCCGCTATCCGTAACGTTTGATCATCGCGCTTGTACTGGTGGTGAAGCTGCAAGGTTTACGAAAGTACTTGCAGAGCACCTGCAACGTCCGAGCGAAAAGTAACTTATAAAAATCAAATGATAAAGGCTTCCAGTCCGGAAGCCTTTTGTTTTAGGAAGCAAGACTATATCTACAGCTTCTCTAACAGCTCAGGCATTACCACAAACAAATCGTCGACCAATCCATAATCTGCAATGTCAAAAATAGGCGCATCAGGATCGCTATTAATTGCAACAATCACCTTGGAATCTTTCATTCCCGCCAAATGCTGGATCGCGCCAGAAATTCCGACGGCAATGTATAACTCCGGTGCAACAATTTTGCCGGTTTGCCCAACTTGATGGTCATTAGACACATAGCCCGCATCGACCGCCGCTCGTGACGCCCCTACCGCTCCACCTAGCTTGTCAGCCAATTGTTCTACTAAAACAAACTTCTCTTTACTCCCGAATGCACGACCACCCGACACTACTACTCTAGCCGCTGGCAATTCTGGTCGCTCACTTTCTGGCGTTTGTTGCGAAACAAACTCACTAAGTTTATTGATAATCACCGTGTCGACTTGAGTAAGCTTAGGGACAACTGGCGTGTCAGATAGCTCTGCGGCATCAAAAGCCGTACTTCTTATGGTCATCACTTTATAGGGATCATTCGACGTGACTCTCGCCAATGCATTTCCAGCATAAATTGGACGAATCACCGTATCGATAGACTCGATTGTCATCACGTCAGAAAGTTGACCAACATTAAGCAACGCCGCCACACGAGGCATCACATTCTTACCAAATGTACTGGCAGGAGAAAGAATGTGTGAGTAGTTTTTGGCTACTTGTGAGATCAAAGGTGCGATATTTTCCGCTAATCCATGTTCATATCCCTTCGCATCAACCCAGATAATTTCTGCAACACCTTGAACACAATTCAACTCATCCAAAACTGATTGGCACTGATAACCAATAAGCAACACAGAAACAGGAAGCGATTTATCATCATCCTTAATCTCAAATGCCGCTTTAATTGCACACAGCGTCCCTACAGCCAACGATTGGTTGTCATGCTCTGCGAGCACAAGTGTTGCTAATGGTCGGTCTTCCATGGTCATGCCTCATATAACACGTCAGATCCATTACTTGAGCTTAGTCCACTTCACGTTAACGTCAACTGAGCTATAGTTTTCTGTATAGAAACCAAAACCTGTCACGCAGATGACGATAATAGAAAGGAAGCATAAAGATGGAACGAGAATGCATGGAGTTTGATGTCGTGATCGTGGGGGCCGGACCCGCAGGCTTAAGCGCCGCTTGTCGGCTAGCTCAACTCAACCAAGACAGTGAAGGTGACGCACTTTCAATTTGCGTTGTAGAAAAAGGCTCAGAAGTGGGCGCACATATTTTATCTGGCGCTGTTTTTGAAACTAGTGCCTTAGATGAGCTTTTCCCCGACTGGAAAGAAATGGAGGCCCCGCTAGCAGCCTCGGTTCAACGAGATAATTTCCTTTATCTTACTACTGAACAAAACCATATTCGAGTTCCTCACATCCTTACACCGCGTCCAATGATAAATGGCGAGAATAATTACGTAATTAGCCTTGCCAACCTTTGCCGTTGGCTCGCTAACCAAGCAGAAAATCTTGGGGTGGAAGTTTTTCCGGGCTTTGCCGCTGCAAGCATCAATTATGATCAGACTGGCGCCGTGACAGGCATTAACACGAGCGATATGGGACTAGATAAGAACGGCCAGGCCAAACCTAACTTTGAACCAGGTATCGAGCTAAGGGCAAAATACACCCTTTTTGCTGAAGGTTGTCGCGGACATCTGGGTAAAGAACTTATTCAAAGGTTCGACCTAGACGCAGGAAAGCAACCACAGCACTACGCGCTTGGCCTAAAAGAGATATGGGAGTTACCCACTGACAGTAAGGATGTATCTGGCAGTGTTATCCACTCCGCTGGCTGGCCCTTGAGTGAAACAAATACCACAGGCGGCGGTTTTCTCTATCACATGGAGAACAACCAAATCGCCGTCGGGCTTATTGTCGACTTGAATTACAGCAATCCTTACTTGAGTCCGTTTGACGAATTTCAACGCTTTAAGCACCATCCTGCTATTGAACCACATTTGAAAGGTGCTCAGCGCATCGCTTACGGCGCAAGAGCCATTGCGAAAGGTGGACTTTCCTCTCTGCCGAGACAGCAATTCCCTGGCGGTTTATTGATTGGTTGTGATGCGGGGACTTTGAACGTTGCTAAAATTAAAGGCAGCCACACAGCAATGAAATCCGGAATCATTGCAGCAGAAGCGGTACATACGGCCCGACAAACTGGAGCTTCTGAGCCAGACTACCAGTCGTTGTTTGAACCATCATGGTTGTATGACGAACTCGCTGAAACGCGTAACTTTGGTGCGAACATTCATAAGTTTGGCAGCATACTGGGCGGTGCTCTTTCGACTTTTGAACACAACCTGTGGCAACCACTGGTTAAGAAGCCGTTACCTTGGTCTGTCAAGGACTATTCGCACGATCATGAGCAGTTAAAACCTAAACAAGAGTGCCACCCAATTGCATACCCAAAACCAGATGGTGAAATCAGTTTTGATAAGCCTTCGTCGGTATTTTTGTCGGGAACACAGCACGAAGAGAATCAACCTTGTCACCTTGTTCTGACTTACCCTCACATTCCAATTGATGTGAATTTAGGTATGTATGACGAACCGAGTCAGCGCTATTGCCCCGCTGGGGTTTACGAAGTGGTGGAAGTGGACAATAAGTTGAAGTTTCAGATAAATGCCGCCAACTGCGTTCATTGCAAAACCTGTGACATCAAAGATCCTTCGCAAAACATCACGTGGAAAGCACCAGAAGGTGGCGGCGGACCAAGCTATCAAAACATGTAGATACGTTAGTATGTTGACGATCTAACAAATGGATAAACAAACCGATTGGCAGAGCCTCATTACTCCTGCCAATCGACAAAATGATCAAGCAAGAAGTCGATAGCCAATCGCGCTCGTAGTGGTAGAAAGTGACGATTCTGATAAACAATCCAGCTGCTGTTGCCGCTTCCCCAATACGGCTCTAGTATTGGCACCAAACGACCAGACGAAATAGCATCGTTGAAACTACTCTTCGGTAAGTACGCCACACCTAATCCTTCTGCACAGGCTTGCAAGACCGTGTGTGCGTTATTGCTCTTCCATCTGCCCTGCACTTTTACGCCATCTAAAGGCTTGCCGTCTTTTTCAAACAACCAAACGTCCTTATTGGCAATAATGCAGCTATGACGCTTGAGTTGCTCTGGGTGCGTTGGCAAACCATGTTCATCGAGATAACGCTGACTGGCTGCCGCTGCCATGGGACGATCCACCAGCTTTCTCGCAACCAAGCCTGAATCACTCAACCTGCCGTAACGAATGGCAAAATCGAAACCATCTTCAATAAAGTTGACCATGCTGGTGTTGAAGTTAATTTCAACCGTGAGATTAGGATGTTGCTTGGCAAACGCCATCAAGGCAGGCGCTACATGGTTCTCAGAAAACGCACCAGCGGCACTCACACGTAACGTACCACTCAATTGAGTTTGCTGCGTGGTGAGTTGCTCATTGGCTTGCTGAAGCCCAATCACCAACTCTTTACACTGTTGATAATACGCTTGCCCCGCTTCCGTTAGACTCACCATTCTTGTCGAACGTGCTAACAAAGCGACACCTAATCGCTCTTCTAGTCTTGTGACTTGGCGACTGACGTGACTGGTACTGCAACCTAACTGTTTTGCCGCTGCAGAAAACCCTAAGCTCTCAGCAACCGTAACAAACTCATTGATGCCTTCAAAACTGTCCATACTTACCTTTGCTATATAGCAATAATGTTTTGCCAATTAATCATATTATCACTTATTTGTTTAGCAATTAGTATGAAGGTGTTCAACAAATATACGTAAGCCAAAAAGGAAACCATCATGAAAAAAGTACTCATCATTGTGACGAACCATGCGACCCTTGGTGAAACTGACCAAGCAAACGGAACTTACGCGCCAGAGCTCACTCATGCGCTTAGCGAGCTACTAGGTGCAGGCTTCGATTACGACATTGCCTCTATCAAAGGCGGGCAAGCACCACTGTACGGAACCGACATCGAAGGCGACGCAGTCAACGAGAAAATCTTAGCGGATGATGACTTCCAGAACCGCATCAACAACACGATTCCAGTATCACAAATCAACGGTGACAACTACGATGCGATCTTCTATCCGGGTGGCTTTGGTCTTCTTTCAGACCTAGCGAGCAACGAAGATTTTGCCAAGATTTCTGCAAAACACTATGAAGATGGCGGTATTGTGGCAGCAGTTTGTCATGGTCCAGGCGCTCTTCTCCCTATCACGCTTAGCAATGGCGAAAAGCTGCTTGCGTCTAAATCAGTAACAGGTTTCACTCGCGAAGAAGAGATCGACTTCGGCACCATCAACGATATCCCATTCCTATTGGAAGAATCTCTTGCACGCAGCGCAGCGCGCTACTCTAAAGTGCAACCATGGCAAGAGTTTGTAATTGTGGATGATCGTGTCATCACAGGTCAAAACCCAACGAGCGCACACGGCGTAGGCAGAGCGATTGTTGAACACCTAGCTTAAACGCGCCGGAAACTACAACCATCCTAGAAGAGGAAAGCGTGCTTTGTCATGCTTTCCCTTGCTACAGGCGATTGCAAGATGCGCTTATACTTCTACCCCTGCTTCATCTTCTTCTACGATATCCGTTTCTTGGTTCGCCTCTTCCAACCATTGCTGTAAAGATTCACTTGCTAGCACCTTCTGTTGGTAAGCTTTGGCACCTTCCGATAACTCGATGCCATAAGTTTGGAAACGCAATGCCACAGGTGCATACATAGCATCAGCTATCGACCATTCTCCAAATAGCCAACCGTTGGGATACAGTTTGGCTTGCTCAGCCCAAATGGCATCAATACGCGCAATATCCTTACGCGCACCATCCGTTAGATCGACTTTTCTGCGTGCGCGGATGTTCATTGGGAGTTCGCTTCTTAAGTTAAAGAAACCCGAGTGCATTTCTGATGCAATAGCGCGTGCTTTAGCTCGTTCTACCGGGTCGATTGGCCATGCTTTGCCTTGTAAGTATTGCTCGTTAACGTATTCCAAAATCGCTAATGAATCCCACACGGTTGCATCGCCATCCACCAAGGTCGGTACTTTAGCCGTTGGTGTAATACCTTCCAAGGTCTTATAAAAATCTTCCGTGAATAATTTGAGCTTGGTGACTTCCACATCCAATTTGAATTGAGAAAAGATCAGCCATGCGCGCAGTGACCAACTTGAGTAGTTTTGGTTAGCAATAAACAGTTTCATGACGCCTCCATGCGGTTCGTGTTTTGAGTACCTATTCACAATATCTGATTGTATTTAAGGGGACTAACGGATAGTTTTGATGGAACACTTCAACAAAAACGATGGATGAGTTTTAGATATGGATATCGATGCGTTGCGCAGCTTTCTTGCTTTTATAGAAACGGGAAGTTTCACCCGTGCAGCCAAACAGATCAATCGCACCCAATCAGCGTTCAGTGCACAAATGCGTAAACTGGAAGACGAACTCAGTGTCAGTTTGTTTGAAAAAGAAGGTCGCAACCTCGTACTTAGTGAAGCGGGACTGGCACTGCGCTCTCACGCAGAACAATTGGTCAGCTTGCACAATCAAGCGCTGAAACAAGTTAAACGTTATGAAAACAAGCGCCCTCTTCGCTTAGGTTGCCCTGAGGATTACAATGACAATATCTTGCCTAAAGTCATCCGCGTATTACAGCAATCTGAGCCCACATGTTCGATTCAAGTCTTTAGTGAGCCGAGCATCACCTTGAGAGAAAAACTTGATGAAGGAAAGCTAGACGCCGCTATTGTGACAAGAGCACCGGACAGTGAGGAAGGTTACTGGCTAGCAAGCGACAAAGGCGTGTGGATTGCTCATCCTGATTTTGACATCGAGCAAGCCCAACCTCTCCCTCTCGCCCTATTCCAAACCGACTGCAAATACCATGCGGCAGCAGTAGACGGATTAACCAAACGTGGTACTCCTTATCAACTACTGGCATGTTGCAATACGGCCTCTGCACAACGAGCGATTGTACGTTCAGGCATGGCTATCGGTGCGATGGGCAGTATTAGCGTTAGCGAGGATCTTAAGATCTTAGACGATATGCCATCACTGCCTTCCGTGGATATCGTTTTGGTCACGGGCGTCGAGCCTCATCCGATACTGGATAAAGAATGCTTGGCGCAATTGGTTGAGTTAATGGCTTAACCGGATTAGCTAACCAATCACAAAGTTAAATTCGCCCGTTAAGCGCCCGTCGATTCGTATAGTCTCAAACTGTAGATAATCACGGGCTTTGCCACCCCACCATTCATCACCAGTATTGCCTTTTAAGTACAACTGAGTGGTCAGAAGCTCTTGGTTATCCCGCCACAACTTAACGTGAATGTGCGGCGGACGAGAGGCGTAAGGCACAGGATACAAAGTCTGGAATAAGTAGCGACCATCCAATTGAGTTTCGACTGCGCCAAAGCCTGCAAAATGAGCATCAAACTTATCATTATTTGGCTGCTTAGGATGATCGTAAATCCCCTGCCCATCGCATTGCCAGATTTCTACTTTGATGCCTGAAACTGGGTTTCCAGATGTATCTACGACTTTGCCTTGCAGCACAATAGGTTCACCAAGCAAGCCCTCCGATTGCAGAATCAAGTTTTGACGAAGAGGAATGTCCACCACTGGATAAAATGGCCCTTCTGTTTGTGCTGGCGTTGGCCGCATTGGTGTTTTCGCTTTTAAAGAGGGTGCGAACAACAATGTCCACAGCGCTAAAAAGTGTCTTCTTTCCATGATGCCACCAATGTAATTGCGTTGCATTAAGTTTGGTGGAACTTGAGGGTTTTGCCATGACGAATATAAAAAATGCCCCTGCAAGAGAGTCATTTGCAGAGGCACTGTGGAACTAAATTGAGTGTTGATTGAAGGTTTATGCAGCTTCGAACGCCAATGCTTTCTTCTCTACCTGACGGAAAATGAGAGTTAGCACACCATTTACCGTTAAATAAAATGCACCTGCAATACCAAATACCGTCAACGTATCGTAAGTTTGTGCATTAATGCGCTGCGCGTAGCCCATCAAATCCATGATCGTAATCGTGCTTGCTAGTGACGTGCCTTTGAAGACCAAAATCACTTCGTTCGAGTAAGCCGGAACAGCACGACGAATGGCGTATGGCAGCAGCACTTTAAGTGTTGCGGTTTTGTTCATACCTAATGCACGACACGCTTGCCATTGACCAGAAGGAATCGCGTTAAACGCTCCTTTGAACAGCTGAGTACTGTACGCCGCGGTATTCAACGCTAACGCCAACATCGCACAGAACCAAGGTTGGCTTAACCATGTCCAGAATACACTTTCTCTTACGGCATCAAACTGACCCGGACCGTAGTACACCAAGAAGATCTGTACCAATAAAGGTGTACCAGTGAACAAGGTAATGATGCCACGACTTACCCAATGCAAACCCGGAGTACGTAGGATCAGAGTCAGCGTCATCATCAGAGCTAAAAGACAGCCCACAACCAAGGAAGCGGCGGTCAATTGAAGGCTAGTGCCTAAGCCATCCAGCATTTGCCAAACGTGTTGTTCGTTCATGCAGTTGCCTCCTGTCCCATGCTCATGCCTTGAATTGAGAACTTCTTATCAATCAGTTTGACGGCACGTTGTGTAATCAAAGTAATGCCTAGGTAAATCGCCGCAGCGGTTGCGTACCATGTAAACGCTTCATGGGTCGCTGCAGATGTTAGCTGCGCTTGTTTCAACAAATCCGTCACGCCGATCAGTGATACAAGTGCGGTGTCTTTCAGCAGAACCAACCATTGGTTAGTTAAACCTGGTAGTGCGTGTCTTACTGCTTGTGGCAAAACAATGCGAACGAAAGCGTGTGCTTGACTGATGCCAAGTGCACTTGCTGCTTCTCTCTGCCCTCTTCCAACGGCTTTTAATGCGCCACGTAGAGTTTGAGAAGCATAAGAAGCGAAGATCAATGACAACGCCACCACGCCAGACAAGAACGGGCTAACTTCAATAAAGTCGCCGGTGATTAAAAACAGAACCTGCGTCGAACCAAAATAGATGAACAACACGACAAGGATTTCTGGCAAGCCACGTACAATCGTTACAAACGCCGTCATTGGCCATTTAACGAAAACGCGACGAGACATTTCACCACTGGCGAATACCACTGCCAGAATCAAACCGACTAATAGGCTTGTGAAGGCTAACTGGACGGTCATCCAACTAGCTTGAACAAGCGATAAAGAGTAACCCGTTAGTGCCATATTACTTACCGAAGTACTTGTTGTAGATTACGTCGTATTCGCCGTTCGCTTTCACGGTTTTCAGTGCCGTGTTCAGCTTGTTCACTAGCTCGTCGTTACCTTTGTTTACTGCGATACCGAAACCGTTACCGAAGTATTTAGGGTTAGTGATGTGCTCACCCACGTAAGCTAGGTTGTCTTCTTTCTTGAACCATTCCGCTACGACTGCTGTGTCACCGAATACAGAATCAATACGGCCATTCTTCATATCGATGAATGCGTCTTGGTAGCTTGAGTAAGGAACCGCTGTTACGCCCGGCATTTGCTCAATCAGGTAGCTTTGGTGTGTTGAACCGTTTTGAACACCAACACGCTTACCTTCTAGTGCTTTTTGATCGGCCACTTTTTCTTTGATAGAAACAAACGCTGCTGAGTTGTCGTAGTAAGGGTCAGAAAAGTTCACTTGCTCCAAACGCGCGTCAGTAATATCCATTGCAGAGATAGCCGCATCGTAACGCTTGAATTTTAATGCAGGGATCAGGCTGTCAAAAGATTGGTTGTGGAAGGTGCATTTTGCTTCGATTTCTTTACATAGTGCATTCGCCAGATCCACATCAAAACCTTGGATTTGGTTGTTTTCATCCATGTATTCGAATGGGGCGTACGTCGCTTCCATCGCAAATTTGATCTCTTCTTGTGCTGCTGCGTTCGCTGAGACAAGTCCGATTAGTGAAGCTAGTAGAATCTTTTTCATTGCAATACTCCGTGTGTACTTAGTGGGCTGACACTCGCAATGACAGCCGAGCTTATCTGTTAAATAGACTGAACTTTAAAAACGTGATTTAGTGATTTAAGTAGTCAGCAAACTGGGCGGTTTGCGGGTTAGAAAACGAATCATTTGTGCCGTGCTCAACGATGTGTCCTTTTTCTAAATACAGTACGTGACTAGCGATTTTCTTGGCGAAATCCACTTCGTGCGTCACAACTACTTGTGTAATTCCGGTTTCGCTTAAATCATTAATGATTTTGACCACTTGGTTCGTGATTTCAGGGTCAAGCGCCGCGGTAGGCTCATCAAAAAGCAAGACTTCTGGTTTCATCATCAGAGCGCGGGCAATCGCCACACGTTGTTGCTGACCACCAGAAAGTTGCATAGGCCATGCATCCGCTTTGTCTGCCAAATGCAGCGTCGCAAGAATTTGCATTGCCAGCTTCTTCGCTTCTTCTTTATCCATGCCAGCGACTTTTACCGGAGCCTCAATCAGGTTCTCCATCACTGTCATATGCGGCCATAGGTTGTACTGTTGGAACACCATGCCCACTTTACGACGAAGCGCTAAACCTTGCTTCTCTTTGATTTCAGTTGAAAAGTCGAATGCGTCATTAGCGATGTTTAACTGGCCGTTATCCGCTCCTTCAAGAAGGTTAAGAACACGTAGTAGAGAGGTCTTCCCTGCACCACTCGGACCGAGTAACACCAGTGTTTCGCCGCTTTCACACTTAAAGCTGACATCGTGAAGCACTTGTGTCTCACCGTAGGATTTATTGATTCCGCTTACCTGAATAGTCATGCTGACATACCGCATTAATTGTCACTTGGCATTTATATTACTCAAAAGGATTTTTTATGCAATAAAAATGTATAAAAATTAATTTTGTTAAATTTTTGTATGATAAGCAATCAATACAACAGAGAATATGACTGGTTTAATCAGTTGGTTTTAACTGAAATTGTTGATGAAAATCCAACAATATGATGGCAATCGAAACAAGGTTAAAATTCTGGTTACTTTTGTGCTTGTGTAGACGGAATTTTGAGTCTTTGAACGTACTACACCCGACGCAGACCTTCTCATTTTTGCCGGGCTTCCCCCCTCGATTTCCGGTAAAGCCTTCTATCGGCGGGTTCCTGATTAGGACTTTGTGAATAGACTATAATTTCTCTTTGTATTCTGGCCCTTAATTCGAGTCATCTAAGTATGAGTGAGATAACCCCATGTTGAAGTCGCATTGTTTTTCTCTCATGGCACTTGCTTCTCTGAGCTTACTTTCTATACCCAGCGTTTGGAGTAGAACAGCAATCGTATTACCTGGGTTGCATGAACAGGGTATTGATCTTCAAGATAAGCCTATCTCTGCTGCCGCTGCACTTGAATGGGAGTTGGATAATGCCGATATCGTGTTTGGAGCTTACGAAAATAAGAGTGATAACGAGCGTGTAAAAGCGCTTGGTTACATGTACAACCAAAAGCTGGAACTTAACTCAGGTTGGCTGGAAAACGATATACGTAACCAAGCAGAACTGAATGGAGTTGACTACGAAGATTTCTTTCTCCACTTTTCTGAAGACACTATCCTAGCTGAAGTCGACTCAAGCCATGGCGAGAATACTCTACTCAATCGAAAACCGATGATCGTTGGCTATACCGCCAGCGCTGACCACGCCGGTTTTTGGCTATATCAACCACCGCCATGGGATGCTGATGTATTCGGTCAGGCGAATAATGGTGGTGCCCTCTATGTTTATCACTCAGAGAAGTTCGACCGCTTAACCTTTACGTTTTCTCAGTTTGCTCAGGGTGGCAGCTTTACGATTGAATACCCTCCTGCTATCGACTCGTTTGGTCAGGTAACTGAATGGAAAAGCTTCGCGATTAAAAAAGACAAAACTGAGAACATAACTAAAAACCAAACAGTAAGCTGGTCTGTTCCTTTGGATTGGGTTCGCGCTACAACGCATGATGGTAGCGGAAAAACTTATGGTGGCGGTCAGTACTTTGGCTCCACCTTTTTACGCGACGGCGGCCGCCTTTACGTTGCGAAAATTACTTGGCATGACGACAACATAGAAAACCGCCCACGTCTCGAAAACATTCAACTCAAAGATAGCTTCCCTGCCGTGAATATCTCAGGAGCACCAACGGAGACACCTGAAGGTCAAACCATTCAACGCTGGCGTAAAATTCGTGGCTTCGACAAATCTGCAGATCGAAACCAAGACAATTATCTTTCTTGGAATGAATACAAAAACCGTTCAAATAAGAATGCAACCGCACGATTTCGTTGGGAGTCACGCGTTATTCCATTTGGTCGTATGTGGAATCAAACCTCTTCTTGGGCATTGACCAATCTCGGCAATCCCGTTTTTACCAATACAATGCGCCACTATTACCAAGCTGAATGGGCGAAACAAGGTTTAAATGGTGCGTACAACGACGACACGAATAAGTTACTCGGTGCAAATCAGTTCTACGTTTATTCCGGTGGTACGGTGGATGAGCTTGGTTTGGTGGCGGGTAGCCAAGCTGCTGACGATGCGTACAAAGCGCAATTCTCGGCGTTCTTGAATAAACTGGCAACGCTGGATGAAGATGCGTTAATTGGCCTCAACATAGGTACGGCAAACTTATTCGGTCGTAATGGGCAAAACCACTTGGTTAACGCTGGCTCCTTGTACTTGCGCGAGCACTACCTTTTCCCTGCTACCGGCTTTAGTGGCTATGCTGGCTTGGCTAAATTTTGGGATAACTCTGCACTCGCCAAAGCGGGCCAGAAAGTGATTTATCAAGCGACCACGCGTTATGGTCGCGTTCAATACTTTGGGAACACAGAAGACAATTGGAAACAGGACCAATACTCTGCACTAGCAGTGTTCTACTTAAACTATCACCCTGAGCGCAGTTACTTTAATCAGTGGAACAATGGCTACTTATATGGAAGTAATAACACAACAAGTGACAACTTCTGGAAGGCAGGCGTACCAAAGAATATTGCTTATCAACCTAGCACCTTGCTTGCCATCGATTTAGGTACGCCAACCAATCAAATCCCAGATGGGTATCAGGCGACTCCGCTAATGATGTCCACCAGCACGCCCTATTCCGCCGATTACACGGTGATTGGAGATGCTTCTATGAGCAAAGTGGCTCATCCTGACTTGCCTAATGGCGCTATCGATTTGTTACCAACCTATACGTACTTTGCGTATCACTCAGACGATACCGTGGTGATGCATGGTCCTACGGAGATGGTGTTAGCCCGCGAATTCACTAAAGGCCGAGTGTTGTATCGAACTGATTTCTTTGGCAAGAATATTGATTATTTCACCTCACCGAAGATGACAATCGTGCTTCCAGAGCCTATGCGACCTGTAGATCAAGACGGTAACATCGGCGACTATGTTTCTCATATTGAGATTGGCGGCTACGAAGGAGTGTTCTTGCTGTATTAACGCCCTTTAAACCCTTCTCACCAAACACTTCATAAATCGCCGTTTTTATGCTTAACGTCACTGAAAAAAACTTGTTCACTGAATCTTTATAAACCGATGTATATACTGAAGTAAATGACAACGACAAGGAAATTCAGTCACATGAAGACGACACCTTCAATGCTCTCTGTTCTGCTGCTCTCAGCATTATCAACTCATGCAAATGCGGATGAATGTGGAAAAATAACCATCGCGGATATGAATTGGAATTCGGCCAGCTTAATGGCGCACATCGACCAATTTGTCTTAAATGAAGGCTACCAGTGCGATGCGGAGTTGATCCCTGGTGATAGCGTTCCTACGGGCACCTCTATGATTGAAAAGGGGCAGCCTGACGTTGCGCCAGAGTTATGGACAAACGGCATTAAAGAAGCACTTGATAAAGGAATTGCGGATAAACGCTTGCGCATCGCTAGTGAATCGCTTGTCAATGGTGGTGAAGAAGGGTTTTGGGTTCCCGCCTATCTGGTAAAACAGTATCCAGAACTCGCGACGATAGAAGGCGTCATCAAGCACGCCAAACTATTTGAACACCCAGAGGATGATGACAAGTTCGCGTTTTATAGCTGCCCTGCTGGTTGGACATGCCAAATCACCTCCGGTCACTTGTTTAATGCATTAGGGTTAAGTGAGCACGGCTTTGAGATGGTTGACCCAGGCTCTGGCGCAGCATTAGCTGGCACCATCGCCAAAGCCTATGATCGCAAAATGCCTTGGTTTGGTTACTACTGGTCACCGACCCCCGTATTGGGCAAGTATGATATGGTCAAAGTGGATTTTGGTAGCGGAACAGATTTAGAAGAGTATCGCAACTGTACCACTCAGCCTGATTGCGCTTCACCAAAAGTAACAATGTACCCACCTTCTCCAGTTCGCACAGTAACAACTGAGGCGTTTGCGAGCAAAGAACCCCAAGCATTCGCGTACTTGCAGAAACGCGGATTTACCAACGAGCAAATGAGTGAAATGCTGGCCTGGATGGAAGATAACTACGCGGACGGTGAAGAAGCGATGTTTTACTTCTTTAATACCTACCCTGACTTGTGGAAAGGCTGGGTATCTGAAGACGTCGCGGTGAGAATCGAAAAAGCGCTTTGATGATTAATACTTAAAGTGCCACAAATCATTTAACCTCCCATACCGTTTGAATAAACGGCATGGGAGACTCGTCAACGACTCGTTAATACATGGTGTGACCATTCAATGTTTCTTTAGGAATCTCTTGCAGAGCGTCCCAATGTTCGACGATCTTCCCATTGTGATCAAAACGAAAGAAATCCATTGTCACGTATTCAATATCATTAGGCCATGTTTGGTGAGTGTGTAGTGCCACCAAGTTCCCTTCAGCAATGGCTCGCACAAACGTAATGTCTTTATTGGGATACTCATTTTGCATCCGCTCAAAATACTCGATAAAAGCCTCGGGGCCATTTCCAACTAATGGATTGTGCTGAATGTACTCATCGCCAACATAGTCTTCAACCGCTTTTCTTGGATTACCTCGATAGGCGGTTTCGTAAAACGCAATGGCATTTCTTTTATTCTCTTGCAGATCCATTTTTCTTACCTGTGTTGCTCCATCTTGCGGATAACGGTAATCATAGTCTTTGAACTTCAGAAGTGACTGAACATCGCGCACAAAAAAGGCCGCTAAACAGCAGCCTTCATCACTTCTACTTGGAATCATCGCCTTTCATCGCTTAAACCACACCACCAGCACCGAGCATAGAACGCTCACTGTTCTCCACCAGCAACGCGGTTGCGGTTTGTTTCAGTGTTTCCCATTCTTGGTCCTCGACAAAGATACCATTTTGCCAAGAAGCTTGTTGCGTGCGGCTTAACTCATCACCTTCAATGTGGGTGGTATACCCTTGTGCACTTTTCTCGATATCGAAATCGTTCACGGAGAGCTCGATAACCATACTATGCAAATCCGTATCATGCCCATCAAACTGATCCGAGAAAAAGACTTCTGGTGCGATTCGTCCACGGTTTAACACATAAAGCGTTCGCTTGGGACTTGAGCCATTGACCCATTGTGCACGGCACGCAATGCCTTTTGCAGAGAGCTTCAACAACTCACTAAAACCTAGCCAACGGTTATGGCACTGCGTCAACGTGATAGTAATCGACTTACGGTTAATCATTTTCTCAAGTGCGAAATCCAACACAGCGGGTAAATGACACGCTACACTCCCGTTGTGCAGTTCTACCTCTATGTTTGACGGCGTACTGTTGGTCACCGATACGGCGCAGTCTGAATCTAACCCAAGAAACAGACTGGCGTTATTAAAATGGCGAACTCCATGTAAGCCAACCATTTGCAAGTCCGCCACCATGTTCGCAATGACATCCGCCTCACCACAGTGACGGCGCATGCCAAGAAATGCCTTATTAACCGCGGCCACCAATTCGTTGTGAGAGACGATCATAATGCAAATCCTCCGTTGATTTTTTGATTGTCACTTTGCGCAATTTCGTCACGCGGCGGCATGCTAGGGAAAATCCATGTGTCTGCCAGTTTAGGATCGTGAATTTCATCTAACAACGGCGCACCTTGGAAGAAAGTTACTCGAACCCAACGATCCGAGCGCGGATCAAACTTAGTCGCACCAAAGATCGCCAATTTACAGCGCAGTAAGTGCATTGGTAACGCATCTTTACGCAGCACGTTCATTTGAATATCCCCCATCGCACGGTTGCCTAGCGTCCATACGCGACGTGTGATCGAACGATAAGTCGGATTTTGCAACAGAAACTCTGCTACGGACATTTCTTCATCACAACCAAGCAAAGCGTGGTACAAGCGATTCACTTGTCTGCCGATATCAAGCGGCAGCTCTTTTTCTTCTCCTGCTTCCTCGCCACGAACACCAAGCCTTGGCTCTTCTTTGTCTTGTGAACGATACCAGAACCAATAATTGTTCTCGGCCAGTGAGTAATCCGCATCAATCGCCCAGCGGTACTTGCTTTGCAACACTTCCAGTAAATCTTGGATCTTTTTCCCGCCCGGAATAGATAACGTTTCATCCGTATTCATTTGGCTAGCAAATTCATCCACTAAAGATGGGTAGAGTTCGATCAAGCAAGAGGTGAGGATTTCTTGGGCTTCCACACTCATTGTTTTCTTATGCTCGACCAAACTCGCCCAATTCGGATGTGATGCCATTAACGTTGTTAGCTCTGATAGCAGTTGTTTGATGTCTGATATCGCTTGATGATTGAGCCTGTCTTGATGTTCATTAATGGTGATGACTTGCTCTAAATGACGCTGTGCTTTTTGTAGTAATCCTTGCAAAGGAGCATGGAATGAAGCTTCACATGGCATCGCAAAGACTCGCGCTACCGCACGTTCGCGAGAGGTCATCCATTGGTCAACGATGCACGGGTGATTAATCAAGTATGGAGCCATGCCTAAGCCAGTCGCATTGCCGACACCAAGGTAGCGCTGCAAGCCACGATGCAAAGCCACCGCGTTGTCGCCACCTTGTTGAAGTGCCAGATAGTGCACCCAATCTAGGCTGAATTCACGCAACATATATACGGCACACATTTGCGCACTAAAAGACTGGCTGAAATCTGAGTTGTTCTCTAACAGTTTGAAATCGGCGATACCAAACTTTCCGTTACCATAAACAGCTGTGGTACGCAGGATATAACCCACTTCCGCTAACTCTTTCGGCTCAGGCTGCTCGCCTTGAGAAAGCGCGCTAACAATGTGCTCAAACACGCGCACACTTTTGTTTGCGCGAGCAAGAACAAGTACGTTGTTTGGATTACGTCCCGCTTCTTGCAGCGGTACATTTTCTCGCAATCTTTCCAACAAAGTAACATCAACATCGCCTTGAACCAGTGCAAATGTGACGTCCCACTTTTCAGCAATTACGCGATCATTACGCTCGTCGTCGGCAATTTCATCACAGAATACCACCAAATGATAAACGTGCTCTGGCGTGGTCAATTTGTAAATCACATGACCATAACCACGAGGACAAAGCTGCCACTCATGCTTGGTTACTTGCCAGTTTTGGCTTGCCATATTACGAATCAGACTGCGTACAAAGCTGATTCGGTTTTGGTGCATTGCGCCAAGCCTTTCGGCTGCCATGACAATCGCTGCATCGCGCATAGTTGCTTCCGTATAAGTAGAACGATGTGCATCCATTTTGCTCACCACCTATTTGTTATTGTAAGAATACTAGGGTTTGTGCGGATGCAGGAGGAAAACACCCGCACAAGCTCCACGTTGTTTGAATTAGATAATTGTTATAGCCCTTGCTCTTTCGCCATTTTGATTGCGATTTGCGGCGCATTCCAAAGTGACGGTAACAGAATCAACGAAACCGGAACCGCGGTAATCACAATGAAAGATTGCAGTGCAGAGATGCCACCAGAGCCAAGAGAAATCAGGATTAGTGCCGTCACACCCATCATTACGCCCCAAAAGGTACGGATGATCGCATTCGGCTCCGTTTCACCACTGATCACGACACTGATTGTGTAGGTCATTGAGTCGCCCGTCGTGACGATGAAGATCGTGGTTAAAATCAGAAATAGAATTGAAGTCAGCATTGGCATTGGTAGTTGCTGAGTCACCGCAAGCAAAGCACCTGGCAGGTTAAAGCCTTCGAACGCCGCACTCACGCTACCCGGTTCAGCAATTTCAAACGCAAGACCTGAGCCGCCCACAATCGTGAACCAAAAACAGGTGGTTAACGGAGCCACAATACTGATGGTGGAAATGACTTGTCGGATAGTTCGACCACGGGAAATACGCGCAATAAAAATTGCCATCATCGGACCATAACCAAGGAACCAGCCCCAGAAAAATACTGTCCACCAGCTTAGCCAACCTTCATCACCACGGTAGGTCGCCATTGGGATAAAGTTATCCAGCATGCTCCCTACACCTTGAATGTATCCGTTAAAGATAAAATTCGTAGGGCCAAAAAACAGGATGTAAACCATCAATGCCATTGCCAGAATCACGTTGTAACGACTAAGCAGTTGCATGCCTCGGCTTAATCCACTGAGTGCTGACAAGGTGTAAAGCGCAATCGCAAACAAGATGATGATAAGCTGAGTGGTAAAACCATCAGGAATATCAAACAGCGCATTTAACGCGTAGCTAACCTGCAAGCCTAGAAACCCAATGGGCCCGATGGTGCCCGCGGCTACCGCGATAATGCAGCACGCGTCAATCAATGCACCGAGTTGGCCTTTAAGTGCTCGTTCGCCCAAGACTGGGTAAAGCAAAATACGTGGTTTTAGTGGTAAACCTTTGTCGTAATGTAGGTGCATCACCACGATGGAAGTTAAGCTACCTACAATCGCCCAAGCTAGAAAGCCCCAGTGCATAAAGGATTGTGACAACGCATTCACCGCACCTTGCTGCGGGTTATCTTGCGCGCCGTACAAAGGGGGTGGGCTAACATAGTGTGCGATAGGCTCAGCCGCGGCCCAGAAAACACCACCACCAGCCAATAAGGTACAGAAAATAATCGCCATCCAGCGGAAAGAGTCCATTTCTGGTTTTGCAATCCCGCCCAACATCACCTTGCCTGTTCGCCCTGCAGCCAAGCCAAGACCAATAAGAAAAGTGAGAAGCAGCAGTAACTGCCAGTATGGACCAAATACCTGAACTGCCCAGCCAAAGCCAGCGTTAACGATCGTAGATAACAGCTCGCCGTCATAAAGTGCAATAGCAACGAACAACGCGATGAAACCACCGCTATACCAAAAGGCCGGGTTATTCAGTCCTAATTTGTCCGTCGTGTTTTCTGTTGTTGATGTGTTGTGTGTTGCTTTTGACTTGCCCGATGACACGCTCATCGTGGAAGCTTTCATGCTATTGGTTAAATCAGACATACTCTGGCTCCAGAGGTTCTTTGCAGCAGCCGAAGACTGACTACAAATGTGAGTTTTACGCCTGCCGTATTGTTATTATATGGGCAGGCGGTTCCTACTTTGGGGAATGCTATGAAATAGGCTCTAATCCTTCTTTAAGGAAGTTGAACCAGTTTTCACCCAATATTTTTCCTGCCTCAGATTCACTGAATCCATGACCCATTAATCCGTTGTAGATGTTCTCCATCCCTGCGCTGCCGCAGAACCATGGCAGCGCATCTGGCCATCCCGAGTTACTTGCTGAACCTTCGCCGTAATCCATCGCTTTTGACCAACGCCCGTTGCGCATCCACTCCAACACTTGTTGCGGCTGATTTAGGCACAAATCGCTACCGATACCTAAATGGTCAACGCCAAACATGTCTGCGGTTTTCGCAACCATCTGGCAGAAATCATCCAGCGTGCACTGGCTGCCATTTGGCAAATGGAATGGATATAAACTGAATCCAATCAAACCACCGCGCTCCGTCAGTGCTTTGATCACGGTGTTGGACTTGTTGCGCAGTGCGTCATGCGCAAACGTCGGGTTAGCATGGCTGATACAAATTGGACGCGAAGAGAGCTCGATAGCTTCCAACGTCGAACGCTCCGCGCTGTGGGACATATCAATGATCATCCCGACTCGGTTCATCTCTTCAATCGCTTGCTTACCAAAGCGAGTTACGCCGGAATCGTTTTGTTCGTAACAACCTGTCGCCAGTAAGCTTTGGTTGTTGTAGGTCAGTTGCATGATCAGCAGACCTTGGCGGCGCATCACTTCAATCAGACCAATTTCATCATCGATTGGTGAGCAATTTTGCGCGCCGAAAAAGATGCCGACTTTGCCTTCTGCTTTGGCTTTTTCTACATCTGCCATTGAATAAATAGGCATGATGAGGTCCGCATTTTGCTCGAAGCGCAAGTTCCATTCAGCAAAACGCGTTAAGGTTTCGCGCGCAGTTTCGTGGTAGACGATGGTGGCATGAACGGCGGTAATACCACTCGCCTTAAGCGTTTGGAAATACTCTCGATCCCAATTGCAGTACTGCAATCCGTCAATCACAATCCGTTGTTGGTACATAACCACTCCTTAAACAATTTCTTAGCCTTTTCGTGCGGGCAACTGACACCATCAGTTACCCTGCCGATCTTAGTAAGGACGCTGATAAGCGGTTTTCACTACGGTGTAGAACTCTTTGGCGTACTGACCTTGCTCACGAGGACCAAAGCTAGATTCTTTACGACCACCAAATGGAACGTGATAATCTGTACCCGCAGTTGGCAAGTTAACCATGACGCAGCCCGTTTGGACTTGCTGTTTGAAGATCGCGCTATTACGCAAGCTTTGCGTGATAATGCCGCCTGTCAGGCCAAAGCGCGTATCGTTCGCGACTGCAATTGCCTCATCCAGATCAGAAACGCGAATCACGCTCGCCATTGGCGCAAAGACTTCTTCTTGGTTCACTTCCCAGCCATTCTGTGTATTTAAAAACAGAGTTGGTGACATGTAGTAACCGTCATGCTCTAGGCTCAGACGCTCACCACCGAAAGCCAACTCCGCGCCTGCTTGGCGTGCGCTTTCGATCCACTCAAAGTTCGCATTCAGCTGGTTACCATCAACCACAGGGCCCATGAACACGCCCTCTTCCAGTGCGTGACCCACTTTAAGTTCGCTCATGCGTTTGATTAGCGCTTCAACATACGCGTCGTGAATTCCGTCCATAACCACAAGACGAGAAGACGCGGTGCACTTTTGACCTGCACCCGAGAATGAGCCTGCGATTGTCGCTTCGACAGCAATCTGAATATCTGCATCATCTGCCACTACGAGCGCATTTTTGCTACCCATCTCTAGCTGACAACGCACAAAATTTGGTGCGGTTGCCGCTGCAACTTTACGGCCAGTGTCCACAGAACCAGTGAAGCTCACGCCGTTCACTTCCTTCGAATTGATAAGGGTATTACCGACTTGCGAACCGCTACCCAAAACGAGGTTAAACGTGCCGGCAGGTAAACCTTGGCGATGGATAATCTCTGTCAGCGCGACGGCACTTGCTGGGGTTAGGTTGGCAGGCTTCCAGACGACGCTGTTGCCAAACGCAAGTGCTGGCGCGATTTTCCAAGCCGCTGTTGCTGTTGGGAAGTTCCAAGGAGAGATAATGGCGATAACGCCGACGGCTTCGCGAGTAACTTCAACGGAGACACCTGGACGGACGGAAGCAGCGTTATCGCCAATTTGACGCAGTACCTCAGCAGCAAAGTATTGGAAGAATTGGCCAGCACGGTAAATCTCACCTCGACCTTCAGCAAATGGCTTACCTTCTTCACGCGAAAGCAAGGTTCCCAATTCGTCACATCGTGCAATGAGCTCATCACCAATCGCTTGCAGCACTGCTTGTTTGCGCTCGATTGGTGTTTTTTCCCACTCTGGCTGCGCTGATTTAGCCGCTTGAATCGCTTGCTCTACTTGCGACACACTCGCTTGTGCGAAATCGCCAATGTTTTCGCTGATATCAGAAGGGTTAATATTGGCGATGGTGTCCATGCCCGATTGCCATTCACCTGCTATATAGAGGGATTTTTCTGCTTGAACATTGTTAATAAAAGTCATGGTTCTTTCCTTGTTCTTCCGATTTGTGATGGCAAGCCACTCACTCACTGATCTCTAATTATTCTCGTTGGATTTATTCTGGTTGGCTTGCCGACGCGTAGACAACAAACTCCACCAACATCTCTTCTCGCGCTAACCCTGCAACCACCATGGCGGCGCGATTTGGGTACGGCGCTTCAAAATATTCCGCGTACACTTGGTTAACGGTCTTTAAGTATTCTCTGTCGGTCACGTAAATCAGGACCTGCAACACCGAGTGCAAAGACTCCCCTGCACACTCCAGGGTGTGAATGAGATTGTTAAAGGTTTGACGTGTTTGTGCTTCGATACCGCCTTCCACAACCGCGCCTGTGTCATCAATAGGAATTTGAGCCGTATACAGGGTTCCGTTGTTGACTATCGCCCATTCAAGCGGCGCTTTAGAAGCAAATAGACTGGTTTTAACTGGGTGTTTTTTGGTAGGAGTATTCACGTGCCTTTCAACCTTTGTAACAGCTTTGTTTCAATATGGTTAAATGATGCACATTGGCAGGCGATAAATCTAACGGTAAATTTTTGACATTTGATAAATTAAACTTATCATCCTGTTTAAAATAACGTAAATAAAGGGATTAGGAGGCATTAGGGATGAGTATTAAGCTTCAACAATTAATGCATTTTGTGATGGTAGTCGAGGAAGGAGGCTTTCGAGCCGCTTCACATCGTGCAAATCGTTCTCAGGCGGCACTGTCAACATCGATAAAAGAGCTTGAAAAAATTCTAGGGCAAACGCTGTTTGAACCCGGAAACAAAACCAAATTGACCCCGTTTGGTGAAATTTGTCTTCCCAAAGTGGTTCAGTTTCTCAATATCTACAGTGCACTAGACAACGATCTCAAAGCAGCCGCGGCCGGACAGCAAGGGAGAGTGCGAATTGCGAGCGTTCCTTCTGTTGCAGCGAAGCTCATCCCTAGCGTATTGGGAGCCTTTTGCGAGCAGTATCCAAATGTAGAAGTAAGCTTGATCGATGATAACGCGGCGGGCGTCGAGGCTCGCTTACTCTCCGGTGAAGTCGACTTGGCGCTCGGTAACCCCTCTCACCTCGATGAGGGCGGCATTGACTTTACACCGCTGTTGTCCGACCCCATTGGCGTGGTGTGTTTAAAAGATAACCCGATTGCCAATCAAACAGAGGGAATCGAGTGGCAAACTTTGCTCGAACAACCTTTTATTCGTAACGGCACCTGTACGCTTCTCGATCCAACCCCAGCCAGAGCTCTGAGTCAGCAAGCGCTCTATTCGGTCGAAAATATTACTTCGCTGTTTTCTGTCTTAGAACTTGGGATTGGTGTCACGACCCTACCGAAGCTTGCTTTCCCAACCAATGAAACACGCTTGGTTTGGATTCCGCTTATCGATCCACCACTTGAAAGGCAAATTGGTATATTTACGTTAACCGATCGCACGATCTCGCCTCAAGCTAAAGCATTTCACGATCTTTGTGTGCATTATTTAAACTATCAAAAAGAAGATAGATAATGGTTCGATTAACATGCGGATAATTAAAAGCCTCCATATTCAGAGTGGAGGCTAATTTGTATTTGTGTATTCGCTTCGTTCTATTTTTTGCGACGATTTCGGTTCTTATACACCACGCAAAAGTTACCACGCTTGGTACGACACTTTGAGCAACGTTCGCAATCTAATGGTGCGCGATTGCCTTCTTTCCAACGTTTGATCAACTGCGGCTCAGCCAATAAAGGGCGTGACACAGCAAAAAATTGGATATCTGTGTTTTCTGCAATTTTCTCAATCGCATCAATGTCGCTCAGCCCGCCGACAGTAATCACCGGTATGCTAACGTCCTGACTGATCACGTGACCATATTCGTGAAAGTAACCTTCTTCTTGTAGTCTGTAACCATCGAACGTTTGACCAACAAGTTCGTTTGCTTTGCCGTGAACATTGCCAGATACGATGATCGCATCAACGCCTACTTCTTCAAGTTTCTTACAGACGACGCGAGTTTCATCGAACGTTAAACCGCCGTCAAAGAACTCTGTTGCCGTCAGTTTAACGAGGATCGGAAATTCGCTTCCAACCAGCTTTCTGGTTTCAGAGTAAATTTCTAAAAGAAAGCGCATGCGATTTTCTAAGTCACCACCATATTCGTCTTCGCGACGATTATAGTACGGGCTTAAAAACTGGTTAATTAAATAAGTGTGCGCCGCATGAATCTCTACGCCGTCAAAACCAGCGTCTTGAGCACGTTTACTCGCCAATGCGAATGCCTTTACGATGTAGTCGATTTCGTCCTTTGTCATCGCTTTGCCTTGCGTATTTGTACCACGCTCAGGCACGTCACTCGGAGCGAAGATGACACGCTCACCGACGTTATGGGTGGTTTTGGTGCCACCGTAAGCAATTTGCATCACGATTTTAGAATCTTGTTGATGTACTAGCTCTGTTAGCTTTTTGTATTCTTCAATAAAAGAGTCGTTGTAGATCCCCATCATACCTGCGTTGGGTTTCTCTTCTTCAACGATATTGGCATAACCCGTGACAATAAGCCCAACCTCCCCTTTCGCAAGCGTTTCGTAAATATCGTAAAGCTTTGCCGTCATGTGACCATCTTCGGTCGCCATGTTCTCCCACGTTGCGCTTCTCACAAAACGGTTCTTTAGGGTCATGTTGCCAATGCGGGCTTCGGAAAACAAAATGCTCAAAACCAGTCCTCTTAAAGTTGTCTTTATGTTTTATCTTTTCGCAAGTAAACAAGAACGAAAAAGGAACAGCGATACACGATGTATGGCTGTTCCTTCTCTGAATCCTTGAGACCTGCGAACTACAGGCGCACCTTAATGCCTCGGAGACGACAAAACTTTAATCTGGGTTAAGGTTTAGTGAGTTTTTAGATTATGTAAAAGGATGATTCTTAATCGTGTTCATTTCACTGGAGTTAAGATGCTTCCTCACCCACTTTCAGTCGTAAAACTTTTGTATTTCGCTAGCTGGTGATTCAACTTAAACATTCACATTGTTAGTTTGTATGCTGCTATGGGAACTAGCACTACCCCAAATGTTTACATTACAAACTATCGATATTGAATTCTCATATGGTAAGTAGAGTTATTGCGCTGTTTATACTTTTAGCTTAATCGTCGCTATCTCTTGGCATTATTACGCGTCAGCGGAAACGCGCGATCTACTATGTTTTACACACTGGTTGTTTTTGCTTTTAGATATGAATACGTGATAGTGAAGCTAGAGGAGGAACAGGGAAAATAAAGGACAATAGAAAGTTAAATGACCTTACTTCTAGGTAAGGTCATTCATGCATTCAGCAGCAAAAGATATTGGCGCGTAGCAAACGCTTAGGTCTGGTTGTTACAGAGCTAGAGGAATCAACTCGACACCAAGCACACCACTGATCCCCATCACCACTAGCAGTGAGACTTTAAACACCGACTTTGACCAAGCGATGTAGTTGTTCTCATCAATGCTGCGAAAGGTCACTTTCGTCCACATAAAGCAAACAACCGCTGCAACCGCTAAGTATTCATACCCGGCTTCACCTAGTAAAAATAACCCCAATGATGCTGCCCCAAAAGCCACGACATACGCTTTCATGTGTCGATGCGCTTTATGAATGCCTTCTTTAACTGGCAATACGGGAATCCCGGCTTCTCGGTAGTCTTGCATGCGGAACATGGCAATGGCATACGAGTGCGGCATTTGCCAGAGACAGAACATGGTAAAGAGTAAAATCGCTTCCAAGCTAATGAAGTTTGTTACCGCCAAGTAACCCACCAATGGCGGAACTGCGCCTGAGATACTTCCCACTAAGGTTCCATACACCGAGTTACGTTTGTACCACATCGTGTAAAAGAACACGTAATACACGTAGCCAAGCAACACGACGACAGCGGATAGTGGATTCACTCGGATAAATAACAGTGCGGTTCCTACCAGCAATAAAGCAAGTGCATAAACAAACGCAATATCGATATTGATGTTGCCTTTCACTGTTTCACGATTTCGTGTACGTGCCATCTTTTGGTCAATATCACGATCGAAAATATTATTCACCACACAACCTGAAGCGATGACTAACCCAACACCAACTAACGTCGTAACGAACAACATTAGACTGGCTGGTTCTGTTTTTGCGGCGAGGAAGAACCCCGCCGCAACAGAAATCAGGTTGCCGAAAATAATGCCCGGTTTAGTGATAGACAAATAACTTTTCAGCATACCTTGACCTACAACTTCATGTTGACGTTCATGTTGTAGATGATCCATACCGAGCCAGCGATAAGGATAAGTACAACAATGGCGGTAAACATCAGTGATACAAGGTTCCAACGTCCGTCGGATGTTTTTGTTTCCATGTGCAAGAAGTATTTAAAGTGAACAAATATCTGCACTAATGCACATCCAAATAGAATCGCATAGGTCGTTGTATCTGGTAATGATTTCGTCCAAACAAAGTAGAACGGAATTACCGTCAGAATCAGTGAGGCAATAAAGCCTTTCACGTAATCTGACGCACTGGTTTCTACATGTTGATCCATTACATTACCCCCAGTAAGTAAACGATGGTAAAGACACAAATCCAAACGATATCTAGAAAGTGCCAGAATAGGCTTAAGCAGTTAAAGCGCATTGCCATATTGTCGTTCAGACCTTTCGTCGACAGTTGATGATACGCTACCGCTAACCAAATCAGACCAAAGGTTACGTGCAGGCCGTGCGTACCAACCAACGTAAAGAATGCCGATAGGAATGCACTTGTTTGTGGCCCATAGCCTTCTTCAATCAGGTGATGGAACTCATAGACCTCCATACAGATAAAGCCAAGACCAAGCGCGAACGTGACTAACATCCAGCGTTTGAGACCAGCAACGTTGTTGCGCTTCATCGCGATAATGCCAAAACCAAATGTGATACTGCTAAACAGCAGCAGCATGGTTTCGACAAACACGAATGGGAGTTCGAAAATGTCTTTACCTGTTGGGCCTGCAATTGAATTGCTCGACAGCACAGCGTACGTCGCGAACAAGGTCGCAAACAGTACACAGTCACTCATCAGGTAAACCCAGAAGCCAAATAGCTTGTTGCCATTCGTGTCATGGTGGTGATCATGGTCGTGATGTGCTGCGATATTAGTTTGCATACGTCACCTCCAGATCATCTTTACTTTCGCTGTCTTTCACTGAGTTTTTCTTCGCTTCTTCAAGCTGAGCTCGACGTTCGGCCTCAATTGCTTTGATCTCTTCAACTTCCACGTAGTAATCCACATCATCGTTATAGCTATGCTGAATACACGTCACGATAATACCGACCAAACTTGCCGCCGCTAGCCACCAGATGTACCAAATCATGCCGAAGCCAAATAGGAGCGACCAAGCCGACACGTAGATGCCTGTTGCCGTGTTTTTTGGCATATGAATACGTTCGTATTCCACTTCTTTAGTTGGATCGAACTCGCCACTTTGTTTCTGGTACCAGAAGGCATCTAGCACATCACCTTTTGGTAGGTGCGCAAAGTTGTAGAACGGCGGTGGAGACGATGTTGCCCACTCAAGAGTACGACCACCCCACGGGTCACCAGTTAAATCACGGTTTTGCTCGCGGTCACGGATACTCACGTAAATTTGGATGAACTGAGACAATACGCCCAGCGCAATCACAACCGTACCTGCTGCGGCAATCGACAACAGTGGGAAGTATTCTGGGTTGATATCTTGGCTTAAACGACGAGTCATCCCCATAAAGCCCAGCGCGTAAAGCGGCAGGAACGCCATTAAGAAACCAATAATCCAAAGATAGAACGCACGTTTGCCCCAAGTTTCATTCATGGTGAAACCGGTCGCTTTCGGGAACCAGTAAGTGATCGCAGCGAAACATCCAAACACCACACCACCGATGATAACGTTGTGGAAGTGAGCGATAAGGAATACTGAGTTATGCAGAACGAAATCTGCGCCCGGAACAGCCATTAGTACGCCCGTCATACCACCAACAGTAAAGGTGATCAGGAAACCCACCGTCCACATCATTGGCGTCGTAAAGCGGATGCGGCCTTTGTACATGGTGAATAGCCAGTTGAAGATCTTCACCCCAGTTGGGATAGAAATGATCATCGTGGCAATACCGAAGAAGGCATTTACGTTCGCGCCAGACCCCATCGTAAAGAAGTGGTGTAGCCAAACGACAAAGGCAAGAATCGTGATAACTACGGTAGCCCAAACTAGCGATGTGTAACCGAACAACTTTTTACGTGAGAAGGTTGCGGTGACTTCTGAGAACACACCAAAAATTGGCAAGATCAAAATGTACACTTCTGGGTGGCCCCAAGCCCAAATCAGGTTGACGTACATCATTACGTTGCCGCCAAGATCATTGGTAAAGAAGTGCATGCCTAGGTATCTATCCAGCGTAAGCAGAGCGATAGTCACCGTTAGGATTGGGAATGAAATGATGATCAAAATGTTTGCACATAGAGATGCCCAAGTGAAAACTGGCATCTTCATCATTGGCATAGACGGTGTACGCATACGCAAAATGGTCGCGAAGAAGTTCACGCCTGTTAACGTCGTACCAACACCTGATATCTGCAGCGCCCAAATCCAATAGTCGACCCCGACTCCTGGGCTAGCCTCAATACCTGAAAGCGGCGGATACGCTAGCCAACCTGTACGACCAAATTCACCTAAGCCGAGAGACATGTTTGTTAGGATGACACCTACAACAAACAGCCAGAAGCTCAAGTTATTCAGATACGGGAAAGCTACGTCACGCGCACCAATCTGCAATGGCACGATGATGTTCATCAGACCAATGACCAATGGCATCGCTACGAAGAAGATCATGATCACGCCATGGGCAGTAAAAATTTGATCGTAGTGATGCGGTGGTAAGTAACCTGCTTCACCCGCAGAAGAAAGGAGTTGCTGACTACGCATCATGACTGCGTCAGCAAAACCACGAACAAGCATCACCATCGCTACTGCGATGTACATGAAGCCAAGTTTTTTATGGTCTACTGAAGTAAACCATTCATTCCACAAATATTGCCACTTTCCGGCTTTGGTCACCGCGTAAACTACGGCTAAACCAACCAGCGCCACAACCGCTAGGGTGATGACAATAATAGGTTCGTGGAATGGAACTGAATCAAGAGTTAATCTTCCAAACATTACGATTATCCTTGGTTTTCAGGCAAACAGTTCATTGAACCAGGATGCTGAGTCACAACGTCGGTGAACAAGAACGGAGGAACGCTAGAGAACAAAGTGACTGGCTCTGCGATACTTGGCGCTGCCAGTGAGCTGTATTGCTCCCAATCTTCAATACGATCAGGGCTCGCCTTCACTTTCTGCACCCAATTTAGGAACGCAGCACGATCAGACATTGCTGAAGCTGTGAACTTCATTTGCGAAAAGCCTTCGCCGCTGTAGTTCGATGCAAAACCCTTGTAGTCACCTTCGTGGTTCGCTATCAGGTTGAGCTTGGTTACCATTCCTGGCATCGCGTAGATCTGTGTACCTAAGCGAGGGATGAAAAACGCGTTCATGATGTTGTCCGAAGTCAGTTTGAACTGCACTGGCACGTCTTTCGGGAACGCCACATAGTTCACCGTCGCAATGTTTTCTTCTGGATATATGAACAACCATTTCCAATCGAGTGACACCACTTCGATGGTCATTGGTTTAACATCACTTTCCAAAGGTTTGGATGGCTCTAGTTCATGAGTTGAACGCCATGTGATCGTCGCAAGAATCGCAATGATGATGATTGGAATTGTCCATACCACCACTTCGATTTTGGTCGAGTGTGACCACTCGGGTGCGTACTCTTCTTCAGTATTAGAGGCGCGGTATCGGTAAGCGAAGTAAATCGTCATTAAAATCACAGGGATTACAACGATCAACATCAGCAAAAGAGCAGTAATAATTAACTCTTTTTCTTGCACACCAATGGCACCTTTGGGGTCAAGTAAAGCTGAATTACATCCTGAGAGCATAAGTATGACGGACGCCAAACTTCCCCTCGACAAGATGCGTTTATATCTTGAGGCTTCCATTAACTTTCTCGATGGTTGTCTGGTTTCAAAGCAGATGCCAATCAAAGTAAATAAGAGCTCACAAATTGCGCAGAGGTAATGTATGAGAACAAGAAGAAACTTCGATAAGTAGTTATTCTACTTACAATTTTTCAACTTCGTCATCAAGCATTTAACCAGCTAGAATGAACCGTTATTTGCTACGATATGATTGGTATCAAGCCAAGAACCAGTTGTTATAGTCATTAGAATGTTTATGTGTTGAGCATGAGTAACGTCGGGTTCAGAGCGAAACAAAACGGAATTGAGTGGAGATCAAAACCACACTCTTAGTGTGAGTTTATTGTTACACTTTGAAACACTATGTTACATTTGGCGCATTATGAGGAGTAAAAAGTTAAAGCTCATTAGCCACAACTGGAAACTAACCTTCCATTAATGGAAGTTACACACTTTAAATAGAATATTAACCTCAACACGAATTTCTCGTGCTTCAACAATTAATTATTTAAAAACAAATAGTTGAAACTTAAAATTGATGAGACTGACTATCAACTTCATTTACGCAGATAGCCTTAATGAGAAGCGGAAACTAAAAAACCAAAAGTGTGATCAACATCAAATTAATGATTTCACTTAATATTTGAGTGGTATTTACATCTCTTTATTGGATTGTGAGAAATCATTCTCAAGGTAAATCCAAACATAAGTTGTAAATACATTTGGGTTGCGCAGAATTGGCACTCCACAACATAGAAAATGCTGAAATGGAAAGAAACTTATTATTCAGGTCTATCAGAGCCTTATTTCAGTAGTCACTTACATACGAATACCGCCATCCACTTCTAAAACCCTGCCAGTAAAGTAATCACTCTCAATAATGTATTTTACTGCATGCGCGATTTCGCTTGTTTCGCCCATCCTGCCAACTGGGATCATCTTTTCTAATCGCTCTATGGCTTCGGGTTTCATTTGCTCTGCCATCGCGGTGTGTACTACACCTGGTGCAACCGCCGCCGCGCGAATACCGTATCTTGCGAGCTCACGGGCCCATGTTGTCGCCATGGTCGCGACCGCCGCTTTTGACGCAGAATAATTGGTTTGTCCGATATTTCCTGCTCTCGCAACACTAGAAATATTGATGATAACGCCTTGGGATCCACTCTCAATCATCTTGACGGCAGCTTCACGCCCACACAAAAATGTTCCTGTCACGTTAACGTTCATGACCAAATTGAATTGATCCAAAGACATCTTACTGATCACGCCATCTTTTGCTTTTACAAGTAACCCATCTCTTAATACGCCAGCGTTATTGACTAACCCATTGAGTTGACCAAAATCTTGGATAATCGCTTCAAACGTGGTTTCAACGTCGATTTCGTTGGTAACATCCACTTGATATGTCAACGCTTTCGCACTCAGCATTCGACACTGCTCTTGTGTTTCCATTAAGCCACTGGCGTTTACATCCAACAACGCTAAATCAGCGCCAGCTTGAGCAAGGGTAATGGCCATCATTTGCCCAAGCCCCTGCCCTGCTCCTGTAATGGCAATAACACTACTTTTTATGTCCATATTGGTGCACTCCATAGCTCGTAATGTTCTCTATCTCAACCAGTCTAAGTTGGCCGAAATGATGCGCGTTTTACGTCACCATCTCGGGCTGGTTTGTCACAAAACTCGGTCTAGCCTTTCTTACTCTTGTATAACTCAAATAAGCTTGAGAAATCGAGCTCGCCGTGGCCGCTCGCGTTGTGGAAAGAATATAAGTTGCGCGCTAACGACCCCATCGGAACCGAAGAATGTGTTTGTAACGCCGCATCTAACCCCAAGCCGAGATCTTTCAGCATGAGTTTGCTCATAAAGCCCGGTTGGTAATCGTGACTGGCTGGCGCACTGTCCATCACGCCTGGGCAAGGATTGTAAAGCTCCAATGCCCAATTTCGGCCAGAGCTTTGCAGCATGATGTTTGATAGCACTTTTGGATCGAGTCCATGATCGATACCTAGGTTTAATGCCTCGCACGTACCAGACATTAAAATGCCGAGCATAAGGTTGTTACAGATTTTCGCCATTTGACCATCGCCTGCTTTGCCAGCATGGAAAACATTTTTTCCCATATACTGCAAAATGGCATTGGCTTTAGAAAACGCTTGATCCGAACCACCAACAATAAAGGTTAATGTCGCCGCTTTAGCGCCAGCAACGCCCCCCGAAACGGGCGCGTCGACAAACAACACGCGTTTATTTGCCGCTTCATTGGCGACTAATCGCGCAGAGTCCGGATCAATGGTTGAACAATCAATCATCAAGGTACTTGGCGAGACAAGATTGAGGACACCTACGCCACCATGTAAGTCACCAAGATACACGGAACGAACGTGAGACCCTGCTGGTAGCATCGTGATGACTGTGCTAGCACCATCCACGACTTCCTCAATAGAGCTCGCCACCACCGCACCAAAAGGTACTAGTTGCTTTGCGGCTTCGCTATCGACATCGAATACTTGCACGTTAAATCCAGACGCGAGTAAGTTTTGCGCCATCGGATGCCCCATTCTTCCTAAACCGATAAATGCGATGGTACTCATGATCATTCTCCTTATTGACCTAGTGTTTGTTCACCCAAATCAGCAAGCGGATGTTCGTCATCCGGCCAAAGTGAGGTAAACAAGGTATCGATGACATCTTCATCGACTTCACTGACACTGTTAAACATCCAGTTAGGTTCGCCATCCCGGTCAATAAGCCGAGAACGGACGCCCTCTTTAAACTCACCTAATAAGGCACTGCGAACCGACAAACTCAACTCTAAACGGAAACAATCTGCAAGCGGTAAGCTGTGGTACTCTTTCACTTGTCTAAAGCAAATATGCGCGGTGATCGCACTACCCGATGCGAACGTTTGTTTCGCGTTTTCTATCCACTGGCTATTCCCTTCGATAGCCATGATTCGCTGTGCTATCGCATTAAGATCAAAGCCTTTGCACGCTTCCTCTATCTGATCTAAGTATGGACAAATTTGCGTGGTTGGTTTGCTATCAATAACTTGTTCTTCCATTAACTGTAGTAGTGCAGTTACCAACTCTTTCGCATCTTCTTTGCCCCACTGGAGCCGCTTTAGCTCATCCAGTAAGGTGGGATACTGCTCTTCCAACAGTGACCAATCGGCCAAACCAATAGTGACAGCGTCACTTGAATTTACCATTGAACCTGTCAACCCGAGGAATAAACCCACTTGCGGATCTATCTGGCTTAAAAACCACGTACCTCCCACATCAGGATACAGTCCAATATTGATTTCTGGCATAGCAAGGCGTGATGTTGTTGTCACAACTTTATGGCTGGTTCCCATAAAAAGCCCCATCCCACCGCCCATGACAATACCTTCTCCCCAACCGATAATGGGTTTGTTGTAAGTGTGGATGAGATAGTCACACTCATACTCCAACGAGAAATAGTTCGTACAGAACTCTACGATTTTTTCTTTACTCTCGTTATGCATGACGTGATACATAGCTCGAACATCACCACCAGCACAGAATGCTTTTTCTCCAGCGCCAGTGAGTACCACACAAGTCACATGCGGATCGTCTTGCCACTTGATAAGCTGATCGTTAAGTTGGACTAACATGTCATACGTCAATGCATTCAATGAAGCGGTGTTGTCTAACGTTGCGATACCAATGCGGTGCACGCCATCTAAGCACTCTATTTCACTGATGGTTACCATCCCTGCCATGTGGCCTCCTATCGGTTTTTCCATTGCGGTGGGCGTTTTTCTAAAAAGGCGCGAACACCCTCGACTTGATCTTCCGTATCAAAAAGATTCAGAAACAACTCTCGCTCTTTCATTAAGCCGTGCTGAAGTGGCGCAGAGCGCATATTTTGAATGAGCGCCTTACATGCGGCGACAGAAGATGGCGACTGGTTCGCAACAGATTCAGCAAGTTCCAGCGCTTTACTTAAAGCTTCACCTTTGGGAACCAACTCCTCAACTAGGCCTAGTTCTTTTGCTTTGTCAGCGCTGACTTGCTCTCCACATAAAATGATACGCTTTGCCCAGCCTTCCCCTACTAACGCTGTGAGGTTTTGGGTACCGCCAGCGCAGGGCAAAAGTCCGACTTTGGCTTCTGGTAAAGCAAGTACCGCTTGCTCTTCAACTACTCGAATATCACAAGCTAATGCCACTTCTAAACCTCCGCCCATGGCGTAACCATTAATGGCGGCAATGGAAACACCACGAAATTCCGAGAGCGTTTCAAAGGCTTCACCAAAGCATCGCGCCATGTCTAACGCAACCGCTTTGTCACCGTCAGAAAATAGCTTGAGATCTGCACCAGCAGAGAAAAACTTTTCTCCACTGCCGGTTAAAACCAGTGCGTAGACCTGCTTATCATTGTTAAGTGTGAGTATCAGCGACTTCAGTACCTTGAGGCTCTCTGCTGTCCACGTATTGGCTGGCGGGTTGTTCATCGTCACCACCGCAACGTGATTAGTGATCGTATGTTGAATGGCTTCTTGGGTTAATGGCATATCTGAATCCTTTCTCAATGAGCAAATCCAATACTTCGCTACAGCAAGGCCGACTCCTCAGAGAGCAAACGACGTGCGATGATCAAACGCATAATTTCGTTCGTTCCCTCCAGAATTTGATGCACACGCACATCTCTGAAATGACGCTCCATTGGATACTCTTTGATGTAACCATAGCCACCATAAAGCTGCAGCGCGTGGTCGCAAACCTGAAAACCTACATCGGTTGCGAACCGTTTTGCCATCGCGCAATAAGCCGTAGCATCAGGGTCATTTCGGTCGAGTTTACTGGCGGCATAGCGCACCAACTGCCGCGCAGCCACTAGCTCTGTCGCCATGTCTGCCAATTTGAATTGTAAGGCTTGAAACTGCGCAAGCGGCTTGCCGAACTGCTTACGCTCTTGAATGTACCGTGCCGCCTGATTAAGGGCCTGTTGAGCCGTACCGACGGAACAGGTCGCAATATTTATACGCCCTCCATCAAGCCCTTTCATCGCAAAGACAAAACCTTGCCCTTCTTCGCCCAGTAAATGGCTAGCTGGAATAACGACATTTTCAAAAGTAACCGCTCGTGTTGGTTGGCTGTTCCAACCCATTTTGGGTTCTTTGCGCCCATAGCTGATACCATCAGCGTGAGCAGGAACAACAAATGCGGACACGCCTTTGGCACCCGCTTCTCCGGTTCTCGCCATCACGACCAAAACATCTGTCTCTCCTGCGCCAGAGATAAAGGTTTTGCCACCGTTGAGGACATACTTATCTCCCTTTTTTGTAGCGGAAGTGGTCAGTGCAGCGGCATCCGACCCCGCATTAGGCTCGGTTAAGCAATATGAACCCAACCACTCGCCAGAGACCAGCTTAGAGCAATATTTGGCTCTCACTTCTTCGTTCGAGAAACTCGCGATCATCCAACTGACCATGTTGTGAATCGTCATAAACGCCGTAGTGGACGTACATCCCATGGCCAGTTGTTCAAAGATAATTGAAGCATCCAAGCGACTCAGCCCTAGGCCACCTTGCGCTTCTGGAGTGTAGAGACTGAGAAACCCTAGTTCCCCCGCCTCTCTCAATACGTCTTTGGGGAAGATCTGCTTTTCATCCCACTCCGCCGCCATCGGTGCTAAACGCTCATCGGAAAATTGTTGAGCGGTATCGGCAAATGCACGTTGATCTTCATTAAGTTCAAAGTCCATAAAAGCTCCTTTTATTCACTCAGCGCAGTTGGATGGTCAGATTTGGCCCCGTTGGAATATCGTCATCAAACCAACGCGCCGTCACCGTTTTGGTCTCGGTATAAAAACGTACCGCTTGTTTACCATACGCATGTAAATCACCATAGAAACTGCCTCTCCAACCAGTAAAGGAGAAAAATGGTAAAGGGACTGGAATAGGCACATTGATCCCAACCTGACCGACTTGAATGTCATGCTGATATTTTCTCGCAGCAGCGCCATTAGCGGTAAATATAGAAGTTCCATTGCCGTAAGGGTTGCGATTCACTAACTCAATAGCTTCTTGCAACGTTTCGACTTCCATACAAACTAAGACAGGGCCAAATATCTCTTGCGTGTAAATCGACATGTTCGCTGTTACACCGCTAAACAAGGTTGGGCCAATCCAGTTTCCATCGGGAAAGCCTTCCACTTCACACTGACTGCCATCGAGTTCACACACTGCGCCTTGTTGTTTGCCATCTTCAATTAGGTCCAATACGCGTTGTTTAGCTTGCTCACTGATCAGTGGGCCATAAGCAGCCTGTTCATCATCCCAAGGCCCTGGGTGTACTTTCGCCATCGCCAGTTTCAGGTCCGCAATCCATTGTTTTGAATCGCCGACAAATACCGCAACAGAAATTGCCATACAGCGTTGCCCCGCAGCCCCTACTGAGGCTCCGATTAGGTTATTCACCACTTGATCTTTGTTTGCATCAGGCATGATCACCATGTGATTCTTTGCACCAGCAAAAGCTTGAACCCGTTTAAAATGTTTAGTCCCTGTGGTGTAGATATAACGGGCAACGGGAACCGAGCCAACAAATGACACCGCTCGAATATCAGGATGAGCCAGAAGAAAGTCGACTTGCTCTTTGCGGCCATGAACGATCTGCAACACTCCTTTCGGCGCGCCAGCTTGCTCAAATAGTTCAGCTAAACGAATAGAGGTCAACGGCACTTGTTCGGAGGGTTTAAGCACAAATGTATTGCCCGCAGCGATAGCGATTGGGAACATCCACAACGGAATCATGGCAGGAAAGTTAAATGGCGTAATGCCGCAACACACACCTAGGGGCTGAATCATTGAGTAACTGTCAATATCCGTGGCAACGTTTTCGACGGTTTCGCCCATCATGTTGCTGGCAATGTTTGCCGCCTGCTCAACAACCTCTATGCCTCGCCACACATCGCCTTTAGCATCCGCTAAAATCTTACCCGTTTCATGAGAAAGCAGTGTGGCAAGCTCATCATGATGCTCTTTGAGCAAGTGCTGATAACGCAGCATGACTCTGGCACGCTCGGATACTGCCACTTCCTTCCAGGATTGGAATGTCTCTTTCGCATTATCAATGGCGGCTTCCATCTCATGCTCTGTGGAACATGGAACGTACGCAATGACATCATTAGTGGCGGGATTGGTTACCTCAACCCAATCCGATGTTTGAGATTCACGAAACTCGCCACCAATAAACAAGGGAACCAAACGAGTCATCATTTACTCCTTTCTGATTTCAATTAAAGCGGTATTTCAATGCCTATCGCCGTGGCTTCTCCACCGCCGATACAAAGTGACGCAACACCCCGCATCACTTTTTTGGCTTCGAGATCACCATTGGTGCCTAACGCTTGTAGCTGACGCAAACTGTGAATCAATGTCACCAGAATTCGTGCGCCACTAGCCCCAATCGGATGCCCAAGTGCACAGGCTCCACCTTTAATATTTACTTTGCTCGTATCAAGCCCAAGTTCCGCCACCGCTATTTGTGTCACGACGGCAAAGGCTTCATTGATTTCCCACAGGTCCACTTCATAAATTGACCAATCTAGCTGGAACAGCAGTTGCTCAATTGCATAGACGGGTGCCAAAGTAAATTCTGCAGGTTTTCTGGCATGTGTAGAGTGCGCCTTGATGATCGCAAGTGGTTTAAGCCCCTGATGACGCGCAGTGTCTTCATCCATAAGCACAAGAGCCGCTGCGCCATCTGAAATGGCACTCGAATTAGCAGCGGTCACCGTACCTTTTTCATCGAATGCAGGTTTGAGTTGAGGAATTTTACCAAGGTCAATCGAGCGAGGGTGCTCATCGTAGTTCAGCACCGCTTGTTCTGACTTGGTATTGAGTGAAACCGGCGAAAGTTCATCGGCAAACAAGCCTCGCTCTTGAGCTTCCAACGCACGTTTTGCCGACATCACGGCCCATTCATCCATTTGCTCTCTGGTGAACTTAAGCCTGTCAGCGACTTGCTGAGCATAAACACCCATTAAGTGCCCTTCGTAAGCATCTTGTAGCCCATCGAGAAACATGTGGTCATACGCAGACTGGTGCCCCATACGCATTCCCTTTCTCGCCTCCCTCAGCAGATACGGCGCATTGGTCATACTTTCCATACCACCAGCAATGGCAGAGCGAATCGTTCCAGCTTTAATGAGATCGTGCGCTAACATGACGCTCTTCATGCCAGAGCCACACACTTTGTTAATGGTGGTGCACCCTACACCCAAAGGAAGATCTGCCCCCATAGATGCTTGCCTCGCAGGAGCTTGTCCACACCCTGCTGGAAGCACACATCCCATGAACACTTCATCCACCGAAGTCACATTCACTTCGTGCATTGCCGCCTTGATCGCCAGTGCGCCTAATTGAGGAGCAGAGTAAGTTTGCAACTTGCCTTGAAAGCGCCCAATTGGCGTTCTTTTCGCGCTGACAATCCAGATGTCTTTTCCCATGATTCGCATTCCCTTAAGGTACATGTGAACACTTGGCAGACTGATGACACCCTACATAGAATTACTCACCAAGCGCCACACCAGCCTTTATCGCCTTTTTCACTAACAAACTTTCATTCCGCGATTTCTTGACGTTTACGTAAGCATAGCACTAGCCTTTACAATGAGATGAAAAAACACACCAAGCAGACGTTTATATTTCAAAGTTGATGTTCGGCCTTCCCATTTAAGGTTCGATTTCCAGAAACTGGATTTTTATTCGAGGTAAGTATGTTATGGAAAAATACAAGATCAGTGACCTCGCCAAGGAGTTTGATATTACTACTCGCAGTATCCGGTTTTATGAAGACGTGGGTCTGATTGAACCAGAGCGAAAAGGCAATATGCGCGTTTATCAACGCAGGGATAGAATTCGCCTCAAACTGATTTTAAGAGGGAAACGACTCGGTTTTTCGTTGGCAGAAATTCGTGAACTTTTCGAGCTCTACGACATGCAACAAACCGAAGGACAGTTGTTGAAAATGCTCAATATCATTGAAGAGAAACAAGCCGTCCTACAGCAACAACTCAACGACATCAGCGTCGTTATGGCAGAGTTGAATGCCGCTAAGGAGCGTTGTATTCAAACACTCAAAAGCAAGCAGACATAAACGCTATACTCAATTAGCAACACCGCTACCGGCTTTTCCACCTTACCTCTGATACCGGGAGACGTTATGAAAAGCACCTATACCCCACTCAATTTCGGACTTGGTGATACCATCGATATGCTCCGAGAACACGTTAATGCCTTTGCTACGGAACATATCGCGCCCATCGCCGCTGAGATAGACCGCGATAACCAGTTCCCGAATCATTTATGGCCTTTGTTGGGAGAAATGGGGTTGCTTGGTGTGACCGTCGATGAAGAGCTTGGTGGTGCAGGCATGGGATACCTCGCTCATGTTGTTGCCATGGAAGAAATCAGCCGTGCCTCTGCGTCTGTCGCTTTAAGCTACGGCGCTCATTCTAACCTGTGCGTCAACCAAATCTTTCGTAACGGCACGCCTTCTCAACGCGAAAAATACCTTCCAAAACTCATTGATGGTACGCACGTTGGCGCCCTAGCGATGAGCGAGCCCAATGCCGGTTCAGACGTGATAAGCATGCAACTGAAAGCGGAGAACAAGGGCGACCATTTTGTACTGAATGGCAACAAAATGTGGATAACAAACGGGCCCGATGCTGACGTAGTGGTGCTTTACGCTAAAACAGATGTCAGCGCAGGTTCACGTGGCATTACCGCATTCATTATTGAACGTAACTTCGCAGGTTTCACTCATGCTCAAAAGCTGGACAAGCTAGGCATGAGAGGCTCGAATACTTGCGAACTTGTATTTAACCATTGCGTAGTGCCAAAAGAGAATATTCTTGGCGAGTTGAATCAAGGCGTCGAGGTATTAATGAGTGGGCTGGATTACGAGCGCGTCGTCCTCGCTGCCGGACCACTCGGGATAATGCAAGCTTGCATGGACATTGTGGTCCCATACGTACATGAACGAGAGCAGTTTGGAAAATCCATTGGCGAGTTTCAGTTAGTTCAGGGCAAGATCGCCGATATGTATTCTCGAATGAGTGCAGCAAAAGCGTATGTATATACCGTCGCAGCGGCTTGTGATCGAGGTAACGCAACACGCAAAGACGCCGCTGGCGCGATTTTGTACAGTGCAGAACTCGCCACACAAATGGCACTCGATGCAATACAACTGCTCGGTGGGAATGGCTACATCAATGAATACCCTGCTGGTCGTTTGCTACGTGATGCAAAGCTTTATGAAATCGGCGCGGGTACCTCAGAGATTCGCCGCATGTTAATAGGCCGAGAGCTGTTCGAAGAATCTCGCTAACGGAACATACGACAAGGAAGTCATTATGGCCATTATCAAAAGTAAAACTAAGCCAACTGACGAGTTATTTCTTTCCAATAAAGCCGTGATGGAAACGTTGGTCACTCAACTTAATCAACACATCGAGACCATCAAACAGGGCGGCGGTGAAAAAGCCATTGAGCACCAGAGGCAAAAAGGAAAACTCCCCGCACGAGAACGCATCGCGCGCTTGCTTGATGACAACACTGACTTTCTTGAAATCAGCCAGTTTGCCGCCTGGCAAGTGTATGACGAAGCGATCCCCTGCGCTGGTGTTATCGCCGGCATTGGTATCATAGAGGGGATTCAATGCATGGTCATCGCCAACGATGCTTCGGTAAAAGGCGGAACCTACTACCCACTCTCGGTAAAAAAACACCTAAGAGCGCAAGAGATTGCCCAACGTTGCCAACTCCCCTGCGTGTATTTGGTGGACTCCGGTGGCGCAAATCTCCCTCATCAGTCCGACGTCTTCCCCGACAGAGAACACTTTGGTCGCATTTTCTTTAACCAAGCGAGAATGTCGGCGAAAGGCATCCCACAAGTTGCTGTTGTGATGGGGCTTTGCACTGCTGGGGGCGCGTACGTTCCTGCCATGGCGGATGTGTCCATTATGGTTAAAGAGCAAGGCACCATTTTTTTGGCGGGGCCACCTTTGGTGAAAGCGGCCACTGGCGAAGTCGTGACGGGTGAAGAGCTCGGCGGTGCAGACGTGCATTGTCGGAAATCTGGTGTCGCAGATTATTACGCTGAAAATGATGAACATGCCCTAATGCTTGCGAGAGAAGCCATTGCCAATGCCAATAGAACAAGACCTGTTAAGCCAGAAAACACCGTGCTTCCTCCCCGCTACGACGCAGAAGAAATCTACGGAATCGTGAATGCCAACTTACGACTGTCATTCGACGTTCGAGAAATTATTGCCCGCATCGTCGATGATTCTGATTTCGACGAATTCAAAGCCTTGTACGGCAGAACGCTAGTGTGTGGTTTCGCTCGTATTCAAGGACACTTGATTGGCATTGTGGCAAACAACGGTATCTTGTTTTCTGAATCGGCACAAAAAGGCGCGCACTTTATTGAGCTGTGCGCCAAACGGAAAACACCGCTTCTTTTTCTCCAAAATATTACCGGCTTTATGGTCGGAAAAAAGGTTGAAGAAGAAGGCATCGCAAAACATGGCGCCAAGCTAGTGATGGCCGTCGCTTGTGCTGACGTGCCGAAGTTTACCGTGATCATCGGTGGATCGTACGGCGCTGGTAATTACGGCATGTGCGGCCGAGCGTATGATCCAACCATGATGTGGATGTGGCCGAACGCGCGTATTTCTGTGATGGGCGGAGAACAAGCAGCAGGCGTTTTAACACAAGTTCGAAAAGACGCGAAGGAACGCCAGGGAGAAGCGTGGTCAGAGCAAGAAGAGCACATTTTTAGAGAATCGATCATAGACTTGTATGAAACACAAGGACATCCCTATTTTGCGAGTGCTCGGCTATGGGATGACGGAATTATTGACCCTAAAAAAACGCGTCAGGTGTTGAGTCAAGCGTTAATGGCAGCATTAAACGCCCCCATTCCTGATAGCGAGTTTGGCGTCTTCAGAATGTAAACATCCAAAGATGAATTAAGGAAGTAAGTATGCAGGAAATGCAACCAAGCATTATTCCCAACGCCCAAAGGCAAGATGATGTTCTTTGGCATGTCGATGATAATGGCGTAGCGACCATTACCCTAAACAGAGCAGCCAAACACAATGCTTTTGACGCTTGTACGATCGACTTGCTGATCCACCGCCTAGATTATCTCGCTTTACGAACGGATGTGCGGTGCTTGGTATTAAGAAGTAACGGTAAGCATTTTTCATCCGGGGCCGATTTGAATTGGATGCAGTCGATGGCCGACAGCACGAGGCAAGATAACTTCGTTGATGCCCAAAACTTGGCAAGACTCATGGAAACACTAGATTCGTTCCCTCAACCCACCATCGCAGTTGTTCAAGGTTCCGCTTATGGTGGTGCTTTAGGGTTGATTTGTTGTAGTGATATCGCCATCGCAAGCCAAAGTGCCAACTTTTGCTTAAGTGAAGTTAAGCTTGGTTTAGTTCCAGCGACCATTGCGCCTTACGTCATGCGCGCGATGGGGAATAGACAAGCTAGACGCTATATCTTAAGTGGTGAAGTCATTTCAGCCGAAGATGCCGAACGGTTTGGTATTGTGCACGAAGTGAAAGAAGCCAAACAGCTTGAAAATGCGGTCGATAGCGTAATCAAGACGTTGCTACTTAATAGCCCAGATGCGATGCGTAAAGCGAAAACGCTCTGCCATCAATGTCATCAAAACCCCATCGATCAACAACTGATTCACTATACTAGCAAGCTCATTGCGGACATTAGAGTATCACCCCAAGGTCAAGATGGGCTGCAAGCGTTTCTTGAAAAGCGTAGCCCAAGTTGGGTCACCAAGTCACAGGACAAGTAATGCTACCTTCCAAAGTAAAGATTGTCGAAGTAGGTCCTAGAGATGGGTTGCAAAATGAATCTCCTGTTGCGACCCAGACTAAAATCCGGCTGATCAACTTACTCTCTGATACTGGGTTAACGCATATTGAGGCGGGCTCTTTTGTCTCACCCAAATGGGTGCCACAAATGGCGGACTCAATAGAGGTCATGAAAGCAATAACACGGCGAAATCATGTTACCTACTCTGCCCTGACACCAAACCTAAAAGGCTTAGAACAAGCGTTGGAGGCTGACGCCAATCAGGTCGCAATTTTCACTTCATCCTCAGAAGGATTCTGCCAACACAATATCAATTGCTCGATTGCAGAAAGCCTAACTCGCTTCGAACCTGTAATGCGATTAGCCACCAAATACGGTATCCCTGTTCGTGGCTATCTATCCTGCGTTGCCGACTGCCCTTGCGATGGCCCGACAGCCCCAAAACAAGTGGCGAGCGTGGTCAAATCACTCATCGATTTAGGGTGTTATGAGGTGTCTCTAGGCGACACAATCGGTACAGGCACGCCAAATCGTATCGCTGCTATGCTAGAAGCCGTCATGTTGGTTGCACCTCTTCCCCAGCTTGCTGTCCATTTCCACGATACATGGGGACAAGCACTCGCCAATATTCATCAAGCATTGAGTATGGGCATCAATACCATCGACAGCAGTGTAGCTGGGCTGGGTGGATGCCCATACGCTCATGGCGCATCAGGAAATGTCGCAACGGAGGATGTACTATATTTATGCCAAGGGTTAGGAATAGAAACGGGGATCGACTTAGAGCTACTGGCTAAAGCTGGCTGGATGATCAGCGAAGAGCTGGGTCGGCAGCCTACATCAAAAGTGTCATTAGCATTGCGTAACCGCGTATTATCACTTTCGTAGAAGGCCATCCGGCACCTCAAATTCTCCCAACCCAAGTTAACTTGCTCTACTTTCGAGTAGGGAAGCGAAACCGCCCGCCAGTACGATAAATAATTAGAGAAAATAAGATAAGCACACAACCTACTAGTTTATTTGCCGTTAGCACTTCGCCATACCACAGCACGCTCAGAATAACCGTCCAAACTGGTTCTAATATCATAATTAGAGCAGCGTTACCTGCCTGAACAAATTTTTGCCCCATGGTTTGCATTACGTAACGCAAGCTCGTCGCTAATAAGGTACTCAACGCAAACCACCACCAAATAGAGGAGTCAACCTCTGCCGGGAAAGATTCCATAAAAAATGAAACCAACAAACCTAAGCAACCTGCTGAAAAAAGTTGCACGCAAGTAAGCAGCAGCACAGGTAGTTTTTGAGAGTATTTGCTATTCACATTAAAATGAAGCGCCAAAACCAGTGCTGCACCAAGAAACCACAATTGACTGGCCGATTGTTTCCAGCCACCAACTAAAGAAAGACAAGCAAGACCTAATACAGCGATAGGCAAAGAAAGCCAGAAAATTCGTTGTGGTCGTTGACGAAACATAACCCATGCAACAATCGGCACAAACAGCATGGAAAGGCTCATGATAAATGCGCCCTCCCCGAGAGTATCACTGATAGAAATAGCGTAAATCCATGTCATAACGGCACTGCCTAACAGGAGCCCGACACCACCAGCAGAAAGCACATCTTTTAAGTTTGCTTTCAGCAAAGGTCTGTAACATAGAGGCAGTAAGCAGAGCGAAGCGATAGTAAATCGCGCCCCAATAAAGCCAAAAGGTGGTAAACCCTGTATTGTTTCCTTAGAGAATATCCAGCCAAGTGCCGCGATCATCGTCGTCGCAACCAGAATAACCGTCGCTTTACGTTCTGAGTTAAACATAAGTACTCACAAAATATGGAACACACAATAGCGCAGCAAGAGAGTTTTACTGCGCTATTGTGTAAATTTGAAAGGGGTTTGTGTCGAGCGAAAAAGTGAAAGCCCGATCCTCTCCTGTATTGTTGTCACGCAGATTGAAGTTCTGCTGCTAGATACATTAAATGCAGGCAAAGTCTTAAGGCAAGCCTTTTCGCATACTAAATTACTTTAGCATTCTATACAGCAAGCAAACTGGCTAAAACCTGTACCGGGTGTCGAACTACCCCTCCTTCAAAACGCTTAACTTGACTGCGGCAGGAGTAGTATTGCGACTTCAACGCTCCTCAATACAGGTTGAATAAGGTGAATTGCTTTTTACCCATCGCCCCTACAATGAAAACCTATTGATTAACTACAACGAGCGGTTAAATTGCTCCACGGCCTCTACAACACGGCTAGCGCCATCTTGTATTTCATTCATCACATTGCCTGCTTTTTCAGAGAGCTCTAGCGTATCTAGTGCTTCTTTTTGGCATTTAGCGATCAGCTTAACTGCGTTATCTGTTCGCTGTAGGTTTTCACTGACCATTGTGACAATTTCATCGGTGGTTGCATTGGTTCTTGTAGCAAGCTGTCTGACTTCATCAGCAACAACGGCAAAACCTCTACCATGCTCACCCGCACGAGCCGCTTCTATCGCCGCATTTAACGCCAATAAGTTAGTTTGGTCAGCGATACCACTGATGCTATTTACCAACTCGCTAATACGCGATGAGTGCGCTTTAAGCTCGTCAATCGCGGTGTTCGCTTGCTGCATTTGCTCGGAAAGTATCTGCATCTTTTCTAACGTTGAGCCTATAACCTCTTGCCCTTGCAGGGTTTGTGTACCAGTTTCTTGGGAGATTTCGTTCGCCAATTGCGCAGCCTGGGCCATTTTCTGTTCCTGCATCACCTGCTGGGTAATATCTGTCGCGAACTTAACGACCTTGTAGAGCTCTCCTCTGTCGTTATGGATAGGGTTATATGAAGCCTCTAGCCACACCTCTTCACCATAACGGTTAACTCGTTTGAATCGCTCTGATGAAAATTGCCCTTTTGCTAAACGTTGCCAAAACTCACGGTAAGCTTGAGAGCTCGACTCTTCCTGATCACAAAACATGCGATGATGCTTCCCTAGAATCTGATCAAGCGTATAACCCATTGTGTTTAGGAAATTATCGTTGGCTTTTAAAACATGGCCATCTAATGTGAACTCAATCACCGCCATAGAACGACTTAATGCATTTAGCATGTCCTCTTGCTCACGGGATGATTTGATCGTTCGCGTAAGTTCAGAAGCAAAAACAAAAAAGCTTTCTACTTCTCTGCGCTCATTTAAAACAGGCTGGATAATCGTTCTTAACCAGGCTTCCTCACCATTACCTTTCCGTACTTGCAATGCCCCATTCCAGAACACTTTATCTTGGACGGCTTTCTTCATTCGATGAAAGTGGTCTGTATTGCGCGAATTTGACGGTACCAATTCAGTAATTGATTTCGTTAAGATCTCATCATCATGTAAGAAAAGTTCTTGCTGTAGTTTGGTATTTGCAGAAGTAATGAGGCCTTTACTATCCAATGTTAAGCGGATCATCTCTTCATCTAAACTGGTTTGGATTTGCTGCAGGATTTGCAACTCCTGCTTTAATCGTTGATTTTCTTGTTGAAGCGACTTATTAAAAAACATGACTTTCTCTCATTTGACCGACCTTCGGATTAGTCAAAGGTTTATTATTTGTATACCGAATAAACTGCAAGCGGCAAAATCGTTTGGTTGCATATTCAAACGCGATTTCTATTTCTTATCAAAGGACCCCGCTGGGAATACGGCGATTTTTTCTCCAGTGTAACCTAAGCGCAGTATACTGAAATTTCTTCAGCACCCAAGTTGTTTATATATTTATCAATATTAAAGCTCTTTATCGCCAATTTGAGGTTTGTATTTGTGGATATACTTATATGGAGAAGTGGTGTGTTCAGATCAATAAGCCTTTTCATTTAAAAAAAGGGCCTTGACTTAGTTCCAATAATTTTCGCCGTTTTACCGCTTTTCCACCCGACTTTTGAGCGATTACCCACTCCTTATTCGCTTGTATTTCTATTAATAGCGCACGGAGGAACCAGCAACAAGCGCATCGATTTGCCCAGTATCAATACGTTGTGGTATCCGCTCATTCAGTTTGCCGTGAAGGTGATGAATCACCACCTCACCAGTCGACTCGTCACGATCAGAAATGAGGCAATGAGGCAATGAGGTAATGAGGTAATGAGGTAATAACGCATGACACCAGAGATTACATTATGTGTCCAACATTGTGCCCACTCCTAAGTTTCATAACTTCCTTCCCTCGGACGCTTCTATCTCTCACCACAGCAACTATGCTTTAAACGACATGTATTCAATTGTCTAGCTTCAACATATGAAGGTTAAGTGAACATAAACAAGCGAAGGAAACAGGGCCATGGAAGTCGATAAAAATGATAAGTTAACAAAAAAATTACAGATAGTGATTCATTGGTCTGTAAGAGTATTGTCGATAGTTATGTTGTTTGTAATCGTCATGGGTGTGATAGATGTTGCATGGACGATATATCAAAAACTTATCACGCCACCTAAACTCATTCTGACGATTTCAGATATGCTAGCCACTTTTGGTGCTTTTATGGCCGTTTTAATTGCTATTGAAATTTTCATCAATATAACTATTTACCTGAGAGAAAATGTTATTCATGTAAAAATCGTCATGGCCACCGCGCTGATGGCAATCTCCCGAAAGGTCATTATTATAGACTTTGAAACCTTGTCTCCAATGTACCTGATTGGAATTGCGGCTGTAGTTCTTAGTATGAGTCTTGGTTACTGGCTGATCCATAAACTGCCCAATAAGAGCCATACTGAATAAACTTCTCAGCCTCCCGACTTTTCAGATACTCTCACGGCATGAAAAAGTCTTGTCTTGGCACGTTGAAGCTAATAAATTCCTCCATGCTAGGCTCTATATACTGCGAGACTACAAGATTATAGAGTAGTGCCTAGGCGGAGAAATTATCGATATTGTTTTCTAGCAGCTAATCTTTGAGTATTGGCACAGCTCAATGGGGGCAAGTGTTGCTCCAGTTCCCCCATCTGATATATACCCTCAACATCTATGCATTTTACTTTCAACTTTTCCGTGGTCCTCTTAAACAAGGTCGTCACGAGTAGCCTGAAGGATTACATCCGGCTAGAAGTAACAGCCAGAAAAGTGATTGTCAGGTGGTCGGTCATCTCGCCGTAAAATTAGCTCTTAACGTATACCTTCAGCTCAGTTTGCGAAACAGCCTTAAAGGTCAAAGTAACTTTCAATCCCATTCAGAGTGTTGGTCGTGGCCACAGCGGCTAATATCAACCCCATGATCCGACTTACAGCGCTAGCTCCTGTATTCCCAATAATCCTGTGTATGCCGCTGGCCATTAATAGCAAGATATAAACAACCAATAGTACCAGTAGCATCACAGCCACGGTCTGGACTTGCTCCCAAATATTAAACCGCACGTTCTCTGTGAGTAAAACGGCGGCTAAAATTGCGCCAGGGCTAGCAATTGATGGAATGGCTAGAGGAAAAACTGCTGTATCATGATGACTATTGAGCGTTCTGATTTCTTCTGCTGGTTTACTCTCACCAAATATCATAGTCAAAGCAAACAAGAACAATACGATACCGCCCGAGATTTGAAACGCAGACAAGGGAATACGCATTGCTGTAAGTATGATTTCACCAGCAACAACAAAAAACAGTAGGATAGCAGCGGAGAATAGAGTCGCAAACAGAGCGACCTTACGCTTTGCCACTTCTTCATAGCTTTTTGTGGCTGCGATAAAAACGGGCACAGTACCTATGGGATCGATGACAGCAAAGAAAAAGATAAAAGTTGCCACAAAGTCAATCATGCTACTTTCTCCAGTACCAATTTAGCTTTAAGGATAGAAGATCAGCTTGAAGTAGCAGAGAAAATGTTTGACGCTAACATAGCGAGAGCTCATTCAGAAAAACAAAAATGGTGCGTTATTTACAATACAGAACTTACTTCTATCCTATCGATAACTATTAATATCTCAAAGGTAATGACTACCATACCTAACGGTAGTCGCCATCGCTTTAGACTTCTCAGAGAACATCAAAAAAAACAAGTGAACGAGAAGAATATCGACGTCATAAGATAGTGAGGCTTTAGTGTTTATACCAGTGCTCTTTTGACTCCATTTGAGCTTTTACTTCTGCACTATATTCAGCAGTAGGTCGTGCCAATAACCTTGGAATGCCGATAGGTTCTCCGGACTCTAAACAATAGCCATACTCCCCTGCGCGCAAGCGAGCCAACGATCGTTGAATCTTAGGTAACAGCTTTTGCTCTCTATCTATGATTCTTAATGCGATTGCAGATTGCTCCTCACTGGACGCCCTATCGCTTTCGTCACTGAATTCCATTGGCGCAATCATCTCTTCTTTCGCGCGTTCAATATGCGCTAACGTCGATTCATAAAGCTCAAATAATCGGTTTTCAAAAAATGCGAGCTGAGCTTCATTCATATAATCCGCCTCGGGCGCTGCAAGAATTTCTTCTTCTGTCATGACATGCTTTTTCTCTTCGTTCATAGAACCTCCACACCGAGATAAGAGTTCGCTCTCTAAATTCCGTACATCTGAATCTGTATAACTTAACGACGAATGAATGCGCCAATAAGGTGCAGTACTCGACACAGTCACAAACTGCTTGATGCCAGAGTTAAGATCACCGACTATATTAATTGTTATATTATAACATTACACTATAAAGAGCATGAGCATGAACACCCAGAAACTCCCTGTTACGGTTTTGTCCGGCTTTCTAGGCGCAGGAAAAACAACCGTTTTAAGTCATATTCTTAACAATAGACAAGGCAGAAAAGTGGCGGTCATCGTCAACGACATGAGCGAAGTCAACATCGACGCAGCGACCGTTCAGAATGAAGTTTCTCTCAACCACAGTGAAGAAAAGTTGGTTGAAATGAGTAACGGCTGCATCTGTTGTACCCTGCGTGAGGATCTACTTGAAGAAGTTACTAAACTCGCGCAAGAAGGCAGATTCGATTACTTAGTTATCGAGTCCACTGGCATCGCCGAGCCACTCCCCGTTGCAGAGACTTTTACTTTTGCCGATGAAAACGGGCTCTCACTTTCAGACGTTGCACGTTTAGACACCATGGTTACAGTAGTTGATGCGATTAACTTTCTGCGTGATTACGATGAAGCTAAGTTCTTAACAGAGACAGCCGAATCATTAGGTGAAGACGATGAACGCAGCGTTGCTGACTTACTCGTTGATCAAGTAGAGTTCGCTGACGTTATCTTGATAAGTAAAACCGACCTTGCTGAGAAATCAGAAATCGAAAGGCTTCTTGCGATTCTTAAAACTCTTAATACATCGGCCACTATTCTTCCTATCTCGAATGGTGAAGTAGAACTTGATGCGGTACTCGACACACAAAGCTTCAGTTTTGAAAAGGCACAACAAGCCCCAGGTTGGTTGAAGGAAATGCGAGGCGAGCACATACCGGAAACCGAAGAATACGGCATTTCTAGCTTTGCCTATCATGCGAGACGCCCTTTCCATCCAGAGAAGTTTTACGACTTCCTCCACAATGCGAAAGATTACGGCAAACTAATTCGTTCCAAGGGTTATTTTTGGCTAGCAACCAGACCAGAGTTTGTCGGTCAATGGAGCCAAGCGGGAGGCATCGCACGTTATGGTGTTGCGGGTATGTTTTGGAAAGCGATTCCGAAGGAGGAATGGCCGACGGATCAAGATTACCTCGATGCTATAAACGACATTTGGCAAGAACCATACGGCGATATGCGACAAGAATTGGTGTTTATTGGTCAGGGATTAGAGCAAGAGAAGTTGATTGCTCGTCTCAACGAATGCTTGTTAACAGAAGTTGAGATGGAGCAAGGGCTCGACTATTGGTTATCTCTGGAAGACCCTTTCCCTGAATGGGAACAGTAAACGACTGAGATACAAAAAGCCTCCCACCATTCGGGAGGCTTTCTCGTTACACAGAGCCAATTTTGGTATACCGAGCCAATTCAGTAAGTCCGTTCTCGAAACAACCCGAGCAAACATGCAGCGAGGGAATCCTCACCAGTGCATTCAAAGCGTCTTCTTCTGACTCAACTTAGCTATTTTCTTTGGCCAAGGATCTTCAAATGTTGCCCCTTGTTGCCATTGCTCCAGTTCCGCATCCGTTAAAAAGCAGTTTTCCAGCGCATCAATAAACACATCGATTTCGTTTTCTTGCCCAATCACCGTTAAGCGACAACGACGATCACCAAAGCGGCTTTCAACACTGTCTATCTTATCTTGCAGGATTTGACGATGCTCTTCAGTGAAGTTTTGCGATTCGTCATTGATTATCGAAGCACGCCAAAAGCCTGTAATTTCAAGCCCCACGTTGCCGTTTGCTTGACTCCAAAGCAGTGAAACATCGTCTCGAGTTGGGAACCAAAAGAACCCTTTACTACGGAACACACCTTTAGTTAAATACTGATGGCAGGTATTCCACAAACGCGCAGGATGAAAAGGCCGATCGTCTTTGATCACTTTGGCGACAAGGCTTTGTTCGTCTTTATCAGAGAGATTCAACGGCTCATTCACCGTCTCACGAAGTTCTGCGATTAGCTGCTCAACAAGGAAGAAATTGTAGTCTTGCTCACCTTTCGACATGCGGATATCCAAGTTTCCCCATGACGTTTTGATTATCTCGGTGTAAACATTAAGCGGGTGAATCGCCTGTGCGATGTTGCGAACGGTATTGTCGTCCACTTTGTCCGTCTTGGTGAGCATGATACGGTTTGAGAACATGATTTGCTCTACCAACAAGTTTTCAACGCCGCGAACACCCTGCTGCACGTTCTCCTGCCACTTAGGGATTAAGGCAGAACCTTGTCGATAGTCATCTCGCAACCAAGTCGCATCCACCAACGTAATTACGTCTTTGAGTGCGAATTGTGCGTTACTTTTGAAGTACTCGACCAAAGGTAAAGGATGACTACTGCCCGACGTTTCAATCACAACCCATTCTGGCGATTTTTCTGCGCAGAGCTTTTTAAGGGCTTTATCGAGCTGCTTTACACCACTCAGGCTGCTGATGCTGTCTCCACTGATCGTAACAAAGTTGCCCTGCTCTTCACTCACCGCATCGGTATTTAAGATAAGCACGCCATCGACGTCTAACTCACTCATGTCATTAACAATAACGGACAGATCAATACCAGAAGAATCGGCTTGTTGAAGAATGTTGCGTAAAAACGTGGTTTTCCCGGACCCGAGAAACCCATGCAAAATGGTGACTGGAATTGATGGCATACTTTTGACCTACAAACTCTGGATGAACGCATGTTATAACATAACAACTTAGTGAGTTATAGAAGGAATCCAATTGCTGTCTTAGACGCAAAACTTAAGAATCGGTAAAGATCACAGGGGCTGATTTCTCAGAACTCTCCTTCGTTTCTCATCACGTTTCATCACAAGCAAAGGTCTGACTATTGATAAAAATAATAAGTGGTTACAAAACGACCATTGCTTTGTTTATAAAATTGGAGAAAGATGACAATACAGCGATTTATAGGAGGTGGTGTTATGACTTTAGTTCTTACCGTTCTTATTTTCCTAAGTTGTATTGCGATGCTCGCAATTGGTGTGATGTTTTCACGTAGGCCGATCAAAGGCGGAGGTTGTTGCAAAGCGTCCGATGTTGCGGATGTGGGCACACGTAAAAGAAAAAATCGCAGTCATTATTCTTCTAGGAACACATATTGACACTCACCTATTGCTCCAACCTCACAACACAAAATAGCATAACTGAGCCCTAACAAATTGTCGGGACTCAGTTTTTCGTTTCTACTAGATAATCAAACTCTGATACTCGCGCCAAAAATGAAGGTTTCTGGATGTTAGGAAGCGACTTCGCGATAGGTAAGTCGGCTTTCATTGCATCAACCGGACGATTACGAACTAAAACTTCAAAATGTAAATGTGGTCCGGTTGAACGACCAGTATTCCCAGAGAGGGCTATTTTTTGCCCACGCTTTATAACTTGACCTTTTTTAACCAAGATTTTATTCAAGTGTAGGTAACGAGTTTTGTACACACTGTTATGTTCAATCACTAAATAATTACCGGCATAAGGGTGCTTGCGGACCGCAATTACTTTTCCATCCCCAGTAGAATAAACTGGCGCACCGATTGGTGTCGCGAAGTCCGTTCCGTTATGCGGGGTGACTCTTCCCGTCACTGGGTGTTTACGCTTGGGGTTAAACCCAGAGGTGATTCGGCGGTATGCCCTATCGACAGGATAACGGTTAAACGCTCGCTCCAAACTGTTACCAGCTCTATCATAGAACCGTCCATCCTCGGCTAGAAATGCAGCGACTTCGCCCCTCGCTAAGTTAAAAGAAATAGCCTTAATCTCACTATTGCCAGTTTTGTGTTCACCTAAATATTGCTGTTTCACTAATATATCGAAACGGTCACCGGCTCTAAGAGATCGCGCAAAATCAATCTTATCTTTCATCACCTGCGTAATATTTGCGACGTGGCCTGATGCCAATCCTACTCGATGTGCCGAGACTGAAAAACTCCCTTTGATTTCTCCCGAAAATAAGGTTTCACGCCATTCCCCTGAAATTTCCTGAAATTCGTAAGAGAAGGAGCCATCGTTTTCTCTAGTGTAGATAGCCTTCTCTACAAGGCTCATATGATAAATTAGTCGACTCAATTGCCCCATGTCATCCATCACTAATTCAAGCTCTTCTCCGGGCTTAATCATATCTAGCTGCAGGTGATCAAGATCAACTGAGAGAATTTGCTGCAAAATACCGTAAGGGAGACCCAATTGAGCGAAGATACCACTGAGCGTATCTCCCACTTTAACTATATAGTGTATTTGTTTAGGTTTAGGCAACGGAGTCAAACTGACATCTGAGGGAACCACTATCTTTGATGATGGAGGTGGTGACGAATCACTGCTTTGATTCAGTTGAACGCTGTGACTATCTTGATTTGGCTCATCCTCTGTAGGTAGAAGCAAAGCGACCGAAAAACAAAACACAGCAACGATTAAAGCAATAAATTTAAACTGACTCATGAGAAACTAAGTATCAATAATAACGATTGTTATGTTATAACATATCTAGGATTATTTTTACTCAGTTTAGTAAACGTTTATTCAGTTCACTGGATTGGCTAAGAGAAGACCAGTCATTCAACCCATTCTCTTTGAGAAGGCTCAATAATGAACACATTCAATTCAGCACTTATCGTTGCAGGAACACACGGAAACGAACTTTCTGGTATTTATTTACATAAACTAATCAAAGAAAAACGTTACTCTGTCAATAGATCAACCTTTTCAGCCTGCTCGATCATCGCAAACTCCGAAGCAGCAAAACACAACGTCCGATACATCGATACAGACTTAAATCGCGAGTTCTCAGCAATGAATAGCAATCATTGTCCTGATTTGCATGAAAGCAAGATTGCACATCAATTTATCGAAAAATATGCAAACCAAGAAAAACTGTTGATTGTTGACCTGCACAATACAACAAGCAATATGGGAGCGACGTTGATTTTGCTTTCTAACGATGTTTTTTATCGGAAACTGGGCGCGTACGTCAAACAACGAATGCCATCAGCACATATCCTTTTCGAAGAGCGAAAAGAATGGCAAGAGCAACCTTACCTTTGTACTGCTGGGCAATATGGAATAATGATTGAGGTCGGGGCGCAAGCACATGGTGCGCTAGAGTACAGTACGTTGGAGTTGATGAAACAGATGCTTACCGCAGTATTGGACTATGTTGAAAAGCACAACCTCAACCAAATAGGCTTACTGAGCGATTATGAGGCGTTTTTTTACACCGAAGAAATCAGGGTTCCACTTGATCAAGAGGGTATGCGGCAAGCACTAGTACACCCTACTATTTGTGGCAGAGATTTTGAGGCGGTCAAACCAGGAGCACCTTTATTAGCGACTTTCGCTGGTTATGATATCCATTGGAATGGCAAAGGGGAAATTTACCCGCACTTTATCAATGAGAGCGCCTACAGTACCGCAAATATAGCAATGGCCCTCGCTAAAAAAAGACGTGTTTCTTCCGTGTAACTTAAAGCAAGTAATTAGGCCACGTGTAACGTGGATACCTCACCCCATGAATAAAACTGTGCCTGAACCGCATAGGCAGAAAATACGGGTACTAACCCCACCCTAATACGGCAGCATAAGTGCCCTAAGCGCAGCTTTAAAAGAAACCCCACTAGAATTTTAAGGAGGTAAGACATTATGGTTAAAAGGAGAGTTTTCTCTTTTCTATCATGATGCCTTCTCCAAACATCGAAATAATCTATCTTCAAATTGGTCATCTAGACCGGAAGAGATCAGTTCTAGGCGGCTTTCTGAACACTCGTCTAGTTCAAACTCTGTGAGTCCATCTGATGTTAGATTGTAACCAAAAATACCGCTTCCCGTGATAAAAACCGCTTTCATTCGTTCGACCTTGAGGTCGAGCAGCAATAATCTCAGCTTTTGATGATCGAACACGTTTTCAGCGGATATACGCCAACCGATACTGTAGAAACCTTCCCCCTGATTGGTTGCTTTTAGAATGCCGCTCTCAGGCATAGGCAACTCAGGAACAAGTGACTTTTTCTCTCTTTCACGATAAAGAACAGAGGGCGTTTTTTGCACGTCAATACGAGTCGCTCCCTCACATTCATGAAAAGGGATAGCGCCATGTTCAGCGAAAATCACTTTTGTTTCCCGCAGACCGAGCTTTGCTATATAAGCCGTCAGCTTTTGCTCATCTTCATCTTGATAGAGATCGCGCTTATTACCTACCACTGTATCTGCGATAGTGATTTGCTGGTTAAACGTTTCATGCTCAGTGTACTTAGGATCCGATAGTTTACGTGCATCGACTAAAGTAATGTTTTTTTGCAAAGCGAGAATTTGACGATAATACTCGGTCGATAGCACTTGCAGTACTTCTTTAGGATGACCAAGACCTGTAGGCTCAATCAACAATCGATCTGGCCTTGCTTCAGACAATAATTGATTTAAGGCGATTTGCATCGGAAGACCTGCTGCACAGCACATACATCCCCCGGGGACCTCTCGAATAAACACTTGGTCTTGTTGTTTTTTTTGGCCTTGTAACAAGCTGCCATCAATACCAACTTCGCCAAATTCATTGACCAATACAGCCCAACGTTCATGACTCGGTTTATGGGTCAATAAGTGCATTATTGCCGATGTTTTCCCCACCCCGAGAAAGCCAGTGATGATGTTAGTCGGCACTCGCGAAATCAGTGGCTTATTAAAGTTCATTGGCAATTCTCCGGTAGCCTTGGACTAGTTCATGGTTGGCAGAAACGACGGATTCGGAAAAAGCTGAATATTCTGGCGGCACTTTAGAGATACTCTCTAAATCAAAACCGACACCAATATTGGTCATCGGTGGTACATGGAAATAAGCGGGTAAATCGAGGCCATCGACGACACAGTTATGACGAATAACACACCTCTCACCGATGACGCTATTGAACACGACGGAGTTGAAGCCAATGAAAACATCATCACAAACCTGGCAAGGACCATGAATAATCGAACGATGAGCAATGGATGAGCGCTCACCAATGGTCACCGCAGCCCCTGCCTTAGAGTGAATTACGACACCATCTTGGATATTGGTGTCACGTTTGATGACGATAGCTTCCATGTCTCCATGGTTATTAACTTCGTCAGCTCGAATAACAGCATAGGGTCCAATAAAAACGTTATCCTCAATAATGACTTTGCCACAGATAATAGCGGTTGGATCGATAAAGGCTGTTGAGGACACCTGTGGCATATGGCCCGTTGGGTTTCTTCTTAACATAATGCTTCCAGTTTGTTTATGGCTCTTTCTTTGCGGTCAGCGACTTAACGATTGAAGGATAAACGCATCGCTCCAGCTGGTTTATCGATGACTTTGTTATTGGCATAAACTAGCGCGCCATTGACCCAAGTCTTTTGAATTTGAGCTGAAAATTCATGTCCAGCAAAAGGCGACCAACCACAGTGATATAAACTGTTTTCGTTGCTAACTCGTGTTGGGGTATGAGCATCAACCAACACCAAATCGGCGTAGTAACCTTCACGAATAAAACCTCGGCCTTGAATGCCATAGCGAATGGCCGGGTTGTGCGCAGTTTTTTCGACTACTTGAGTCAAACTCATATGACCTAAACGGACATGCTCGAAGAGAGTAAGTAACGCATGCTGAACTAACGGCAGTCCGGCTGGAGCCTGCTCGTAAGGCACTTGTTTTTCTTGCCAAGTGTGAGGAGCGTGATCTGTTGCAATGATATCTATTTGCCCCGTATTTAACGCTTTTAACAACGCATCGCGGTCACTAGGAAACTTGATTGAAGGATTACATTTGATCAAATTACCAAGAGCGCCATAATCTTTGTTGCTGAACCAAAGATGGTGAACACAAGCCTCCGCGGTGATTGATTTATCTCGAATGTCTCCCTCGTCAAAAAGTGCTAGCTCCTTCGCCGTTGTGATGTGCAGCACATGCAGTTGGCTGTGATACTTTTTGGCAAGTTCTACCGCATAAGAAGATGAAGCGTAACAGGCCTCTTCGTCACGCAAAATGGGATGGTCTTCGATAGTGAAACCTGGCTTCTTAAGCCTTTGCTTTTGCTGGTTTTGTTTAATAACAGTCCCACTTTCACAATGAGTAACAATGAGTACTGGAGAGTCACGAAAAATTGACTCCAACGCTTGCGGATCTTCGACTAACAAATTTCCTGTTGATGCCCCCATAAATACTTTCACACCACAATGTTGTTTGGGGTTAAGTTGTTTAATCTGTTCAAGATTGTCTTCGGTTGCACCGAGGTAGAAAGAATAATTCGCAAACGAGCTTTCTTTAGCGAGAGCGAACTTGCGCTCTAACGAGTCAATAGTCGTTGTAGCCGGACTAACATTGGGCATTTCCATGTAGCTTGTAATACCGCCGGCTACCGCTGCCCGCGACTCGCTTGCAATTGTGCCTTTATGTGTCAGCCCAGGTTCTCGGAAATGCACTTGATCGTCAATCATGCCTGGCAGTAAATAAGCCCCTTTAGCATCAATTACAATATCTCCGTGTTGTACGGATATATTAGTAGCAATCTTGTCAATTCTTTGATCAACAATACGTAAATCTGTTTCGGTAATGGCTCCTTCGTTGACCACCCGAGCGTTTTTAATCAATGTTGCTGACATAATTCATTCTTTTAGATAATTTGAAAAGGTGGCCAATACTCGGTCACCTTGTGAAGCTATAAGGGGAGATCGTGTGTCTGCCTCATAGGGGGCGGTTTGCGCATTCATCGCAAACACAGGAAATCTCAAATTGTGGGCTAAGAACGGTGAAGCCTTCTTGTATGGCTTTCGCACATACGCTAGAAATAACATTGGCTTCAACCGCTATTTCACTAACCTTTCCACACTGAGAGCAAATCAAAAACTGTGGAACGCCATGCTCCTGATCGCACGCGATTTGAGAACAAACGACGTATTTACTAGATGTATTGAGCTTATGGACAAAGTGCTCTGCTTCAAGGAAATCGAGTATTCGATAAACCGACATCGCTTGAATGTTTTGAGAAAAGTTGTGATTGCAGTAGTCAACTAGTTCGTAGGCAGAAAGCGGCTTCTCCGCATATAGCAGCGAAGTCAGTATCAATTTCCGTTTAGTAGTGAGTTGTTTACCTCGCAGCAGGCAGATTTTCTCTACCTGCTTCATGACGTCATCTACCGTTTTGAGCTTTCTCATATCTCTAGATGAAATCCAATGTGAGTAGTAAGCGACGTTCATTATCTGCAACATGTGGAGAGCGATGTATAAGTCCAGTGGCTTCATTGCCTTCCCAACCACTTCCTTTGAGCAGGGCAACATCGCCAGGCTGCATTCGTCGTATGGCACTTTCAGAGTCGTATAAGCCCGATAGGTGATCAGGTTGACCAAGACTACCGGCACCGAGTTTAGTGCGATCAATGGTATCGTTGGTTAACCATTCGGTCGCTCGGCCGGTATAAGTTATGACAAGTCTGCAAGGCACACGATCAAAGTGAAATTTCGGGCACATCGGGCTGTCTAGGCGAGTTAGTCTCAAACCTGCTTCTTTAACCTCAAACAAACAGCAGAACATATCGACGATTAAAGCAACATCTTCACTCAGCGCATCAGCACACGCATAGCCCTCTAACTTGCTTCGTACCCATTGTGCAGCATCATCTGGCGTGACACTTTGTACCAGTGCCAATCTAGGCTCCTGAGCCAGCATCAGATTAATGTCCTTCGTCAACTCTTTCGAGAGCGTTCGCTGCCATATGGCAATATTGTGCTCTGGTTTGTAGATGTCGCTAAGTATGTTCGCTGATGTCGATATCGCCAACGATGATGTTGTTTGGACACGAAGCGGGTTCTCAACTACATCAATGCTCATATATCTTCCTCCCAAGCGTTAAAAAGGTCAGGTAAAGGTTTTAATAACGTTGATTTTCTAGGGCTATGAGACCTAGTAATCGTTACGATTTCGCTCTAGTTCACGGACATATTGACACAGTCCCACCCCATGTAGAGTCAAGTCAGACAGCGCTTGTGAAGAAATCAACGTTTACTCTCTCTCAATAGGAGACTACTGGTTGTGAGATCAATTCTTTAAACAACAAATTGTAGAGCCCCAAACAAGGAAATGTTATAACATAACAATTAATCTTTTCAATATTTACCTTTTTTGATTAAAGATAATTAGGGGAACATCATGAGCATGCGAGCACGGAAATTATATTCCGCGATTAGAAAAGTAACGCGTGGGTGAATCGCCATAGACCCGACGAAACATCGCAATAAAGTTACTGGGCGTCGAATAACCTAAAGCATGTGCAATATCTCCCACCGATTCCCCTCGAGCTATCATTTCTAATGAATGTATTAGCAGTACTTGTTGCCGCCATTCACTAAAACTCATGTTTAACTCACTACGAATCAATCGTCTTAACGTCCGAGATGAGACTGCCCCGATATTGGCCCAATGCTCCACAGAATGCTTGCTGTTTGGGTCTATTAAAATTGCTTGAGTAACTTTTTGCAGTCTCGGATCACTGGGCAGTGGGATGTGGAGTGACTCATGAGGGCTATTGACGATTTCATCGGATATTACGGCAAGAATACGTAAAGACTGTATGGATAGATCGTCTGTTTTACTCCATATCGATGCTCTAACCGATAGGGCTTTCAACACATCGCTCATTTGGATCACGCAAGGTCTCATTGGAAACCGCTCACAACTCTCTGGAGTAAACAGTAATGAACGACCTTTCAGAGAACCACAAAAATAAACACTGTGCATCGCACCCGGGGGGATCCAACCAGCTCGGTGAGGTGGTAGTATCCACGTTCCTTCATCGGTTTTGACCTGAATTAGCCCTTCATCTATACACAGTAACTGGCCTCGATGATGACTGTGCCAATTATGTGGCCGTTGATCCAAATGGTTGAAGTCGCTCCTTTCATGCTGCCACTCCTTAGCGATCAGTGCGGCACCATTTTTCCATTCGCTGTAATCAGAGTTTGTCACTTTATTTACTCAATTCCATTTTGGCCATTATTCATTATTTTCTGTCCTCTTAACGTTACCATAGCAAGTTAGCGTTCGAGTAACATTTTAGCAACGATCATTTTATCGAAGGCAGAACCATCATGAACGAACCTATCTTTATTATCTATTACATTACAGCAGGCTTGGGCATTGGCTTTCTCGCAGGACTCGTTGGTGTGGGTGGTGGTGGAATGGCCGTCCCTATTTTTGCGTTTCTATTTTCACTACAGGGAATAGCTGATACGGAAGTAGTGCATCTTGCGTTAGGGACATCAATGGCTTCGATGATTGTTACAACATTGGGCAGCATGCGCGCTCACTACAAAAAAGAGAATGTAGACTCGACAATGGTAGTAAAAATGTTGAGCGGAGTTCTAGTCGGAACATTTTGCGCCACATTCGTAGCATCGTATCTACAAGGAGTCTATCTGGCAGGCTTTTTCAGCGTATTCATGTTGTATGTTGCTTATAAGATGTTTCTCAACACTGAAAATGAGTACAACCCTAACCCACATGGGGCTATCGGTAATATCACTGTAGGCTCGGTGATTGGCTCTGTATCAGCACTTGTCTCTATAAGCGGTGCGGGGTTGATCATCCCCTATCTTGTCCAGCAAAATTTTGAGGTAAAACGTGCTATTGGTACCTCTGCTGCGATAGGTTTCCCTATCGCGCTGTCAGGAAGCCTCGGTTACATGTTAAACGGATGGGGAAACACAGATTGGAACAACTTAGTATTAGGATACATATACCTTCCTGCAATGCTCAGCTTCTCCATTAGTAGCTACTTAACTACTAGCCTCGGCGTGCGTTGTGCAGAGTATTTCCCAAATAAAGTTCTTAAGAAAATCGTTGGTATTTTGTGTGTTCTTCTAAGTTTCAAAATGTTGGTACAAGTACTTAGTTAGAGCAAATAACACGGTCACTAGTAGGCCTTGCACTATGGTGAAAGGATAAGCCTGCAAAAACTTACTTCTCGCTTTGCTGGTCCAAGCACACAATGTGTAAGAAAGCTCCTCATTGTTGCACTCTTATGACTTTGTTAACCTGGCCAGAATTACATCCAAAATGTGCTGATGATTGTCCTTTCTGGAAACCTCGTCACGCTCCTGGCAAAGTGCTTCCTCCCCTTCTGATGCGAGAATTTTAATGCCACGCTCAGTACATTCTGCGAACGCACTAAACTGACTCGCACTGGGGATCTCTTGAAATGTTACATTGGGAAGAGCAACAAGTGATTCGGCTGGTGTCAGTGCGGGATGTAGCCGATCAGAAAGCGTCACCACGGTGATAGCATTGTTCATCAAGGCCAGAGTTTCAGGGACAAAAGTTTTCGTTAGCTCAGGGTTGATAACGACGACCGATTTCAGTTTGTTTTCAGACTGAAATCGGGGGAATTTTTGATCCGGGATGCTGGTAATATCAACGTTATTTTCACGTAACCAATGACAGTCTACATTGGTGGCGTTGTGACACGATGTTCGATATTTCTCCGGGCTTATTTTCGCTCCGGAGAGCATCAGCATAGATGTGCCGCCCAGAAAAAAGCCGACCCCCTGCACTGCATCAGTATCTACGCCTCCGGACAGTATCCCGACCGAACTTAATTCGTTCAGCCCAAGCACCAAATCACTGGTTCTGAATGTGATTTCATCAACAGCCATTTCTGCATTGATTTCGTTCGGTGCAGGAGGCTTTGGTACCACAACGACATAACCTTGTTGCGCCAGGCTCGAGGCTATCCAACCACTGTGGGAAAACGCTGACCGTGTTCCGCCCTGCGACAAAAGCACAACGGGAAATTTTCCACTTGCTAAAGGGGCATCTAACTGCGTTTCGACTGATTTAAAAATGTTCCCCCTACCAAACGAGAAGTTGTTTTTTTCGTTCGTGGTGGGATACCAATAATAGACTTCCACAGGCTTGTCTCTGTCTTCACTGAATCCCGTTTTGACTGTTAGCGCAGAATGGTATTTCGGCTCATTCGTACTGGCGCTGACACTGACACACAATGTAGCGAGTAGAAAAGACATTATTATTTTGGTTTTCATTTTTCCCTCAGCCGGCAAACACATTCTTCTGCACGGAATCTGAAGATAACGAGCAGAAGAATATCCATATATTTTGCGAAACATAGCAATTAAGCTATTCATAGTCGAGGTAACCCAAAGAAAATGATAGACCGCTCCAGCTAGAGCCTTTCTTTTCAATAATTTTCTGCGGATATCCACCATGCAGAAGTTTGTACTTTACTCATTGTAAACGACTAATCATTGCCTCTTAAGGCAACATTAGAAAACCAACCGTATTCACAATCCATAACTCCATAACTCCATAACTCGTAGTTACACCGATGTATATCTAAGTGAGCTGAAGCTTCATTGCCCATCCAGTGCCCTTTGCATTTTTATAGCAAGGTAGCCAAGCACCATTTTATTACGGACCATTGCTGCGCGGCTAATGCTTTTGTTTTGTATCGTAACTGATTTGCTTACTGACGTTCTTTAGTTGCACTCCTGCCTTATTAAATGCCTTTTGAATAGTTGTGGAAACATGCTGGCGGCCCTCTCCTTCAAAAAAGTTAGCTCGATCTTGCTTCGTTTCGAATACGCAGACTATTTCTAAACTTTGTGGAAAAGAAGAGAATTTGACGGTATGAGTCACCCAAAGAAAGCCATCGTAGCCTTTTAGCGTATCTTCACAAACTTCGGTCAACACTTCTCTAATTAGATTCTCGACCTTCTTATCTGATTTGCGCATAAATTAAACTTCATTCCTATCTAAAGCCTTTAATTAGGTTTCAGTGTACATTGTCTTAAACAGTATTTGGCAGTGGTATTTAGCCAATAGCCTGTAGATGAGGTTATTCGCACGAAGATTTACCGACCTACTCGCTTCGAACTACATCTTACGCTGTTAAAAATAAGCGCTTTGCAACTCTACAAAACGCTTCTAACTTATTAGATTATTTTAAGTGTGTTTCAAGGAATGCAGAAACCTTGTCCATTGCAATGCCGACTGCTTCTGGATGGTCATACAGTTCATAGTGAGACCAGTTTCCCAAATTAACCAGCTGTCGGTCTTTTGATTGAACAGAGCGGCCATAAATTTCCTGCCCATCACGATAAGCACCAAACGCCCCGACTTTTTGCCCTACCACGGCCATAACAGGCTGAGTCAATAACGTTTCGGCAAATGCAAAGGCATCCCAGCTCAGTGTTTTCTGTGCATGTGAAAACAGCATACGAGTTGCACCACCTTCGGTTTGTCCACGTGATGTTTTGTAGTATTCAGTAGCTTCGAACACGTCTCGTTCTGTTAATCCATTTTCTTTTGCAAATTCAATATTTGGAGGAAGAAGTTCATCGATTTTCAGCTCTGAGCCGCGAGCTTCGGCTGTTCTCTGTGCAGCCATAGCTTCAAGATTGGCGATAGGGTCGTACATACTAAAGCCTTCACGGAACAAGCGACCTAAGTTAACAGGCGTAATACCTACGACAGCTTTCAAGCGCTTTTCGGTTAGGGCTGAATTGATCATGTAACCACCACCGCCGCAGATACCGAGTCCACCAATTCTATTCTCATCGACATAAGGTAAAGTCACTGCATAGTCGATAACGCGACTGATATCTTCAACACGTTGACTTGGGTCTTCTACGTAGCGAGGCAATCCCCCCGATTCTCCTTGGAAGCTCGCGTCAAATGCGATCACGACGTAACCTAACTCAGCAAGGGCTTTACCATAGACAGCGCTGGATGTTTGTTCTTTACAACTACCAAAAGGATGAACACTTATCATTGTTGGGTAGCGTTTCGATTCATTGAAGCCTTCTGGAAATAAAATTAATGCAGACATATCCCAAGCCATATCAGCATTTCTAAAAGTGATTTTTTGCATATTCATAATCAATACCTTAAGAGTAAAAAGCCTTGAGAGCAGAAAGGCTCGAAGCAATTGAGCCTTTCATCGGGAATATTAAAGAGTGCGTTGGAAGAAAGATGCGAGTTGGGATACTGCGTCATCGACGTATTCGGCAACATCATAAAGCGACATATGGTTTGCACCATCAATGGCATACAAGGTTTTATCTGAACTCGCTGCACGTTCTATCAGGTCATCACTCATCCATTTGCTGCCTGCGTCACTACCAACGACAGCAAGAATTGGCTGAGTTAGGAATGCTTCCGCTTTGTGGTACGCATCGTAAGTAATGATCTGGTTTAAGTTACGAGTTAGAGCAAAACCCGGCGCATTTGGATGTTCACAACGTGGTGTGTGGTAATACTCCCAAGCTTCGCGTAGCTCTGCATTTGAGGCATCTTCTTCACGCATCGGAGCTAGAGGAATAGTCGCGAATTCTGTACCATTCGTGTCGGTTGTGCGAGCATTCGAACCAAATTCTAAGTAACCAACAGCGTCAGCATCGTTAACCGAATTATCCCAACCATTACGGAACATTTGGCCAATGTTTACGGCACTAACCATACCCAGTGCTTTGATTCGACGATCATTGATCGCTGCATTTGCACTATAGCCCGCACCAGCACAAATCCCCATTGCGCCAATTTTATCGTTATCGACGTACTCTAACGTTGTCAGATAGTCGACGACTGCGCTCACGTCTTCAGTACTCGTGTAAGGGTTTTCCATTTGGCGAGGCTCACCTGTACTTTCACCTTGATACGAACGGTCAAACGCAATGGCAATTATGCCGCTTTTTGCAAGTTTACTCGCATATAGGCCTGCGGTTTGCTCTTTTACGCCACCACCTGGGTGTGAAACAACAACCGCCGCATATTGTTTACTTGCATCAAAATCTGTAGGGAAGTTGATAACCGCTGAAATCTCAATACCTTGACCATTGAGATTTTTGAAAGTGACTTTAGACATAGCGACATTCTCCATTAGAGGTTAACTGTTCATCTCAGGCTGACCTAAGCTTCGATGTAATATTAGTCAACACACTGTTTCGGATAAATATCGTTTTATCTACATGACTGTTTAGTTATACTTAACAAATGAGAATAGAACCTTCTTTAATTTCATCACTGACGTGGTTTGCACATATTGCTCGCCATCGCAGTTTCACTAAAGCAGCCTTAGAAATGGGGGTAACCCGTGCTGCCTTATCACAACACCTAAAAGCGTTAGAACAACAGCTACAAGTTCGGTTAATTAATCGAACCACCAGAAGTATGTCGTTGACTCAAGAAGGCCAACGTCTGCTTGATATTTTGCAACCTTCATTGATGAACATTGAGCAGGTCGTTAACGAATTGAACGACTCTCATCTTGAGCCTTCGGGATTAATCCGTATCAGTGTATCAAGAACCGCTGCTCGGCTGCTTATTGAGCCCTATCTAGGTGAGTTCCTCTCTCGTTATCCTAAAATACGCCTAGAGCTAATCATGGATGATGGGTTTTCTAACATCGTCGCAGAAGGCGTTGACGCTGGCATTCGCTTAGGATTAAGCTTAGATGAACATATGGTTGCGGTCCCTATTACTCCGCCGTTAACAACGGCAATAGTGGGCTCTCCTGAATACTTTAGGCAAAATGGACTACCTCAAACTCCTGAGGATTTAGAAGGTCACAATTGCCTTGCTTATCGTTTTACCTCTAGCGGAACAATTGATCATTGGTCGCTAACCTCTCCAGATGTTGCAAAGCGCACCCTCGTTTTCGAGCCTAAAGGCAATGCTATTTTTAATGATGACTATAGTATGTTACAAGCTGCAATACAGGGTGTGGGTTTAGTGAAGCATATTGATTTATGGGTGGAAAAGCACATAAATGAGGGAAGATTGACCCGAGTTCTGACACCTTGGTGCAAAGAGTTTCCTGGGTTTTATTTATATATACCTTCACGAGAGCATATGCCGAAAAAAATCCGCGTCTTGATGGATTTTTTAATCGAAAAGCGCGAAGCTCTGAAACTCAAAGAGTAATTACCAAATTGCTTTAAGTAAAAAAGCGAGCACGAGGCTCGCTTTTAACTTTCTGTTTTCGTTATATATTACAATAGCTCAACCGATTGTTTAGCTATCACAAATTCCTCGTTAGTAGGAATAACAAGAGCTTTGGCACCTAATAACTCAGATGTTGCAATAACACCTGCGTTACCAAATCTTGCATCTTCGTTACCTTTCTCATCTTCAACAAAACCTAACAGTTTTAGGTTTTTCAAGATTTCACGACGAATTGGTAGTGAGTTTTCACCAATACCACCAGTGAAGATGATGCCGTCTAATGAATCCAGAGCCGCTAGGTAGGAAGTAATGTATTTCGCAACGCGGTAAGTGAAGATCTCAAATGCCAACTTCGCACGTGAATTCCCCGCTTCCATTGCTTCTAGTACGCCACGAGCATCACTTGTCACACCAGATACACCTAAGAAACCTGACTTCTTGTTCATCATCTCGAACACTTCGTCTTTTTCCCAGCCTTTACGGAAAAGGAACTCGATAACACTTGGATCAAGGTCACCACAGCGAGTGCCCATCATTAGGCCAGCTAACGGCGTCAAACCCATACTTGTATCAACACATTCGCCATTTTTAACCGCACTCACTGATGCACCGTTACCTAAGTGCACAGTGATAAAGCTGCTTTCTTCAACCGGCTTATCTAGCATTTTCGCTGCTTCACGGCTTACGTAGTAGTGGCTTGTACCGTGAGCACCGTAACGACGCACTTTATGCTCTTCGTAAAGCTCGTAAGGAAGTGCGTACATAAAGGCTTTGGCTGGCATTGTTTGGTGGAAAGCAGTGTCAAATACAGCAAATTGAGGCAGTGAAGGGAACGCCGCCATTGCCGCTCTCATGCCTTCAGCGTTCGCTTTGTTATGAAGTGGTGCAAGTTCAGCAAGGCGCTCTACTTCTTGAATAACTGTTTCATCAACTTTCACAGTTCCTTTAAAGGTTTCACCGCCTGCGACAATGCGATGGCCTACAGCGACAAATTTTGAGCTCAAACCTAGAGTATCGAGTAGTTTTACCACTCGCTCAACAGCGTACTGATGATGGTTGCCACCAGCTGGAATTGCTTCAACGGTTTTTTCTCCCTGATATTTCCAACTGATTTCAGCTTCAGGTAGGCCAAAACACTCACCAATACCTGATACCAAAGCTTCACCGGTTTCAGAATCAATAACAGCAAATTTTAATGAAGAGCTACCAGAGTTGATCACCAGTACAAACGAATTAGACATGAAATAGTTATCCTGTTGTAGAGCAGAGGTTGTAATAGCGCTTGTGCGCTGCGTACTTCTTGTTTGTCCCTCTATTATTCAATAATTTTTTAATCTTTCAACAATCTTTTAGTAAAAGCGATTTGATTGAACAAATTTTGTTGATCTGTAGCAAGTTTTGATTTTATTTGAAGACTAAAAAATATCACTTGTTAAACATAATTTATGAATAGGTCAATTTGTACAAAGTCAGATATATAAGCTACGTTGTTTATTGGGTGAACAAAAATAACAAACCAATCAATAAATCGGGGTAATAATGTGCCCACTATTGCATTTCTATTAGTGATCTTAGGTTTGATTTTGCTCTGCTGGGGATGGCAGATGACAAAAAACATCTGCTCGAAAACTGACGTAACCGGGTGGACTTTCCTATTATTGTTAATCAGCTGTTTCATTTTTGCTTATGCCGTTTTTTTGCACGCTATCATGCAAAAACCTATTACTTCTCTCTTAGAAACGGGGGTTTCTCTTATACTTTTTGGCGGCAGTATCTTTGTCGTGCTGGTGATTAAGTGGAGCAACGATTCGATATTAAAGCTTCATACTGTTGCTGAAAGAGAGAAGCGCAATGCCGTCCATGACGCTCTTACTGGGCTCCCTTATCGTAAATACTACTTTGAGTCTATCGAAGACATGACACAACCTGAAGGCCAATGACTGATTCAAATTATGAGATAACCTCAAAAACGTCGAAAGATTGATAATACGTTTCAAGGTAAGCTGGTTAATTTCTTTTCACAGCAAGCCGCACTGAAGGCTCCCGCTCTATCGTTGAGAACACGATTGCGCTAGCACATGGATTAGGGTATTCGGTCGTAGCAGAAGGCGTTCAAGACATGGACACACTGCATTTTTTGAGAAGTCGAGGCTGTGACATCATTCAGGGTTACTTGTTCTGCCCTGCCCTTAGACGAAGTAATAAGTTGGGTAAACAAACACGATGAAAAGCAAAACCGTATTAGACGCGCATAAAAAAGCCGAGCGCTTTGCTCGGCTTTCAATTCTTTTTGTAGCAACTTAAACCGTCGCTTTAATCACTCGTGATTATGCGTCTGTACGACGGCCACGACCGTGACCACGTTCACCACGATGTGCACCACGGTGATCACCACCACGGTTGCGATCGAAACGACGTTCGCCACCTTCACGATTACCATCGCGGTTGCCGTCACGGTTACCACGGAAACCACCTTCGCGACGACCGCCTTCACGACGATCACCACCACGATTGCCGCCTTCGCGGTTGCCACGGTAACCACCGCCATCACGACGACCACCATCGCGACGACCACCGTCACGGCGACCACCACGAGACTCGCGGAAATCATCGAAGTCACATACTACAGCACCAACATCTTGTTGACGGATACGTAGTTTGCTTAGCTTGTTCGCCGCGTCTGAAGTCATTGCTTTAGGTAGCTGTACGAATGTGTGACCTTGAGCTAGTTTGATCGCACCGATAGAACCTTTACCTAGACCTAGTTCGTTTGCTAGAGCGCCAACGATGTCTTTAACTTGAACGCCTTGCTCACGACCAACTTGAAGCTGGTAAGTATCCCAGTCTTGGTTGTTGAAGTTACGACCGCCGTCGCGACCACCTTCACGGCGCTCTTTACGACGTTGCTTGTCACGCTCAATTGCTTCAACCATTGGGTCTTCGCCAATATAGAACAGAGGACGTTTGCCTTGCTGACGCTTAAGAAGCATAGCAGCAAGTGTTGCAGGGTCGATGTCTAGAGAAGTTTGTAGTTTCTCTACCAACTCAGCAAATTTGTCTAGTGCTTTGTGCTCTTTCTCTGCTTCAAGCTCAGCGCCTAGCTTAGCTAGACGAGCTTCAGCAACTTGGTCACGTAGAGGAAGTTGGATTTCTTCCATAGATGACTTAGTTACACGCTCGATAGTGCGAAGCATACGAATTTGGTTAGTGCGAACTAGAAGGATCGCTTTACCTTTACGTCCAGCACGGCCAGTACGACCGATACGGTGGATGTATGACTCAACATCAAATGGGATGTCGTAGTTAAATACGTGCGTAATACGTGGAACGTCAAGACCACGAGCTACAACATCAGTTGCAACTAGGATGTCAATAACACCTTGTTTGATGTGATCAACAGTACGTTCACGTAGAGACTGAGGAATGTCACCGTGCAGTGCAGCTGCTTTGAAGCCACGTGCAGATAGCCAGTCAGCCAGACGCTCAGTATCTTGACGAGTACGTACGAATACGATTGACGCGTCAGTTTCTTCAGTTTCAAGAAGACGAGACATTGCTTCATCTTTCTCTACACCTTTCACTACCCAGAACTGTTGTTGAACTTTGTCTACAGTGTGGTTTTTACCAGCAACGTCAACCGTTACAGGGTCACGAAGGAAACGTTCAACGATCTTCTTCAGCATTGGAGGCATAGTTGCAGAAAACAGAACGCGTTGTGCTGACTCTGGAGCGTGCTCCATGATCGCAGTTACGTCATCTACGAAACCCATGTTTAGCATTTCGTCTGCTTCATCAAGAACGAAAGTACTAACTTCGTCTAGGTGTAGACGTTCGCGATTGATAAGATCTTGAACACGGCCTGGAGTACCGACAACTACATGAGCGCCACTTTTAAGAGCACGCATTTGGTCGACAATAGATGCGCCACCGTAAATCTCTAGAACTTTCAAACCTTTGATGTTTTTACCAAGGTTTTTCATTTCCGCTGCAACCTGAATTGCCAGCTCACGAGTCGGAGCAAGTACAATCGCTTGCGGTTTGCGTTGGTTTAGATCGAGTTTGTTGAGAAGAGGCAGAGAGAACGCTGCTGTTTTACCTGTACCTGTTTGAGCTTTACCCAGCGCGTCAGCACCTTCCAATAGGTGTGGGATTGCCGCAGCCTGAATTGGAGTTGGTGACACGAAACCCATTCCGTCTAGAGCAGAAAGGATAGAATCATTCAGAGATAAATCACTGAATTGAATAACAGAATCTTGCATTGGGATCCTACTTAATTAAACAAAAAAACAGTCCCATATGCTCTTCCAATTCGATACTGATCCATCCAGATACTGATTCCATTCAGACGGGAACACAGCACAGTACACAACCGCGATAAGCCATTAGGGACGACTAAGGGAGGCGGATTATTCCTTAAAAGCATAAAAAAATCCAGAAAAAATTGAATTACATCACAATTTATTCTCAACAATGGTATTTTTAGCATATTTTTCCACCAACCCTACCATTCCCCGTAGATTCGCGTAACTCACAGATGAGAATTTCATCAATATTTAAGCCAATTTCTCGTGGTTAAATTGGCAAAATTCACGGCGAAATTACGCTCCACAGGTAGTAATAATAGCTCGCAATGATTATAGTGTGCCCAACTCCATAGGTAATTTAAGAAAAGATGTTTCAAGATAACCCACTACTCGCTCAGCTTAAGCAGCAAATCCAAGAAAACCTGCCTAAAAAAGAAGGCTCAATAAAAGCCACAGATAAAGGCTTTGGCTTTTTGGAAGTGGACAGTAAGACGAGCTTCTTCATCCCGCCTGCGTACATGAAAAAGTGCATGCACGGTGACAAAGTCATCGCCATTATCCGCACCGAAAATGAACGCGAAGTTGCAGAGCCACAAGAGCTGCTAGAACAAGCCGTGACTCGCTTTATTGGTCGAGTAAAAATGTTCAAAGGCAAGCTCAACGTAGCACCTGATCACCCACAGCTTAAAAAGCTATCTCTTAAAGCGAAACTAAAGAAAGGTCTAAAACCTGACGAGTTCGCCGAAGGTGATTGGGTTGTCGCACATCTTATTCGCCACCCTCTAAAAGGCGATAACTCTTTCTTCGTAGAAATTTCTGAAAAAATCACTGACGCGAATGATAAAATTGCGCCTTGGTGGGTAACGCTTGCTCAAAACGATCTACCAAACTCTGAGCCAGCAGGCATCGATAACTGGGAACTGAAAGACGACGCGGAGCTAGAACGCGTAGACATGACTCATGTTCCATTCGTCACTATCGACGGTGAATCGACTAAAGATATGGACGATGCGCTGTACGCGAAGAAAACCGTATCTGGCGATTTCGAACTCACCATCGCTATTGCGGACCCAACCGCTTACATCACACCTGAAGATGAAATGGATAAAGTAGCGCGTGAGCGTGGCTATACTATCTATCTTCCAGGACGCAACATCCCGATGCTACCTCGCGATTTAGCGGACAACCTATGTTCTCTGATTGAAGGTGAAACCCGCCCTGCTATTTGCTGTACCGTAACGGTAAGTAAAGATGGTGTGATTGGCGACGATATTAAATTCTTCGCGGCAAACATCAAATCACATGCACGCCTAGCATACGATCACGTGTCTGATTGGTTAGAAAACGGCAGCTCTGAAGCATGGACGCCATCTGAAGAGATCGCGACCATCGTTCGTGATCTTTATGAGTTCTCTCTTGCTCGCGCTGAATGGCGTGAGAAAAACGCAGTGGTCTTCCCTGATCGTCCTGACTACCGTTTTGAGCTCAGTGAAGATAACGATGTAATCGCTATCCACGCAGACATGCGCCGCAGTGCAAACCGTCTTGTTGAAGAATCCATGATTACCGCAAACATCTGTGCAGGTCGTACATTACGCGATAAATTTGAAACAGGTGTCTTCAATACGCATGCAGGTATCAAGAACGAGAAGATTGAAGAAGTGGTTCAACTTGTCAATCCAGAAGGCCAGTTGGAGTTCACAGCGGAGTCTATTGCTACGCTAGAAGGCTTTGCTGCGTTGCGCCGCTGGTTGGCAGCTCAAGAAACGTCTTATCTAGATAACCGCATTCGTAAGTTCCAAGCATACAGTGAGGTGGGTAATCAGCCTCTGCCTCATTACGCAATGGGTTTAGACATCTATGCAACTTGGACATCACCAATTCGTAAATACGGTGATATGATCAACCACCGTATGTTGAAGGCCGTCATCCTTGGTAAAGAACCCGTACAAAAACCAGATGACCAAGTAGGCGAAGAGCTAGCTCTACATCGTAAACATCATAAAATCGCTGAGCGAAATGTCTCAGATTGGCTATATGCACGCACGCTTGCTGATGAGCCGAGTAAGAAAACTTGTTTCACAGGTGAGATTTTCGATATTAATCGTGCAGGCGCACGTGTCCGACTTCTCGAAAATGGCGCAGCAGCCTTTATTCCTGGTGCACTAATTCTTGATAATAAAGAAAGAATTGAGTGCAATGGCGACAACGGTACCATCTCTATCGATAAAGAGGTCGTATACAAACTTGGGGATACATTGGAAATTGTCCTTACGGACGTAAACCAAGAAAACCGCAGTTTAGTTGCAAAGCCAACCCAGGTATTCGCTGAACAACCAGCAGCACAAACAGAACAGACTGTAAGTGAATAATACCGAATGAAGTTAAAAGGCGCTCTATTGAGCGCCTTTTTTTATTTGTTATGTAAAACGATAAGAACGAGTATGCCGAACATTGAGATCATTCGCTTTAATCACTTCACTGCGCGCAAAAGTGAGCGTTACACTGCAACACATAATGGGTTATATATTGTTGAAGAAGGTGCCCTATTAGTTCATCAACCTAATGGTGAGCAATTTGAACTTAAAGCCGGAGATTTCACACTCTATAACTCCGCAGATCTGAGCAATGCAGAAGCCGTCTCTAGTGACGGAGGCTTTAAAGCACTGGCTTTAGTCTTCAATCCAAATATATTCTGTGACTTTAAGAAAGCGCACCCGATGCTACGTTCCAAAACGGAAGAAAGGCGCTTCTATCCTTTTTCAACGCAATCCAGTGGCGAAGTAGCACAATTGAAGGACATGTTGGTTAAGTTAGCGAGTCGCAACGCTCCAGACTACACACAAAGCCATATCGCAATGGCATTGCTGTCGTTGATGGTTGAGGTAGAGCCAAACATCCTATCTATCATAGATGACGCAAGTAGCCTGAGCGACTCTCAAAAAGCCATTAAGTACATTGAGGGTAATATTGAAAAAGACATCACGCTAGAAGGCTTAGCGGCTCATATGAGCATGTCCATCGCAACCTTAAAACGTCGCCTCGCCGCAGATGATCTTTCGTTTTCTCAGATATTAAAGGTGAAACGGATAAACTTCGCAGCAACCCAACTGCGCAAGTCAGAAAAATCAATAACAGAAATAGCGTTTGAGTCTGGTTTTAAAAGTGCAGCGCATTTCAGTACAGCATTTAAATCCGTTTACAACATGACCCCCAAAGACTTTAGAAACCAAGTCGTTAAGCCTAAAGTATAAATCATGTCGGCATTCGCATCCGTTGGGCTCACCCTATTCCCAAAAACACGCTTGAGGATCACGCTCCAATTCGTTGAGTAAGTCCTCAAGCATTCGGCTAAATGGAAGTGGCTTATAAGGCACCCACCTTAACAGCTCGTTGTGATATGTGGGAACATAGAAATACCAAAGTTGGTTGTCCTCATCAAACATGATCTTCGCGACGGGAGAAGTATACTCGCTATGCTGGGAGTCGAGGAGAAAATGCGCCCGATGAAGCTCAACGCCATTTTCTACTAGCTCATAGAGGCACTTGCCCTGTTCGACAGGCAAGTTAGCATTACGCGCAGAGCAGAGCGATTGAACTGATTTGTATAGACGACTTGTCGCCATTTGGGACACTGACATCAACGTTCTCCCGATGGATGATAGTTAGAGCTGTCGATCCTAGTATATAACCTTTACATCATCACCGATGGTAGTTATCTACCTAACTCAAGTATAAGATAGCTATATTATCATTTGCCCAGATTATCATCTCAATCCACTTGGAAACGCTAGCTCCATCACCTCTTGACTAGAAACAATTCCTTTGTTTAGCGCTAACAGTTCACAAAAGTGTAACCTGAACGCAATATCATAAACTCTGCTTTATCCCGTATATGGAGTTTAATATGTTACGTTTTACTGTGGCGACGTTATTGGCCATAGCAGTCTCCCTCCCTACCATTGCAAAAGAAATCAACATCTCAGGTTCAACGTCGGTTGCTCGTGTGATGGATGTACTTGCTGAGGAATACAACAAAACACACCCAGACGATTACGTTGCTGTTCAGGGCATTGGTTCGAGTGCTGGTATCACCATGGTCAATAAAGGAGTAGCCGAAATAGGCATGAGCTCTCGCTATCTGACTGAAAGCGAAAAAGGTGAAGATCTCAATGTATACCCTATCGCTTATGATGGCCTCGCTGTTGTTGTAAACCGTACCAACTCTGTAGAAAACCTTTCTCAGCAACAACTATTTGATATTTACAAAGGTAAAATTAAGAATTGGAAAGAGGTCGGGGGCGCAGATCAGCCTATCGCGGTGGTTACTAGAGAAGCGTCTTCAGGTTCACGTTACAGCTTCGAAAGCTTGCTGGGACTGACCAAAATCGTTAATGATCGCCTTGTCTCGGATATCAGCCCAAACAACTTGGTTGTAAACAGTAACAGCATGGTAAAAACCATTGTTAACCATAACACTCGCGCCATTGGTTTTATCTCTGTAGGGTCAGTAGATCGCTCGATCAAGGCGATTCAGTTAGATGGTATTGACCCAACCTCGACAAACATTAGCAATCATAAGTACAAGTTGGCGCGACCATTCCTAGTGCTATACAAAGTAGATAAGATTAGCGATGCAGGTAAAGGTTTTATCGCTTTCCTTCGTTCAGAGCAGGGACAAAAAGCGATTGCAGATTACGGTTATACGCCAGTAAAAAACTTTAATCAGTAAAAATAAAAAAGAGAGCACCTTGATGCTCTCTTTTCCTATGTCGTGTTCTATCCGGTTTCGGAATTAGAAATGCAGTTGAATTACAGAGACCACAACCGCACCAGGTCGGCGAATACCTTCAATTTCCACTTTAATTTCGCGCTCAATCTCCAAACCTTTTTTGATTGGCGTTACTTTTGTTAACGTGCTGACTGCACGAACATTATTGCCTGCTTTGACAGGGTAAGGGAAACGAACTTGGTTTAAACCCAAGTTAACTACCATTTTAGCTGTTGGGAACATTGGCTTTTCTGGATCAACTGAATCCGTCAGTTTAGGCAGCAATGCTAATGTTAAAAAGCCATGAGCGATAGTTGTCTTAAATGGAGATTCAGTTGAAGCACGCTCTGGATCAGTATGAATCCATTGCATGTCTTCCGTTACCGCACCAAATTGGTTAATACGTTCTTGAGACACATGAACCCAATCACCAGTGTGAATAACTTCGCCAATTTTTTCACTTAACTCGTCATAAAGCTTTTGAGCCTCTGGTGCCATTACGATCGGTGCAGGTTGAGGTGCAACTTCTTCGTTGACGGCTGGCTGCTGGTGATCACGAACTTTTGAGAAAAGAAAGCTATTTTGAGCTTTCCCCAAAAAGTCACTCCAATAATCGCGTAACGTTGGAGACATCCAATTCATAAACTCGGATTGATGAGCAGAAATCGCATCAACTTTGTCTTTAAATAGATTTGTGACCTTCATAAACACCCTTAAGAATTCTAAGCACAACTGGCTATACCAGTTAATTTTGAATTAGTTCACAAAGTCTTGCAAATACTTTCGGGCGAACACATGTACCCTAAAAGCATGTTATGTCTTATATATCAGCAAGATAACAATAAAACACCATTTTATTGACGTGCGCCAATATAAAGTAAAAACTCTATAAATTGGTACTTTTTGTCCCTTTTTCACTCCGCTTTCAAACTGTCCAACATCACATCAGTGATCATAAAACAAGCAAACAGTACTTCTATTATAATTCAGCACTTTACAAGTCGGACTATGCTCCTTATTATACCGCCCACAACGGAGAGATGGCTGAGTGGTTGAAAGCACCGGTCTTGAAAACCGGCATACGTTAATAGCGTATCTAGGGTTCAAATCCCTATCTCTCCGCCACTTATTTAGAGAGCTCGCATTTATTGCGAGCTTTCGTCGTTTTAGCTCTTAAAAAACGAGATTTAGAAATCCTCGCTCGTAAACGAATCCGGCACTTCACTATATTCCAGTTAAAAGCCCGCTAATGTTTAGCGGGCTTTTAACTTCGATTTTCTAAAGTTTAAGCAAACTTTTTAATCATTTCAGACAGGTCATTGGTGCAATTTTGCACTTTGGTGTTCATATGATTCGTTTCAGTCATCAGTTCATACGATTCACTGTACTTTAAATTAAGCGACTGGATGTTTTCATTTATTTCATCCGTTACATAAACCTGCTCTTCTATCGCGACCGCAATTTGTTGGTTTCGTTCGACAACGTCTTGAACAAGGGATTCCAGTTGTTGAATGCTATCCAAAGCAGTACCTAACAATGTTACCGTTCCGGTCGACATTTCGTTACCTTTCTCTAACGCAGAAACCGCTGATTTGCTCCCATTTTGAATTCCTTCAATGGCCGATTTAATCTCTGTTGTCGATTCCTGAGTTCTTTTAGCTAAGGTTCTCACTTCATCTGCTACAACGGCAAACCCTCTGCCTTGTTCGCCTGCCCTCGCGGCTTCAATTGCAGCGTTCAACGCTAATAAATTAGTTTGTTCGGCAATACCATTGATGACTTCAACAACGGTTCCAATTTGCTCGGTTTGTTGGTTCAAACGTATGACCACTTTAGATATTTCGCCGAGCTCACCCACCAACTCTAAAACCGATTGGTTAACATTATCGATAACGCTACGGCTGTCTATCATCGTATTTTGCGCTTCTAACGTAGCCTCGGCGGTCGCTTGAGCATTATTTGATATCTCAGATGAAGAGGCTTGCATCTCATTGACCGCTGTTGCGACCGAGTCAATCTCCACTTTCTGTGCGCTTAAGTTCTCCGTCACTTGCTGGCTATTTGTCGCAGCACTGTTAGCACTTGCGCGCGTTTTTTCGCAAGAGTCTTTTACAGACACGCCAACGCGCCCCAATAGCGCATTGGCAAATTGCTTACGCATCTTCATACCCAGCTCAATCTCAGCCAGATCGTTGATTCTTCCGCAATAAATATATTCCATGAGTGGATTGTTGAAGTCTTGCCTAGCCTGTTTAGCGAGCTTCTCAACTGGTCTGGTTAATACATAAATAGAGAAAACGGAAAGTAACGCAACAACGCCAAACGCTATCACTGGTGATTGATTCATTTGTAGAATGAGTAAGCCAAGAAGGTTTGAAATTAAAAGGAAGAAGGCCGATCTCATCCACAAACGTGTACGAGGAAGATACATTTTCCACGGCTTACGATTATTTCGAAGCTTCGAATACGCTTTTTCCGCTCGCTGGATGTGTATACGCTCAGGTTTAAATCTCACTGATTGGTATTCCACAACTTCACCATTAGATTTTATAGGAGAAGCAAACGCGTCAACCCAATAATAGCCGCCGTTTTTACGTCGATTTTTGACCATTCCCATCCAGTGTTTGCCAGTTTTCAGGTGAGTCCATAAATCTTTAAAAGCCTGTTTTGGCATATCAGGATGACGCACAACATTGTGGGGTTTACCGATAAGCTCCCCTTCATCAAACCCCGCGACTTCATTAAAGTTTTCACTGGCATATTTGATGTAACTGGAGGTATCGGTAATGGAAACTAGGCTGTAACTCGAAGGGTAATCGTATTCCGTTTCACTCATAAACATGTGTCCTTACATTGATTAATTAACAAACGGCAAATATGAATTTATCAGCATAACATTTACATGCATAATGATAGGTTGATTCAAAAATAAAACAAAATTATTGACAAGCTTACTTGTTACTTAATGACTCTAGTCGCATTTTTATCCTCTAATACAAGGCTTCGTTGATATGCACAAGACTGAGCACTGTTCAAAATTAATACACAAAAGCGCTTCCGTACTGAGTTCGTAAATTGTTATAAGTAATCCACTAAAACGAAAACAAGGAAGACAAACACAATGACTATTCACTTTCGTCAGCTTGCAGCTAAGAGAAACACGACACACTTGTTTATTGACGATTGGAAAATTAACACTCAGCAGTCTTGGGGGATATTCAGCGCGGATGGAGATATTGGCTCTCTGCTTGGAGACCTTATTTGTGATGAAATGTCACCAGATAGTGGGGAAATTGAGCTAAATGGGCTGTCCGTTGCGCAAGTGTCGTTATCAGAGCAACAGCGATTACTGGAAAGAGAATTAGAAAAGGATGATACGGATTTTCTTGATCGTATCGACCAAGGGAGCACTGTTTATTCATTAATCCTAGAACAGAGCCAAGACACTAACTTAACTGAACAGCTAGTTAATGATCTCGACCTAAGTCATCTTAGAGATAGTGGCTTCCGTGTTCTCTCTACCGGAGAAACCAGAAGAGTAATGCTCGCCCGAGCTTTAGCCACACAACCTGACTTAGTATTACTCGATAATCCATTTACTGGCTTAGATATTGCGCACCGAGCTGCTCTCGCTCGCTATTTACACTCGCTTTCTCAAAATGTGCAACTACTCATAACCTTCTCTCGCGAATCTGACATGCCTGAGTGGATCAATAGCATCGCGCTTTTCAGTGCAGGAAAACTTGATAGTACAATGGATAAGTCCAGTTGGGATAATCATCCAATCATTGGACAAATTAAATCTCAGTCAAAGCAACAGAGTGAAGAAATGATGAGCTTGATACGTCAGCATCAGCACTCGACGCCATTCAACAACCCAATATTTGAACTAAAGAATGGGGCTGTCGAATACACCGATAAGAAGATTTTTACTGACTTGAACTGGCGCATAGACAAGAGCCAACATTGGCAGGTCAAAGGTCCAAATGGTTGTGGAAAGAGTACCTTACTTGGATTGATCTTTGGCGATCATCCGCAATGCTACAGCAATGACATTGATATTTTTGGTAAAAAGCGTGGTACTGGCGAGACAATCTGGGAAATTAAGCAGCATATCGGTATGGTGTCTTCAGCGCTACACCTCCAATATCGAGTCAATTGCAGCGCATTAGAAGTCATTTTGTCAGGATTTTACGATTCGATTGGGTTGTATAACCAGCCAACTCGCAAAGAAATGGATATTGCAAACGAGTGGCTCGATATCTTACATATGAGCCAGTACAAAAAAACCTCATTTAAGCAATTAGAGTACGGTCAGCAGCGACTGTTACTGATTGCAAGAGCCATCGTGAAACAACCCACATTATTGATTTTGGACGAGCCGTATCAAGGGTTAGATTTTTTGGGTAGACGGTTAGTTAAGAACACACTTGAACTCATCGCTAGAGAGAATTTAAGCCAACTATTGTATGTGTCTCACTACCAAGAAGACCGCTTAGATAGCATCAAAAATGAGTTAGAGTTTGTGTTTGATGAAAATGCTCAGTGTTATAGAGCTAACGTCTACCAATCATAATGACTTCGCTGCGCAAGCTGCTCATAAGGTAATGGTTTGGAGTACAGGTATCCCTGATGGTATCTCACTCCCATCTGCTTTAAGTGTTCAGCTTGCGCTATGGTTTCCACGCCTTCAGCGATCAATTGTACTTGTAATTCTTCCGCGAAGTGAACCATCGCTTTTAAGACAGAAGCACTAAGGCTAGGAATACCAATGGTTTCGACAAAGCACTTATCGATTTTTAAGTAATCTATGCGCATGTGCTGTAGAAATGCCAACGAGGTTTGGCCAGTTCCAAAATCATCGATCAGCACATCAATACCATGCACTCGCAGCGCTGCAATGCATTTTCTCGCCTCTGAATCAATGAGCTGACGCTCCGTTATCTCTACCCCTAATGAGACTTTGTTTCGGCTCAACTGTCTGTCGAGCAATTGAATTTTTCTGATCGCGTTTGGTCCGACTAAATAGCCAGGCGGCACGTTAATACCAAGGTGGACAGGCAGATCAAAGCCTAATTTACTGAAGTCCTCTGCCGCTTTATCCAGAACGAAATCAGTAAGTAAAAAAACCAATCCACTTTGCTCTGCCGCAGGGACAAACTCATCCGGAGAAATGAACCCCTTACTTTGATGCTCCCATCGCACTAGCGCTTCAAACCCGAATAACTGACCGGTATCAACGTTAACTTGCGGTTGGTAATACAGGGTCAACTCTCCTCTTTTTATCGCTCTTTTAAGATCCAGTATCAAATTGCGATGAGGATCAATAAACTTATTCAACGCATACAAGCAAAGGTAGATCACGAAAATAATTGGAATTGAGTACAAAAAATAGGAAAGTGTTCTCTGTTTGACGAAAAGATCGCTGGCTTCACTCAAAGCTTCATACTCAAACATTTGCGACGATTTGATACCGATAGGATTACTTCCCGCTCTTAATGCTCCTTCTGGTGAAACTTGATCATGGATAAACAGCGCAGAGCGTTTTAGGCGTAAATCGTTGTTAAACCCTATTGTCGCATTAAAGTAGTCATGATCGATAATCGTTACGGCTTGATAACCCCGCTCTCCTTCCGTTACCACTAGCAAGAACTGATCGTACAAGCTATCAACACTACCAAGCGCTAGCGTTTGTCCCTTGGGAAAGGCGATGTGCTCAGCTAACGGTTTAGAGATACTTCCCAATTTCGAAGAACAAGTAATGACTCCCTCTTTCACAATGAGCATTTCTTCAATATCTCGTTCAAACATTAAGCTTTGCTGGAGCTCTTCACATCGTTCAGGGTGTAGCAGCGCCGTGCGGTTTTCTGTCTCTATTTGGAATAAAATTTCATCTGCAATTTGCACATTTTTTTCTAATAAATGATTGAGATTGTTTTGCACGCTTTCACGAGCTAAATACAAAACCTCTCCAATAACCAAGGGAATAGGCAGAAGGAAAATGATGGCTTTTTTAAAAATCGCCTTATTCAGCATATAAAAGTAACCTTTTATAAAACCGATTTACTGAGATGGTACCTCGATTCCGATACCCGCTAGCAACTCACGTTTTTTAACATTATTTGTTTGGATTAACTCAGTATGCGAAACGCTGAGTAATACCGCAAACTAAACAATGTCTTATTCACTCCTGTTCCAATTTAGTATCAAGCGCCTCAAACCTGAGACTTTAATTCGACACCATGTTATGTCTATCGGTACTTGCGAAAGTCTTTACCGGTCTGTTTCTCATCATGTAAGAATTACCCATTAAAATTATTTTTCTTTTCTCAGTGATTAAGAATTATATTTGTCGTAACTCCTACAACACGTTACAACACTCTCATGACGACAAACAAAGCTAATGCTAACCAGGTAAACGAAAAATCACTGCAGTTGTTAATGCAAGTTGCAGTTAGTCCGTTCCCAGTTTCTGCGAAAACGCTAAGCGAGCAATTGAACGTTCCTTTAAGCAGCCTTTACCGACACTTAAAACTGCTTAAAGAGTGGAACTTGATCGAAGAAAGCGTTCACGACAAGACATTTGTCGTTGGTCCGGCGGCATTATTACTCATGCACAGCTATGAGACCGCGCAACATGGGCTCGACATGGTCGAAACCATACTGGCTAGGTTGGTACAACAAACCGGGGAAATGGCCGCTTATATGGTACCAGCGGGTTATCGTGCGCTTTGTGTCAGACAGAAAGAAAGTATGCAGGCGCTGCGTTGCAGCTTCGTCCAGGGTCAAAGTCAACCTCTGCTGCGCGGTGCCTCATCTAAAGTGATGCTCGCTTTTATGCCTCAAAGTCGATGCGAGAAAATCTTGAGATATTTTAATCAAGATCACCGACGCGACGAGTGGGAAAAAGAGCTCACAACCATCCGTAAACACGGATATGCCGTCAGTACTTCTGAGATTGACCCGGGTGTTTCAGGTATTAGCGCACCGGTAATGAAAGGAAGCAAACTGATTGGCGCAGTCTCAGTGATGGCTCCGGCCCACCGAGTCGAAAAGGATAAGCAGCGCATTATTTTACATGTACTGCAAGCGGCAAGGGCACTACCACCAGAAAGGTAATTCATCATGTTAAGCTTTTTCAAACGCTATAAACTCCATCACACCGTGAAACAGCCGCAGCATTACCCTTTTTCTTTTATGACAGTGTGTGAGTATTTGCCACCCATGTCTAAGGGCGCGTTTGAATTAGCTGATCAAAGTTTGGAAAATGCTAGTGATTGGCTTTACCAACAACATGATCATGAAACCGCTGAAAACTATGGGCACTTCAACCACGACAAACTGGAGAATGGCGAGTTTCAGGAAGCGTTAAGTCTTTCGCTTTCTCGTCACTCAATTCCGGTTTTAGTCACTAACTGTACCGAGGCAATCTTGTCCATGTTACCTGTGGTCGTATCCTATCGAGACGAAGTGGGTGTCGTAAATATCGGGCATAACATGAACTTGAAACCGACACTTGAGCCACGCTTAGGCTCTGCATTCCATTTTGCTCTTTCTCGCTATCAAAACGTACGATTGTTTTTTGCTGGCGTCAGTGAGCAAGAGACGAAGCAGGAAACGTGGGAATACGCGGAAGATCAAGGTTGTGATTGGGTGACCGAGAAAGAGTTTTCTTTTCGTCATCGCAATAACGTTAAGCAACAGATCGGCAATTACCTAGACCACTGCGACCAAATAATCATTAGTATCGACCTTGGATCTCTAAAAACCAAAAACAGCCTTGATGGCGCGTCAGAAATTGATATCCAAATGGTTCTACGCACGATTAGGCAATGTCTGGTTGCAGGTAAAGTGAGAGCAATTCAGCTCGTTGGCGATCGAGATTGCTTGGTCTATTCGAGACAAACGAAAGCCATACTAGAAGAGTTATATCAGATGGCTCCACTCATCGTTCACGCTGCCTAGCGTTATAAACATTCAGAATCAGGATCGCGTCCTTCCTGATTCTGAACCAACATGCTTACTCATTATCCTTAACTAACAAATAGTTACACATATAAAGCGACACACATCACACTTACCTCTTGAACTAACCTGACACTTACGTTGTAATAAGGCCGCTAAACTTTGGAATGACATACGAAATAAAAAATAACCAAAGTTCAATAACTAAGCGGCTTCAAAACAAAAAGTACCGCAGCTATTCCAATTTCAGTGAGCATTTGCTCACGCTCGCTTGATGCCATCTTGTTCCACTCATTAGGACATTTGATGATGCGTCTTTGCAGTATTTTCACTGCGGTTCTTTTTTTACCGCTAACCTCACACGCCACCACTTATGACTTAGCAGATATCAAGTCAAACACTAATGTTGCCTTTTGTAAAAACGGAACCATTCATGTAACGGGTTCTACTTACGATTGCACTACAAATATTGTTCTCCCGAAAGGCGATCAAATTATAAATAGTAGTCAAAGCTCATCGTCTTTAACCGCTCATGGTTCCATAACACTCCGTGGGCAGAATGTCATAGGCTCAAAGGAAAGCCCTATAAACATCAAAGCTAAAGGAACTTGGTTAAAAATTAATGGTAATAGCTACGTACTAGGTAATGTCTCTGCTTTAGGTTCTATAAAAATAACTGATAGTGAAATCGAAGGAGATATAGAAACCAATGGTGTTGGTGGAAATGGCCGTTCTGTCGAGTTTCACGGAGAGCACAACGTCCTTAATGGCAACATCATTGCTCAAAGTGACGTGTACATCGAATCTGGTATGTTCTGCGGTGATATCAAATCAAAAGGAACAAAAGTAGAAATTAATCAACTGGAATCGTCGCTTTCTAATACACCAATAGTTGTGGGCAACATTAATGCTCTATCGGGGATAAATCTTAATAATACGACAGTTTTTGGTTCTTTGACATCTCAGGGACATACTGTAGATACAGGTTTTGGCACGACCAAAATATATGCGAATAAGCAAGCTATTTCGGCAATGCATTTTTCAATTAATAACTCCAATACTTCTATTTGTGGTAGTGTGACAGCCACCCTAGAATCAAGTTCAAATTTCAACCACTATTGTGGCATTGATGAACCCAATTGTAGTTACGCAAATCAAACACCAACAACTTGCCCTATTCCTTCTTATATCCCTGAATGTAAAATTACGCCTCCATCAGAGAACGACTTCGACCTCAGCGTCACACCATCGGACGACATGGCACTGATGTGCGGCGACGATCTTCCGCAATTTACAGCAATGACAACCAATAATGGAGAAGTTGTAAGCGCAGAAGTCAGTGCAGCCCTATCACACCCTGACTTGTTCACTTTAGAGGTGATCAAAGGTCAGCAGACATTAAAAGCAAACCAATTTATGTCTGACGACAATGGTGAGCTCGTTGTTCGAATGGTCCCGAACGATATTGATACCATCGCGTTAGGTACTAACTACACGCTGACTTTCACTATGGCAGAAGACACCAGCAAGCATCAAACGGTTAGCTTTATGTTTACGCCATTTATGTTTGAGGCCTACTCAAAGACGAAAAGCGCCACTTTAAATGAAATACGCGTTATTGCAGGTAAACCAGAAAACGTGCATACGCGATTGCTTGCTTGTGCTTCCACCGGCGAACCTGTAGTCGCAAGCAACTACAATGGTACTCCTAAGGTTTTTCATCCATTGGTTCAACCATTAGGAGGAAGTGAAGGAAACTTTAGCTATTCAGCGGAATTTAAAGACGGCTTGTCTGAACATGGTCTTGTCACGAACGAGTCCGGCATATTTGAAGTGACATTGTCCGATCATTTTGAATGTGAGGGATTTGAAGAGTGCCCTGAAGAAGGCAAAGTGGAAGTGAAAGGGACATTTAATGTGCACTCGCGACCATGGACATTCGCTATCTGTGACAACCAACGTGCTTTGCCTTCTGGCACCTCTGAACAAGGAGATGGGTTTATTGCCGCCGGAGAACTTTTCTCTCTAACAGTGAAGCCGATCATTTGGCAAACTGACGGCTCTGTAAGTGGTTCTGTTGAATCAGCACGTTATTGTGATGCCTCTATCACCCGTAATTTTATGCTTGATGACGCTCCAGCAGCATCGGTTGTCTTGTCGAGTGAGCAACATACGCCATCAGAGACAGCGAACCAAACCTCAAAATTGCTAAAAAGTAGTGACTCACTGGCTCAGGCGCATAATTCAGCCAAGAATGATCAATTCGTCTTTAATGGATTATATTGGGAAGAAGTCGGGAGCTTGAGAGTAAAAGCAAACCTAGAAAGTAAATATCTAGGTATGACTGTTAACGAAAGCTATCGTTACATCGGTCGTTTTTACCCAAAATATTTTCAAGTGCAAGACCAAGAATGGCACTACCCACATGGCCAAACTTTTGCTTACATGAATCAACCTTTTGAGAAAGTCACTTACGATGTTGTCGCACTCAATGCGAATAAGGAAAACGTGAAGAATTACGTCCACTTTTCGTCTAACCTTCAACAACATTTCGATTTAGGCGAGCTAAGCTCATACTCCGATCGGTTTTTGCCGCCTAAGCCTAAGAAGGTAGACTGGAAACTACTGGGTAGCGCGAGTGTTGGAACGTTTGTTATAGAGAGGCCCTCGACCAATGCGACTTGTAACAATAGCCCATGTTGGAAAAAGAACACGACAGATAAACAATACCCTGATGGCCCATTTAATAAAGGGACTAACAGTGACAGCAGCAAAATAGGTATAGTCACGACTAAAGCCGTTGATGAGGTAAACTTCTTCGACGATATCGAAGTACTCACAAAACAACCAGACATTCGATTCGGTCGTTTGAACTTTCAAGATGTAGGTGGCAACCAAGGCATGGTGATCAAAGTGCCACTTGCTGTAGAAACTTGGCAAAACGGTCGATTTATGACTAACTTCGATGACAGCTCAACAACGGCGAATGGTGAATATTACTTCAGCACGCCAATTTGGTCGAATGCGCCTGCAAACAACGCCATGCTTTTTGGAGTTGGGACAATGCATGTTGGCAGGATGACCGATATCGTTGCAAGCCAAATTGACTCAGCACGCGAGCAAATACAATTCCACCTGGATTTAGACGGCTCAGGTAATCGCATCCCTTGGCTGAAATACGATTGGGATAGCTCTACAAGTGAAGAGGAAAACCCACCCGTCATTGTTACGTTTGGTATTCACCGAGGAAACGATCGCATTATTTATCGTGGTGAACCCAATATGCTTGGCCTAAATTAACGCGAAACGGCAAACAAAAAGAGCCCCTCAATTGAGGGGCTCTTTTCATCACAAACTGATGTAATTTACTTTGCGCCACGACGCGCTTTCAGGCGCTTCACCATAGCAAGACGACGCTCTGCCGACCCTTGGTCTGTTGCCGACTGGTTCGGATTATTACGACGACCTTGACGATTCTTGAATGCTGGTTTTGAGTGCAGCTTTTCAATGTAAGATTCACGCTGTTTTGGTTCATAGCCTGCAAGCTCAATACGGCGAATGCGTTGCTGGATTAGATTTTCAACCTGAACCACCGTGAGCTCTTCATCTCGGTTTACAAATGAAACAGCATGACCTTGTTTACCTGCACGACCCGTACGACCAATTCGGTGAACGTAATCTTCCGCTAGGAAAGGCATGTCATAGTTCACAACGTGAGGTAAGTCTTCAATATCTAGACCTCGAGCAGCGACATCGGTAGCCACCATGACACGTGCTTTGCCAGACTTGAACTCTTCTAGCGCACGACGACGAGCGCTTTGAGCACGGTCACCATGACAAACCACCGCTTTGATACCATCAAGTTTCAGCTCTTTTACCACTTCGTTTGCGGTCTCTTTGTAGTTCACAAATACCAACACTTGTTTCCAGTTTTTGCGACCAATTAGCTCTGAAAGCAGTTCCGTTTTTCGCTCTTGATCAACTGGATATAGCACGTGAACAACTGTTTGTGCCGTAGTATTTGCACGCTCTACTTCGATACGTTTTGGTTTACGCAGAATGTCTTTCGCTAACAGATTTAGCTGGCTTGAAGTCGTTGCCGAAAACATCATGATTTGTGGGTCTGTATCCACATCCAGCATGATCTTACGAACTGCATGAATAAAGCCCATATCCAAGATACGGTCTGCTTCATCAAACACCAAAAACTCTAAGTGTGCCACCGAGACATTACCTTGTTCGATGTGTTCTTCCAATCGACCAGGTGTAGCCACAAGGATATCAACACCATTTTCCAGTGCCGCAACCTGAGAAGACATTTTACGACCACCGAAAATCGCCGCCACCGACAGATTGGTGTACTTCGTGTAAGCTTTGATGTTGTCAGCAATTTGTTCAGCAAGCTCGCGAGTTGGAGCCAAGATAAGTGCACGAGCAGTCTTACGAGAAGCGCTACGGTTACTGTCTAACAACTGCTGAATCATAGGCAGAGAAAACGCAGCCGTTTTACCAGTACCTGTTTGTGCTGTAGCGAAAATATCATGGCCTTTGCGAGCCATTGGAATCGCCTTCTGTTGAATTGGCGTTAACTTTTCATAACCGCATTCTGCCAGTGCTTTAACCACTTCTGGCGCAAAACCTTGAGATGAAAATGACATTGAGCGTATTCCTTAAACAAACCACTAAAAATAGCTTTAAAAATTTAGCCGTGCACTATACCCGAATTTGAGTGATTTATCTCACTTTTCTCATTGAAACGCTACAAAAGCAAAAACGGCGAACGCAGACAGATTGCTGGCTCAGCGTTTCCGTTTAACATTTGTTCGATTTAACGCTTGATGCCAGACAACTGAAGGAGAATTTGCTCAAGTTCATCCCATGGCAACAGCTGAGAATCTATCACTTCTAATCGTGATTCAAACCCTTCTAAGCTGATTTCATTCACCGACACGACTCGGTTGGCAACATTAAACGCGTAACACCCCTGATCCGTGTTGACCACCGCTTTAACACGTTCAGCCGTTAAGTCCGAAAGCATTGAGAAGAGTTTATCAAAATCAAACGTGTACTCTGCCCCAAACAACCACCCGCAACTAAAATACCCTTGCCCTTTGTTCTCTTTACGCACAAAGGCTTCACCTGGCGGCAACTGGAATTGAGGCTCTTGGTGAGCATGGTCATGATGATGTGACTCGATATGGGAAGAAGCGCTGCCGTAAACCCGTTCGATATCCAAGACTTCTATCGGTAACTCACCATCATGAATAAGCTTACTGAATACTTTTGAGGGAGATTGGTCCGTCACCCAGTCATTAAACACATCAATGTCGTGACTGGTACAAAGGTCAACCTTACTGCCTATAACCACATCTGCGCTATCTAACTGGTCCACGAAATTTTGGTTAGAAAGGTACTTTTCATCACTTAAGTTACGCGGATCAACCAGAGCGATCGTCGCTTTTAGATCAACGTAAGGTTCATACTGTTCTGAGGTAAGCGTCGCGATAACTTGTTTTGGATGGCCAAGGCCTGTCGGCTCAATCAATAAACGGTCCGGTTCTTGGCGCAGTAATGCGGTAATACCGACCGACATTGGCACGCCCGCCGTGCAACACATACAACCACCCGGCACTTCTTTAATCAGCGCACCTTGGTCGGTCATCAATGCACCGTCGATGCCAATCTCACCAAATTCATTGACCAAAACCGCCCAGTTTTCGTTTTCCGGTTTGTTCTTCAGTAGATTTAAAATCGTGGTCGTTTTACCGACACCCAAAAATCCGGTCAGTATGTTGGTTGGTACTCGATTTGACATGCTTATCTCCGACACGTTAGTGCATTAATGCTCCAGCAAAGTATACGGAGAATGTGACTCGCTTCAACGCTTTTTATCGCGCTCATCAAGCTCATTGCGTGATGCGTGGGTACACATTTTTTGAGAATGATCAGAGTGACTTATCAACTCTGAACGCTTCATATCAGAAAGATACATACTGGTGTAAATGACGCAGGAAAAAAACGCGATAATAGCGACTACGATGGGAAGAACTCCGAGTGTGTTTTCGAATTTAAGCGCAGCGATAGCCAATGCGAAAACAACGACAGAGATAAGTGCGATAGACTTACTTTTGTTGCTTTTCATGATAACTCGCCTTTCGTAAGGGTAGCCCCTAATACCTCCTGTATTAGGGGAGTGCCAGTTTGAACAACATCCAACCTGACTATTCAATGCTACTCCTTTCGCTACTTGTGAAATTTGACAAAGCTAACATTTATTGCAACATCAAACGATGAACTTATTACTAGCTTTCATACACTTAGTGGACTGTAAAACACTTACTAGCAAATCGACCCGCCGCTGACCAATATGTCGTTTTCATTGGCAATACAAACTTGAGCCACCAGCCTTAGCCCTTCGACTATCATCTCCAGAGACATGGAAGGCTGACTGCCATCTACTGCTTGTTCTGGCAATAATGGGATATGAACAAACCCATGACGAACAGGTTTGTCTTTTAGATAATGTTGGATGCCATAAAAAAGGTGGTTACATACAAATGTTCCGGCACTGTTAGAAATCTGGCTAGGTATCCCCTGCTTTTGCAGCGTTTGAACAATACGCTTTATCGGCAGTGTCGAGAAGTAAGCATCTGGGCCGTCCGCCACTACGGGTTCATCAATCGGCTGATGACCAGCGTTATCTGGAATACGAAAATCATCCACATTAATTGCGACACGCTCTGGGGTGATCGCGCCACGTCCAGCCGCTTGCCCTACAGTAATCACACAGTCTGGCTGGTGCGCTTCTATTGCTTCAATAACGACTTTCACCGAGTCATATCGAACTACGGGGACTGGGCAAGTAACTATCACACCGCCTTTTATGGCCACAGCCTCTAATTGCTTGACCGCTTCTAAGGCGGGGTTAATGGCGTCACCACCAAAAGGTTCAAAACCGGTAATCAGGACTTTCTTCATAACAGCCTTTAGGAAAAGAGTTTTACAAATTATTGCACTCCCCTTCACCCCATCCAATAGCAAAAGTATTGATGAGATAAACCAGACAACATTATGTGACTCATGTCTAACCAGCGAGGGTTTTCACTTTATTGAATCTAGACAAGTTCCGGACTATCGAGACTAACTATCGATGATTAGTGGCAGGGCAAGGTTCTCTCATTACATGACGCACGTAGAAGCTTGGTTTCCACGCTTAACTTAGGTAGAGTACGCGACCGCAATGCAATTCGAAGAGATTGAATACAATGAATATTGATAACCATGTAATCGAAACGATTGAAGAGTTGGAGGCATTTCTGCATTTAGTAGAAAGCGGCGCTCTGGGTCTTGAAGGTGTCACTGGCGTTGCGCTAGCCACCTCTAATACCGATGGCCGTCCATTTGTTGCCGTATTAGGAGAAAAGCACCAATTGCTCCTTGGCCGCTGGGTTTCGCAGCACGTATATGACAATGGTAAAGACATCGTTCGTAACGGCCCAACCAGAAAACACTAAGCGCTCGACGCCACCTATAACATCACGCCGTCTTATACACCAAGCGTATGCTTTGAAAGCAATGCGCTTGGTGTACTCAAAAAATAAAAAAGAAAAGGCTAGCCTTTATTAATTTTGTCGGTATACTGCACATCAGCTCTTACGGAAAGAGCTATTAATGTAATTAAAGATCAAAGTTTCTCTCAGTTCCACATCGAATTCCTCGTTTACGTTCCTGCGACAAAATAGTTATCTCTAAAATCATATAGTAGCACTTGATATTAGCTAAAAATTCAATATTTAAAACAATCAAATATAGAGGTATCTATGTCTAATAAATTAACTGGTTCAGTAAAATGGTTCAACGAAACTAAAGGTTTTGGTTTTATTTCTCAAGACAATGGCGGTGATGACGTATTCGTTCACTTCCGTTCTATTGTTTCTGAAGGCTTCAAAACTCTTACTGAAGGCCAAAAAGTATCGTTCGTTGTTGAACAAGGTAACAAAGGTTTACAAGCAGCTGAAGTAACTGCACTGTAATTCTTTGTGTGGCATCAATGTTGTTGGTGCCACAATCCCCTTCCACTTATTACTGCCCTTACTATTCTCTATCTGAGTTTATATACCCAAATCACTTACCTCTCCCACACCATCATTAATCACTTTCAATAAAGTCACTTTGGTATACATCTTTAGGTAATCACACAGTCTACCTTGCAATTCCAGTTTGGAACTAAATTAATCTCATTCATATCTGAATCACTTCGCCTCATGCTTTGCTCATAAAAATAAAGTTTATAAAATAAAAGCGATTGGCGAATATAAGAGAAAAAATGAAATTAAATATATCTGCTCAATCAATAAATTCTAATAACTACGAGCACATAATCCCTAGCTGAGAGATTGAGTTTGCACTGAAATGTCATTACATGAAGCCATTTATCGGACAACACTTCATAGGGACAGCGTGTGGAGTCACACACTTCGGGGTATTTGTTGAGTTAGAGGAACCGAACCGAAGGTCTCATTCCTTTATCAACTTTCCAAAATGGTGAGTTCGAATTTGATGTAGTCAAACAAAAAATTTCCAGCCAGAGCGCCACGTTTACTTTAGGGACCAAAGTGCACGTGTTGGTTAAAGACGCCGATTCGAGACAAAGAAAGATCATGTTCAACTTAAAAGACGCGGAACACTCGGTAGGTTAGCCTGTTTTAGGTTACTTTCTAATCCATTAATCAAAAATAAAAAATAAGCTTTTAATACCGCAATTAACTTGTGACATTTCGCTGACATCGACTCATTCTAAAACCCTAACATCTGACAAAGGAAACGAATCTAATTTTTGTTTCCAGACACCATCGCAGAGTGTATTTCCAGCACTCTGTTTGCCTCGAGAGGTTCTTATGACAGCCTAGGATCTCTCGAGGCTTTTTTGCACCTATTCAAACCACCTGATTCTACATCCCAACTATTATCCCCTACCCAAGCTGTACTTTTTAACTAGTTCACTAGATCTACAATTGTTATTTAAGCAACTGATCACACAACCTCTTCCAAATTTTGGGTATAAAGTATCAATACTTTCGTTAACTAGGATGTAAATAATGAAAAACTCGTTTGATCTCACTATGCCCAACGAAGAAGGATACTTTGGTGAATACGGTGGTAGCTTTGTTCCACCTGAGCTTGAACAAATCATGCATGACATCAACGCAGCTTATGAGGAATGCAGCAAAGATCCTGAATTTAAAGCGGAACTCGCTCGCCTATATAAGCACTTTGTTGGACGACCTAGCCCAATCTTCCATGCGGAAAACTTGTCTAAAAAATACGGAGCAGACATCTACCTAAAGCGCGAAGACTTAAACCATACAGGCGCACATAAAATTAACCACTGCTTAGGGGAAGCCATTCTCGCTAAAAAGATGGGTAAGAAGAAACTGATTGCTGAAACTGGCGCAGGGCAACACGGTGTTGCGCTTGCTACAGCCGCGGCATTGGTTGGCTTGAAATGCGATATTTACATGGGTGAAGTTGATATCGCCAAAGAGCATCCGAATGTCGTCCGCATGAGAATCCTTGGTGCTAATGTCATTCCTGCCACTCATGGGCGCAAAACCCTCAAAGAAGCGGTAGATTCTGCATTCGAAGCTTATCTGAAAGATCCTGATACACAACTTTATGCGATAGGCTCTGTCGTTGGCCCTCACCCATTCCCTAAAATGGTACGAGATTTCCAATCAATTATCGGTAACGAAGCACGAGTTCAATTCAAAGAAATGACCGGCAAGTTACCCAATAATCTCGTCGCATGCGTTGGAGGTGGTTCTAACGCGATGGGGCTATTTACTGCTTTCTTAGAGGATGAACAAGTCGCCATTCACGGCGTTGAACCTGCGGGCCGCTCTTTGCAAAAGGTTGGCGAGCATGCTGCAACACTCACACTCGGTGAGCCAGGTATCATGCACGGATTTAAGTCTTACATGCTTAAAGATGCGCAAGGCGAACCTCAGGAAGTGTACTCTGTAGCAAGTGGCTTGGATTACCCATCGGTTGGGCCTCAGCATAGTTACTTAAAAGACATTGGCCGTGTCAATTACGGCTCAATCAGTGATGACGAAGCGATTGATGCCTTCTTTGAGCTGTCTCGTGAAGAGGGAATAATCCCTGCTATTGAATCCTCACACGCTGTCGCTTACGCAATTAAACTCGCACAGCAAGGAGAAACCGGCTCGATTTTGATCAACTTATCAGGCCGTGGTGACAAAGACATTGATTTTGTCGTTGAACACTACGGCGCAAAATACGGCATTGAATCACTCATATAGCCTAACTCCGTAGCCTAACCCTACATGCAAAAAGCTACCTGGTACTAGGTAGCTTTTTGTTTTTGTCTACTATTTTAAGAAGCAAGTCCCTTTACTCACTGCTCTCACTATACCTTTAGAGCATAATTCGATTAACCGATAAGAGCTGGAATGCCTGGAAGCTGACCAACAATAGCAAGGGAGCCTGCACAAACGATAAACGCAGTGCCAGGAATCAGATATTTATCTTTGCGCGATAGTTCGTTAGCACGCTCATGGTCGCCGATAAGCCCGAGGTTATCCAACAGCATCGTGATTGCCCAACCGAAGACTGGATTAACGAATGCACAGGCAAAAATACAGATACCTGCACTGAGTGAATCTTTATGCTTATGGATCATCTGCATACCCGCTTCAAGGAGTGGTAAGAATACACCCACAATCAAAGCAACGCGCAGAACAGGTTCCCACATTGCTAGATCCATTGGGTAGCCAATTACCGCCGCCGCAATACACATGAAACCCGTCAACAGAGCGCCACCTGGAATAGGACGCTTGGCAATTGCGGCAGGAATCATGTACGTTCCCCAAGAAGAAGCTAGGTTTCCGCCCCCTAAGAGTGAACCAACCCCCTGACGAACAGATGCTCCGACCATCGTGTCGTCGACATCCATGAGTACACCTTTCGCTTCTTTTGGGTAGTTAAGTTCTTGAAACACACGATGGCCGAGATAATCAGGGGACCACATAGCGACTGCCAGTAGAGCAAATGGAGTCACGGCAATAAAGTGCTCTAGGGTTGGCCAGCCTAGCTGCCAGCCTGTATCTTCACCCCACCAGTAGAATGGACTGAAATTAGGCAGGCCCGGTTCTGTGGTAAAGGCAAACTCAGCGCCCATCAAATAAGCAACAATACCCGCGAGTGCAGAGCACAATGGGATAGCGAGCCAACGTTTATTGATCTTGGCTAAGTAAGCGTAAACCATAACGGTTAGGCCTATGACCACAAACGAAATGTAACCTTGGTCCGTACTTGCAGCCCACGCTTCCGTCTTATTAATTTGCCCGAGCAACCCAACGGCACCAAGGTAGATCAACAACCCTCCTCGAACCCCGATACCAGTCAGAGTCATGAGTTTAGAGCCACCTTTGGTTAAGGCGAGAATTAACCCAAAAACACATACCATCAAACCTAGCGCGAGAGGGTGCCCTCCTGCAGCTGCAATCATAGGAATCAGCGGTATCATTGGGCCATGGGTTCCCGCTAAGTTTGCATTCGGGTTTAGGATGGCAGAAAACAGGATGACGAACAGGGCTCCAGCGATAAGTAATTCGTAACGCACGTTTTCTGCAATGAATTCCGGAGATAAACCAAACTGAGCAGCAAAAGCGGAAACCATGGCAGTGACCATAACCACTTTACCAATGGTTGCTGCTAATGCCGGTACCCAGTCTTCGATTTCAATACTGTAATCACGTGAGGGCAAATGAATTCCCCAGCGACGGAAACTCATGACGGTTAAATCATGATTTAGAAAGTCTTCTCGGTTTTCAAATTCATGCGGTTTTTTGCGCACATCCCTGTAAAAAGTCTTACTTTTGTCAGACATTGAGTCATCCTTTTATGTTTCAACGTTGAACTACGTCAACTAGAGTTTCGCTTGGTAGACAGGCCTTCGACCAATACGAGACAACACCCACATCAAACTTCTAGGCCATACTAAGAAAGCGGCATGAACCAATTTTGATTTTGAGCTTATTAAGCATGTGTTGCTATGGGTAGGAATATTAGACATTAGTAAAAGAACAACAAAAATCTCACTTATTACACAATAATTTAACATCGAGCTGGGACGCTTGAACTTTTAAGAGTCATTTTTGAGCAGAGAGCCAAGTAGAGCGGCCAATTCCGATTTATACTTTCAAGGTAGAGAGCACTGTGCTCGCATCCATCGCAAAGTAACTATCGATATCTCTACATTGTATACTTTGTTAAACTCCGCCCTTTAATGAGTAAGGCCCTTAAAAATGATGACTGACGAAGAGAGAATCGAGCTGCAACAGAACAATCCACTGCACGGATTAAAGCTAGAGACTATGTTGCAAGAGTTAGTGGATTTTTACGGCTGGGACATTCTAGATACAGCAATGCGTTTTAATTGCTTTAACACTAAGCCTTCGATTGCAAGTAGCGTGAAGTATTTAAAGAAAACCGAATGGGCGAGAGAAAAATTAGAAAACTTTTACCTTTATCGCTTTAAGCGCATGCCACGCGCGAGCGAAGAAGAATACAACTTACCACCAAGAGCTCGTACCTTCCCTCATGGCCTTGAACCTAAAGAGCCAATGCCGCTAACCGTTGACTCTATTCTTAAGTCACAAGCCAAAGCAGCGTCTGCATTTAAAAAGCGTTCACCTCGCGGACGCCCTGCTCGTCGCCAATAACACTATCTTGAAAAGCAATAGAGCCCTACTGGTAGCTCCAGCAGGGCTCTATTGTTCTTTAAAGGAATGGCTAGAAGCGAAGACTCAAGCTAGTGAGCATTCCTTTTCTCTAACAACTCCCGTAAGTAAACTCACATGTAGTTTACGTTTTCTATTGATTACGCTTTTTCTTCTTTTTACCCGTACCTGCCGGCTTCGCTCGCGGCTTCATTGGTAAAAAGTAGGCTTCACTCTGATCGTCTTCCACTTCAAAACCGACTACCTGCTCGCGTTCAAGTTGGAACTTATTTTTCTTTTCTATCACTTTGAAATGGTGGTAGTCGTCGTAATCGATAAGAGATAACCCTAAACCTACTTCACCAGCACGACCACTACGACCGATTCGATGCATATAATCAGCAGGGCTACGCGGAAGATCGAAGTTAATCACCACTGGAAGTTTTTCTATATCAAGGCCGCGTGCTGCGATATCGGTGGCAATAAGAACTTGAATCTCGCCAGACTTAAAACCGTCAAGGACACGAGTACGAGCGCCCTGCCCTTTATCACCATGGAAAACTTCAGCGGTAATACCGCGTTTTGACAACTTTTGAGCTAAATGATTACAGGCATTCTTAGCATTCACAAAAATCAAAGTCTGTCGCCACTGATGCTGTTTGATTAAGTGCGCGAGTACCGCCGTCTTCTCACCTTTATTTACACTAAACACGCGCTGCACCAAAGTGCTGGCTTCTGCGCTCTGCAACTGAACTTCAACAGGGTCGCGGAGCAACTGCTGAGCCAGCGTCGTGACTTTATCAGGGAAAGTAGCAGAAAATAACAGCGTCTGTTTCTTCTCTGGTAGTAACGCAAGAATCTTATTCAGTTCTTCGGTAAATCCGAGGCTCAACATTCGGTCGGCTTCGTCAAGGACGAGCGTTTCTACTTGGTTCAACTTAATCGCGTTACTGGATACCAGATCAAGTAATCGACCCGGCGTAGCTACGATAATGTCACAGCCACCGCGAAGCGCTAGCATTTGTGGGTTCACCGATACACCACCAAATACGGCAACCGTTTTGATCTTATCTCTGAGATGGTATGAGTAAGATTTGACGTTATATGCCACCTGTGATGCCAACTCACGAGTTGGTACTAAAATCAGGTGGGAAACGAAGTTGCCACGGCGTTTGTTTGATTCGTCTTGCTGAACAATTTTTTGCAAGATTGGCAGCGAAAAAGCAGCGGTTTTACCAGACCCCGTATTGGCACCACCAATAATATCTTTCCCTTCAAGGATATCAGGAATAGAACGGGATTGAATGGGCGTCGGTTGGCTGTATTCCAACGCTTCTAGTCGCTCGACTAATGTTGGAATCAGGCCAAGATCGGCAAATGTCGCTTGCTGTGTTTTATCTGTCATTACGATGAGTGGCTCAGTGCTAGTAAAGGCCGTGTATCTTATGCTATTTCGCGTCTGGATGTTAGAGATAATGGCCCAAACAGAAGATTGGTGAAAGAAGCACTATAGAGTTCAGGAATTTCCTTTCACTAACATGAGTTAATGGTTTCGATAACCAATACTCTACGACCAAGATGGTAGCGTTCGCGACAAGCAAAGGGAAAAGGAGCCAGGCATTCTGACTCCTGTAAAGCAAAACACATTGTATTTTGGGGAAAGAGATTACAAAGGCAGGCCACACCCGAATCAAAGGCTTAACCACACTATTTAAGCTCTGCGGTTTTGAGAGCTTAATATAGCTTGAGAAAACTCCAGGTCACTAATGTCCATCGTTGTCTATTTAACTAATGTAGTGGACTCGGTTGTATAGATTACTTTCTCCCAATACCACGGTTCTTCTTAGGGCAAATTTGACTGCTATAGCCACAATCGTTACTGATGTCGTATATGGAAATACCTGTTGTCAGAAAGGTAACGCGCCAAGATGAGTAATGTTGCATATCATCCTCGTAAGCCCAATTCCTTCACGAGGTAGTAATGGAAAAAATTAATTTATCCCGATATCTGATATGTAGCTTCGCCTTTGTGTTGCTTTATCCTACGGCAATAGATCTCTACTTGGTTGCTTTACCACAAATCGCCCATGACCTGTCTGCCAGCGAATCACAACTTCATATTGCTTTTTCTATTTACCTCGCTGGTCTAGCATCGACTATGGTTTTTGTTGGGCGAACTGCTGATTGTTTAGGACGCAAACCTGTTGCCATTTGCGGTGCAGTGATTTTTACCCTTGCATCAATGTTCGCGGGCTCTGCTGAGACCAGTAATAGCTTCCTAATAATGCGCTTTTTCCAAGGCGTAGGTGCCGCATGTTGCTATGTAGTGGCCTTTGCCATTTTGCGTGACACTCTAGGGGACCCAGAGCGAGCTAAGGTTCTATCGATGCTCAATGGAAATATCTGCTCTATTCCAGTACTTGCCCCCGTGATCGGCAATCTGATTATGATCAAGTTTCCGTGGCCCGTGTTATTCACTGCCATGGCGATAATGGGTGTTGTGATAGGTTTAATTGCTTGCTTTGTCTTGAAAGAAACCTTGCCTAAAACCAAGCGCACAACTTTAAATGTGAGTGAAGCTTCCGACGAATCACTATCTAACCGCTTTTTCATATCGCGCGTTATTTATACATCTTTAGGCGTCACAGCTATTCTCTCTTATATAAATACGTCACCAATGATAATAATGGATTCAATTGGTTTTACTCGAGGCGAATATTCAACAACGATGGCACTACTCGCGATGGTAGGTATGACGACATCGTTTTCAGTTCCATTTGCTCTTTCTTGCTTCAAACAAACCACATTGATGTTCGCTGCACAAATGACCAATTTTCTGTCGGCTATCGTTATTCTCGCGGCTCACTTGAATAGCGATAGTCCGACACTTTATATGGTAGGATTCACTCTGCTCAGCATGAGTTTTCCAATGGGGTTTGGTGTGGCGATGAGTCAAGCGTTAAGCCAGTTCTCACGCAAAGCTGGACTTGCAAGCTCTATGCTTGGCATAGGTCAGGTTTCTTGGTCTGCACTTTACATTTGGTTGATGGCGACGTTAGGTGTGTCGGCCGTGATGATGTTAATGATAGCGTTGGTTGCTAGTGGCGTTATTGGACTCTCCATCATATTATTATTTCCAAATCATAACGTTAGTGAGCCTCATGAAGAAATCTCTTGCCCGACTTGATCTTAATTTACTGCTCACTCTGCAATTGCTACTGCAAGAGCAGAGTGTTACTAAAACGGCGAAAAAACTTAATGTAACTCCCTCAACCGTGAGTAAGTCTTTAGGCAAATTGCGCGCTTGGTTTGATGACCCGCTTTTTGTGAATACGCCGCAAGGCCTAAAGCCAACAAATCTCGCGACAAACGTGCAAGTGCTTTTGTCAGACTGGATGCAGATCGGTAACCTGATTGTTTCACACCGAGGTGATGATGTTCCAAGCGGAGTTAAATTTCATCTTGGAGTAGAGTCGCCATTGTCACTCATCATGGCGGATGAACTGACCAAACGAATCCATGATTTTTATCCAGACTCAACGGTAAAGTTCCATAACTGGGATTACGACTCGTTAGACGCCATTACCAGCGGTGAAGTGGATATTGGTTTTACTGGCCGTGAAAGCCATCCTCGCTCCAAAGAGTCGTTAGAACTGCTCCCGTATTTTATTAATTTCGAAGTGCTGTTTTCGGATTTACCTATGGTGTATGTCCGCAAAGATCATCCTGCGCTCAAGCAAGAGTGGAATTTGGATACTTTCTTAAGCTATGCCCACATCAATGTAGCATGGGAGAAAAATGACAGTTGGGCATTGGATGAGATCTTGGCAGAACAGGGATATACTCGAAACGTTAGCCTAACGATGGCGAGTTTCGAGCAAGCTTTATTTGTTGCAGAAAAGCCCGACCATCAAATGTTAACCACAGCACCAAAATATTGTCAGCGATACTGCGAACAGCTTCACCCCAACTTAATAGCGTTGCCTATCCCCATTGCCGAAGATTATCAGCACAAGCTACTGATTCCATTTACCATGATTTGGCACAAGCGCAATAACCAGAATCCTAAAATCTTGTGGTTGAGGAAGACGATAAAAAGCTTGTATGGCACAAGTTGAACGATTGATTTTTAAATACATTTAAAGCAAAGGAATAGACATTCTCCCCCCCTTATGTTGTCAATAACCGTAGGAGTGTGGTCTTGCCTTCCATTAGATTAAATATTTTAAAATCTTGAACTCTATTATCCACTTCGAAATTGATTTCAGCTCATTTGGGGCAAAAAAGAGTCAGCCTAACGGTCTGGCTCTTTTGAATGAAAAAATAGTCTGGTGGGAGAACTTGTAAGGCTGTGGCAGGTTACACTCACTTACTCCTTAGGCAGGTGACCAGTTTCCTTCGCTAGCTTTTGCATCGCCTCGGCAAACGTTGTTGTCCCGCCTTTAGCTTTAACCTGTATTACCTTATATCCCAACTTTTCCAACGCTTGGCGCTCTGCCAAAACAGCTTTGTCATCTTGCTGGCTACCTTGAGCTGGCTGATGAATGTAACATCCCTCTAATTTACCATCTTCGACCAATTGGTGGTGTTTCAGTGCATCGATATCAAAATTCATAATAAGTCTTTTCATCAAGAGTGGGCGTTTCTGTAGCTAATTACATGCGCTTCAAAGGCTTCACGACACTATCTAAGCCTTCAATTTTGAGCGCTAAACATAGCTTGAGCAAATCCCCTAGCTCGCCGCTTGGCCAGCCCTTTTTATCAAACTAAAAACAATCAACTTTCTTTGGGAAAGATCACAAATTGTATCATTGAGTACTATACATATTCATGTCGATAGTGTCATAAAAACCAAGATAAACTCTAAAAGTGCTATTCATCAGAATAGCCTTCCAGTGCGAGGAAACGGATACAAAGGACGGAAAAGCTTTCAACAACAGCAAAGGCCGAGATAGTTAAAGGTGCATCCGTAAAGAATTGGCAGAGAATGGTAATAGCCTTAATGCAAAACTATTGCAGCAAACATAAAATGTCCGTCGCTTAGCACCAGTTGTCTCTAGTCGTTACCGCACGGCTCAGAATCAAAAATGGACGGGTGATATCAGATATTTTGCCACAAGCGAAGGTTAGCTGTACTTGACTGTCATCTTTGATCTTTACTCACGACAAGTGATCGGTTGGTCTATGGATACGTGGATGATGGCTACGCTAGCCTGTGATGTACTATCTATGGCCCAGTTCCGTCGAGGCTCCCCTGAGTAGGCTTGTTCATAGTGTTCGAAATAACCCATATTACTCAAAAGACTATCGAGGCTGAATAACGAATTATAATTTAAAGTAGCACGTGGTTAGAAAAGGAAACTGCTGGGAGACTGGCTGTATTGAGAGCTTTTTCCATTGTGTGAAAGTTAAAGAGATCCAATACGAGCCGATCATGACCAAAGATGAGATGCGCCAAACGGTCTTCGAGTTCATTGAGGTTGATTTTATTCTTACGAGTAGGCTCAGTGCGCTTAGTTATTTAAGCCCAGTTCACTTCATCAAGCAACATGTCGCTTGATGAAGTGCCCAGTCAGGTTGGAATAGGTCACTATTATAATAAACGCATTCTGTGACAGAGAGTGAGTCAGGTAAGTCACTCTCCTTAAACATCAGCTATGCACGACGTTCGGAACTGAAATAGTCATACAATAAATCAAGTGGCGTATGCCCCGCATGTTCTAACACTCTAGCTCGCAGCATTCCCTCTGTGCAATCGGCTAACTCATCCCAATCTGGATTGGAACTCAGAAACAACTCTCCACAACTGTCAGGAGTGTTTTTGTTCCAGATTTCCTCAATCTGATATTCGAGGTCACCATTAAAATCTAAATTATCTTCCAGATCTTCAACAAAATTATCCCATTCATTCAAGGTCATCCATATGCCATCTGTACCATGAACATTAAGAGCATAAAACTCAAAATCTGGAATATATGGTGATGATTTTGATAGGAATGGAGTATTTAATACTATGCCATCAGGATCAACGGCAGCACTTAACTGCTGGTCAGAGCCACAGAATACATCACATTTTAGGAGTCTAGAATAACGCGCGTTGCTTGCTAACTCGTCACTTAGTCCTGCAAATTTGAGCGCCTCAATTAGCTCTTCAGTCCTGATCAGTGCCGACTCTTGTTTTTGCATGGACTGGTAACAATTGAATCCAGCGTTTCTAGCAAGTTGCTGAAATCCTTGATTTAGAGAACATCGCCTATTTTCTAGTGGGATAGTACGAAATTCCGTCTTAAAAAGATCAGATAGAATCTTGGTCGATACCTCAGAGAAAGAGGCATATGCATTGGTTAACATAATCACCTTATAGCTGGCTAATTTACCGAACGCGTCTGATTTTGTTGATACGGCATACCCCAGCATGGATTCATTATTACCAAATAGGTACCCTCATTTTTACAGCAGACGCACCATTGCCATGAGTGGCAAACATGAGTATACAGAATCAGATAAAAATGACAACATATTGTTTTATAGGGTAAAAATAATACTTTTATTTATATTAGTGCATACGATTATGAATAAAAAATAACGAAGTAAATTTATTTACACAGTAGGACTATATTATCGAATAGGAGGTAATTTATGAGGGTTTTATATATAAACGCTTTTTCTCTCTTATACTCAGAGCGTTATATCAATAACAATGAATCAGTTCGCAATGCATACCGATCCGGTCACTATAAAACCACCCTAGATGTCATGGAGTCGATACCACACGATACCCTGTCAGCAAAATTGCTAGAAAGAGCAGCCCTATCGGTAGGAATGTTAATTTATCCAGTAGAGCCTAGAGGAGCCCGAGACCTGCTTATCAATATGCAGATATTCAATAAGGCATCCATAGCGCCCGATATCGACTGGACTGGTGTATTGCGAATGGGGAGCAACAACCATATTGCACGCATACGAAAACACGTTGAGATAGCTCGTGTCAGTGAGTGGCGCAGTTGTGGAGATTTGTTTTATTGGGAATTGAATCATCTTCGAAACCTCCATCTAAAAAGCCCATCGAATAAGGGGGTAACACCACAACTATTACGTCAAATCCGAGCTATCGAACAGGTAAAGTTATGAATGATGATAAACAACAAGAAGAATTTGAAGAAGGCTCCATCAGATTTATGCAAACAATCCTACAGGAGAAGGCGCTAGCCTCTGTGATTATGGGCGAGAACGGCAATGTCGTAGTACAGTATTGCGATAGCATTACCGTGTACAAGCAGGACAACTCTGCGGATCTGGCTGCTAAGTTACTGAAGCTAGTAGCAGAAGCTCAATGCAATTAGAGCTTTGGGAAAACAAAATCAACAGCCTCATGCTTGTTATCACGCACATGAGGCCAATGATGTACCGAACTAGTTTAGTTTAGAGCACAATAATCTAAATAATCAAGAAAACAATTTATCAAATGATGAGAAACGGTGTTCAGCTCAAAAGCTGTTATTTTTTGTTAAGGATGCTTATATATTAATCAATAGAGAGTTTGGTTAACAATTAAATACTGGATTAAAAAATGATCAGCGAAAGGCAAGATTCATGCTAACTATGAAGAACGCTTGGATAACGTGGCTAAAGGTGGCCGTACCCTTAACCTCAAAACTATCAATCCAAGACCTTGAGATCAGAATTAGTATTTAGCTCATCATTCCAGATCGGAATTTGTATTTCACCCGCGCTCTTAGATCGGAATTAGCATTAATCTATCCCTTCTAACTCAGAATTAGCATCTAACAACCCAGTTATAAAGCGGAGTTAGCACCTAGCCCGTAATTGATGTACCGAAAGTAACCAATATATTGGAATAGCTGACAACAAGTATTTTAATGACAAAGATCACACTTTAGACTGAAGAAAAAACACACAAAAAGCATAAAATCAATGAGTTGAAATCAACTCGCGACTTGTATGCCATTATTTTGCCACTTCCCATACCTACTAATCTCTGTGACTATCGCTTCAGTACCAGTGAGTAATTGATAAGAATTACGTTGACATTGCTGAACCATTATTCGACATAGCTGAGAAAGTGAGCGTAAGTATTACAACCAAATACTTCCGCACAGTGAAGAAATCACCATGAGTTATAAAAAAATGGAACATTACGAAAAAATTATCATCAAGGGTTTGCTTGGCGGTGGCAGTACGAACGAGGCTTTTTCAAGCCGTTTAATTCAGGGCACTGGAATTGAGAAAGTCGAAAGTGTGAGCGAAATGTGGGCTTACCTCGAAGGTCAACTTCAGCAGAAAGTCATTGATGTGATTGAGTCAGTTTTTTGTGAGGAAATTGATACTAACAATCTAATCAAAGGATTGGTTAAGCATGTTGCGCAGCGGGGTGCCCTTGCTGAATATTATGCATTAGATCTCTCGGAGCGTAGCCAATTTACCGAAGACGAAGAACGTGAAAAAATAATGGAATTATTCGAAGCGAAGAAAAAAATCTGGGAAGAAAAAGAAAAAACGTTCAATGCACATGACTATTACAACGCAGAACCAGAGCCAGACTGTGTAACGTGTCGCGAGTGCCGTACTGATTTTTACGATTACACAAGCGATGCGCGTAGCATTTGGGACACTGGAGCCTGCCTTCGTTGCTACATAAAGGGTGAAGTTCAATGAGCAAAAGCATTAGAAAGTGGGTAGCGATACCAGATCGCCACGATGAATACTTCGACGGTAATTTCAATGAACTTGACGGGTATTATAAAGACGATAGCTCCATGAAAAATATTTATTGCTCTTACAAAGTGAATGATGGTGACGTTGTTTTTTGCGACCATTGCGACACGGAAGTAATCGAAACTGATAGTTGGGCGGACGCTGCAGTTTGTCTTGGTAGTGGTGAGGTTGTCGAAGATGCTTGGGCGGGTTCTAGGTATCACTGCCCTGCTTGCGATACAGTCGGTTACTGGTATCCATCTTGATCGAAAGCTGTCGAATTTGTAACCTTTGGATGCAACCCACAGATATTACGTGTGTGGGTTCATAAGTATCCAGCACGATACAAGCGCTAACATAAACTCCTGTTAAATATTGTTTTTCGACTCACCTTAAAATCTGGGTGAACGCTTTCGCTCACCCTAAATTTACTGAAAGTCTATTTAATGAAAAAAACACATTGGCAACACTCATTGAACTCGCTATCAATGAGAACGTGTCCTCTTTTCTCTTAATCGGTGTGTAGTCTTACTCAGGGACAAAAGCGCCTTAGAGTCTGTAGCCTAAATGTTTATATTTCGAATGTGCTGCCTTAGGGGATAAAGCAGCCCCCGTACAAAGTTCGAAAGCTGCTTTTGCCATTAACTAGTAGTTATGTTGGTTGAAAAACTTTTGAGCTTCTGTCTTCGCTTTCTGCTCCAATTCTTTGCTTACTTTAGGAAGAGATATGCCTGCATAAAGGATGAATACTGGCCCATAATCTTCATCATTATCAGCAATCGATTGGGTCGGGTAATAACCATAAAGGTTGGCTAGCTCGTTCAAAAAAACGAGTTTATATTGTTCACTTTCTTTTGAGGAATGTTCGTATTTTTCCATGAGATTAAGAATAGCTGCTGTATTTCCGCTAAATGCAAGCAATTCCTCATATTGAGTGTCACTATAGACTTCATAAGCAAACTCAATTGCTGGGTAGTAACCTTGTTTAGCCAACTCTCGAATTACCTCTACGTCATCAGTGTTTTCAGCGAGTTGCATCATTGCTTCTTTACTTCCTAGCTCAGCCGCTCTTTTTAGTAGTGATAGATACTCGGATTGAACAGATAGTTTTTCTTCGTATTCTTTTGCAAAGCGGAGAGCGCCCCCTTCCAAGACTTCGCCAGAAATGTACTTCTTATACCAGTAGTCCTCGTGCGGGCCTGCATTATCGTCTATTTCAATCCCATCGAAGTGATGAACAGCATATGAATACGCAGCGGCTGCATTACCTTCATGGCTCAATTTTTCAACTAGTTTCTCACCTAAACTATCTACCATCCATGGTTCGATCTCATTCCAACTGTAGAACTTACAGTTCTTTAGAAACAGGTTATTACGTATATGTAGAAGGACTTGCTCTTCTAATCTTGCATCTGCTAGTACAGCTTTAGACAGCCTTCTAAGGCGATGTCGAACGTTTTTTTCGTTGGTGAATAATAATGGTGTTTCATTGTGTTGGTTAAATTCATCGTCATAAAAATCTGCTTGTCGGCTATCAAGGTCATACTTAGATAGCACGAAACCAGCCTTAATCAAGCTAGCCGCAGATTTAAATCCATAAAAAGATGCAACCACTTCTCTGGATTGACCTAATTTAAGATCCGGTAAGTAATTTTTTAATGATTGATGAAAGGCATGTACGAGTTGCTTATCTAACATGATTAATGCTCCGACTTTTAGATCGACTCCGGGCGCACGTTTAAACCTTTTGAGTCGATATTAATCAGCCAAAGGTCATTAAATTAATTCATTAATAGATAATCATTTATTGAAATGTCTGTTTTTACTCATACGCAAGTAAGGCGGACGCCCCATTACAAGAGTACTCTTCGAATGGGGGATGTCAACAGTCCATAATCAAGACTTAGAAGTGGCCTATAGGGATTTCTATCGTTCCTCAGGGACAAAAGCGCCTTAGTTCATTCATTACTGGTGCCCTTGCCAAAACTCTTCAATTTCCCATAGCGCGCGGCTGCCCATTACTTCTCTGATTGATTGGATCACTTGTTCATATTGATCTGAGGAAAATTTAGACCACTTTGCAAGCTCAGCCTCTTTCCAGCGAGACTTCAGTCCTCCGGTATTGCTTCGGCGTAAAGCTTTCAACAACACGGCATCTATGGGAGGGTGCAAGTCGGCGACCTTTACGTGCGAATCATATCCCCCGCAAACCAAAGCCGATTTTAAGTACATGTTGATTAATTTGGCTGCGACCCCATGAGTAAAAGTCAACCCTATTTTACTCGCTTCAGCAATAAGCTGTTCACGCCATTGGCGGTGCTGTTTATTGATGTCTTCTCTTGCTGGTAGTTTATCTGGATCGTCAACCAGTGTGTCTAGACCTATAGACTCGATAAGTTGCTTACCTTGTTCTACCGTAAACCTAGCCCCTTTAACACTTGACGCTCTAGAAGCTGCCCATGCAGAGAAGCGATGTTTATGTTCAGTTACTGTATATATCATTGATTTAGTTTACTCTATTGGCAATTATTCCTAAGTAGTTGAGTTTCATGCTTTTCACAGTAGAGGCATGTCTAAAAACTTAGGTTTACTAGTGGTTAACCTCTAATTTAGAAATTGGTGTAATAAAGTGTGATCAAGATTTATATGCTGGGTTGTTGTGTGCTCCTTGAGCCACAACAAGTAAAAATAATAATCCCCATGAAGTAATAACAAATATTGAGACTTTTTTATGCTTTGACCAATTGGTGAAAAATAACGTCACAAGACCAACCACAAGACTACCAATGCCCCAAATGATCAAAGCTGCCCCAAATGCGCTCCCCAATATTTCTGCCAATGCTCCAATTGGGTTGGATACTGTGCTAGAGCTAAAAAAAACCAAACAAGTGATATATTGTCCTACTATGTGCCTAGTTAACCTTAACCAAGGTTTGGTTGACTTACGACTGTCTAAACCTGAATCATTTACTTCTTGAGCTTCATTATTCATTAACTCGCCTCGAATAGATAAAGTATATTTTTTTACATATGCAATTAATGTCAACTAGACGCAATATATTATATATCTAAACACATATGAATGTTGTGTAGCGCACTATTTTTAGAGTTTAGTATGAAAGCTGGAGGTTATGTATTCAGGTCAGCGCCCAGAATCCAGTGGTTGGGCATGAAGTAACAGAGTCCACTTCCTCAATAGAACAATGAGTAGGTAAACGTAAATACGGAATTATGCAGTAGCATAACAAACTAGTGCTCAACTCCGTTCCACTAATGCGGAAGCACGAGCTAAGGCAGCGGGATGACCATTGGCATAAGTTTGCTATACGGTGTTCGGTTTTACGGCTAACATTGGGACAAAAGCGAGCTGGCTAGACTGCACTCCTCACTAAGCAATCTATTCATGGTACAAACGCAGAATTTCAGCCAAGCTCTGGGACAAAAGCAATTTAGTACTAGCCGAAGCTAAACACGTTTTTGGTGTGCTTTATATGTTGATCTCAGTTTCTCAATCGACATTGCAGGCTTTTGGGTATGAACCATTGCGTGACAGTTAGGGCAAAGAGGAATGAGGTCTTGGATCGGATCAATAGTGTGTTCTCCGTTCCGAGAAGCAAGATCGATTCTATGATGGACATGTATATAATTCTTTCCAATTTCTCCATATTCTTGTTCAAAGTTTATAAGGCACACTTGGCAGGTGTAACCATAATGTGCCAAGCATTTACTTCTAGCTACCTTGTCTCGCTCGATTGCCGTTGAAGTTACTGAGTAGCGTCTGCCTTCCTTGTGAATAATGTCTTCTGATTCCTTAGTGCCGTTACACTTTGCAAGAGTCCACCTAATATTTTCACCTTCAGCAACTCCTGCTCCTGATGCTTGCCAGAGTTGTTCCGGGTTAATGTCCGTTAAAGCTGCTTGGCGTTGATGTGCATAACCTAAAATAGAGTTTACGTTGTCGTAAAAATAAGGGCCAGTCACCTCAAATACATACCTTCTTTTTCTATTCGCTGTAACAATTATTTGGTCACCAATTTCCACTTCTTTGAAGAAATTCCATAAACTTGGCCCTGCCATCATCGCATTGGAAACTGTAGAGCGGATATCTTGTAGTTTCGAAGATATTTCACGGCTATTTATAGGTTGCCATTCAGATAAATCACCGAGATCTGACCAACCAATGGCAATTAGACCGTTACTAATCATTTGTTCTAATGCTTTTTCCGCTTGTGCATGGTGTGCAACTAATCTCCATATTTGCATTTGAGCCATCCCTTCAATCTTGAGCCGTTATCAAATGATATCATTGAAACCAGATCCAATAATGATCGAGAACGTAATCTCGTAAAGGTGTCACAAGGGATTAGTAGATTTCTGCTCACTGCGGGACAAAAGCTAGTTAGTGAAGCCGTACCCATTTTTAATTTTTATTTGAGCGTTGTAACCTGATTGCCTAAGCTAAATATTCTAACTTCATAAGGCATGGAGGCGTCGATTTTGACAATATTTCTTATTGTTACATTGTTTATGCTGATTTTAGCGTGGATATGTTCACGCTGTAACTGGTCAAAATCTGTGATTCAACAAGCAGAACGGTTTGACGTTTGGTTAGTGATAATTGGTATAGCCATGTTTTATTATGCGGATACCGAAAAACGGAGTGCTTACGTCCACAATACAAAAAAAGACATACTCAATTATCAAATTCAGCAATACAAAGAACGCATTCAACATATAGAGCTTGTACTTTCTGAATACAGTCAATTCAAGCGTTCAGGATTGAAATTAACTGATTTAAGTCAACTTTTGAGAGACAATAAGCAAGCTTTCTTAAGTGCTACAGCAGGAGTACCCCAAGCCCCCGATATGCCAAAACAATTCTACTCAAAAGAATTTGTTTCTGAGTACATTGCCAGTGAACAGGGATGGGAAATTATTTGTACTGCACTAGGTTTTAACAACCCTGTACCGGAGGACTATTATAATTTTTCAAGAGATATGTATTGTCAGCTTGAGCCTGAAGGGACGCTGAAATCGTCCTTTTTAGCACAAGCCAAATCAGATCGAATTAGGCTCGTGGAACTTCATACTGAACTATCCGATTGGGAGCCTTATGACGCAGAATCTGAAATGGTACTTCAAGGAATTATTCTCTTGGCTTGGCCATACATTTTGATGTTTGCTGCTCAATTAAAATTGTTTCTCCTATGGCACAGTGCAAAAAACAAACGTAGTCATGTGGAGTTGAATGGGTCTACATATATAGTGCGAGTTAAGGAAAAGGGTTAAAGCATGCTCTGGGCACCTAAAAAAAATGGTCATCGCCTATACTTTGGGATCAAAGCAAGTTCGGACACTAGTAATACCTTCTTACTGGTGTCCTTGGCAACATTCTTCAATTTCCCATAACGCGCGGCTGCCCATGATTAATTGAATCACTTGTTCATCTTGAACTGAGGAAAACTTAGACCATTTAGCAAGCTAAGGCGCTTTCCAACGAGACTTTAGTCCTCCGATATTACTTCGGCGCAAAGCTTTCAACAACACTGCATCTATGGGAAGGTGCAAGTTGGCGACCTTTACGTGCGAATCATATCCCCAGCAAAACAAAGCCAATTTTAAGTACATGTTGATAAATTTGGCTGCGACCCCATGAGCAACAGTTAAAAGGAACATTGCAAACTCTATTTATCTATCACTATTTTCTGAGTTACAAGTACATTTTTTAGGTTTTACTTGATTAGGTTGTGTAGGCAAAGCTTTCAACTCTAGAGGTACAGGTAGAAGAGTCATAAGCCAACCTTTCACTAGCACTTTCGCTGCTTCTAACCCCCTTTCACATACTTTACATTGCGCCTTTAACCTTTCACAATCAGCCTTACGTAAATGACATGCTAGATCCAATACGTCGCAATTGTATGTACAATCTCGATTGCAATCACTACCGCAAATCCTACCAACAACTAAGCTCCAAACTCTATCAAAGGCGCAATTAATATCTAACCCACAATCATTAAGTATGTTTATAGCCTCTTCCTTGATATCATCAAGAACATCACCTAAGGACAATATAGAAAGCTCTCTTTCGGGATTAGTAAACTTTGATACGAAGTCTGAAACCTTGATGGGGCTAGTACTTCTAACTACTGCAACACAATCCTTGTCTAATTCAAACTTAGCTAGTTCAACCTCAGAGCCATCATTAATAACACTAACTATAGTGGTATGTTTACAGGCTCTATTTGGAACGGATAAAACAATGTTCGAATCCATTTGAATATGATGTTCACCATTTATCGAAAGCCCCTTAACAAGAATTGATGTAGAGTCTACATCGCTATCATCTTTAACAGGTAGCCCTAAGATACCATCTTGAGATTCTAAAGCATGTTTAATCTGACCGCTCATCAGAGACTTCATGTCAATAGACATAGATTCTAAATTATTTGGCATATGCAATACCCTTACTCATAAAGTTGTAACGTATATAGAATAGACCACTTAGCGGAAGTTCACACAAAATTTAGTCGACCATAGCGTGCGGAACAACATGGGTGGGAAAGGCTGCTGGATCGGTAATGTTTTCATCGAGCGATTATGCAGAAGTCAGAAATATGAGGAGAAATAATCAAGGCTTAGGTGGCCTATTTGGATTTCTAGCTTTCCTCAAGGGAACACGTAGTCGCTTGGTGTCAGACCATTCAGGATTATCCATTGAGACAAGGTTTGTTGGGTCTTAGGCGTGATCTCGAAGTGCACTTCTTGATGGGTTTTCTGTTGCTTCACAATAGCTCGTGACATCACACACCCACTTCGGCTGACATCTTGCACCTTAAGGTTACGCAGGTCACAAGACCTCAGCTTGCTATCAATGGCAAGATTAAACAGCGCCAACTCAAACAAGCGCTCTTCAAGCTCTAAGCGAATTCGAATCCGCCAAATGTCTTCCAATTTGAACGCTTTCTTCTGTCCAACTCTTTTTCCTTTATTCCAAGCAGCCATAATGTGCTCCTTACTTCATAAAAATCCTTGTTAAGTAAGGCAGAACTCAAGGAAGTTTGCTTAGTTACTGGTATCATAAGGTAAATTTTTCGAATTCAAGAAATCAGCAATGAACGAACAAGAACAACTATTCCTGAAAGAGCTAGAAAGCAAGCTCTGGACAGCCGCAGACAAACTCCGTGCGTCACTCGATGCCTCCCAATACAAACATGCTGTGCTGGGCTTAATATTCGTTAAATACGTGTCTGACGCCTTCACGCTTCGCCAAGAAGAACTAAAACAAGACTTTGCTAACCCTGATCACGAGTACTTCCTCGATCCTGAAGGTTACACGGCTGACGAACTTGAACAAGAAATCGCTATCGAACTGGAACAGCGCGATTACTACAAAGAGAAAAACGTGTTTTGGTTGCCTACTGAATCTCGATGGAAGTTCCTGCAAGACAATGGCCCGATGGTCATTGGTGGTGCGGACTTGGTTATTGATGGTAAGACGAAGAAAATCACTTCCGTTGGTCACCTGATTGATAATGCGTTGGAAGGCATTGAGCGCGACAACCAGAAGCTAAAAGGTGTACTCAACAAGCACTACGCCTCACTAAAGATTGATCAGGCAAAACTGAATGAGCTGATTAACCTAATCGCGACCATTCCGTTTAATCATAAGTCGCTCAACAGCAAAGATATTCTTGGTCATATTTACGAATACTTCTTAGGCCAATTTGCGCTTGCTGAAGGTAAGAAAGGCGGCCAGTTCTATACGCCTGCATCAATTGTTTCGCTGATTGTTGAGATGATTGAGCCGTTTGAAGGCCGTGTGTATGACCCTGCAATGGGTTCGGGCGGTTTCTTCGTGCAATCAGAGAAGTTTATTGAGCGCCGTGCTAACCAAAAAGAGATTGACCCGCTCACGCAAAAACAAAGAATCTCGATTTACGGTCAGGAATACAACTACACCACATGGCAGCTTGCTGCGATGAATATGGCAATCCGTGGCTTGGATTACGATTTCGGTAAAGAGCCTGCCAGTACCTACACCAATGATCAACACCCTGATTTACGTGCCGATTTCATCATGGCTAACCCTCCTTTCAACATGAAAGAGTGGAATACAGGTGTCGATGATAACGATCCTCGCTGGGTATACGGCACTCCACCATCAGGTAATGCCAACTTTGCTTGGATACAGCATATGCTCTACCACCTTGCACCAGATGGTTCTCAAGCCTTACTTCTTGCTAATGGTTCGATGAGTTCAACCACTAACAACGAAGGCGAAATTCGTGCGACCTTGGTCGAGAACGATTTGGTCGAGTGTATGGTTGCGCTTCCGGGGCAACTGTTTACCAACACCCAGATCCCTGCCTGTATCTGGTTCTTAACCAAAAACAAGAAAGCACGTACCGATAAATCAGGTCGTAAGCTGCGTGACCGTAAAGGTGAAGTGTTATTTATTGATGCGCGCAACCTTGGCTATATGAAAGACCGTGTACTACGTGATTTTACTGGTGATGATATTCAGAAAGTCGCTGACCTTTACCACTCTTGGAAAACAGGTGAAGAAGTTAATGGCGTAGCATATGAAGACCAAGCAGGCTTCTGCAAATCCGTAACTTTGGAAGAGATTAAGAAACACGATTTTGTATTGACTCCGGGGCGATACGTTGGTGCTACAGAAGAGCTAGATGATGGCATTCCATTTGGTGAAAAAATGGCCGCGCTAACCGCTAAACTGAGTGAGCAGTTTGCTGAATCAGCAATGTTAGAAGCCGAGATTAAGAAGAATTTAGCGGAGTTAGGTTATGGCATCTAAAAGTAAGTTTTCATTGCCCCCAAACTTACCGAAGTTACCTGAAGGCTGGTCTTGGAAGGCGCTTGGTGAGTTAGTAAATGACGAAAGAAGTATTTGTTACGGTATTGTTCAGCCCGGAAAGCATGATGAAAATGGCGTACAGATGGTCAACTCTGGGGATATTCTTGATGGATTAAGGGGGCATGAAATTTCGTTCAAGGTTGCTCGGAGTATTCATGAGAAATTTAAACGTTCAACCTTGAAAGGCGGAGAAATCTTGTTAACACTTGTCGGCGCGAATTTTGGAAACGTTTCTATAGCACCAGATGATTATGCAGGATTTAATTGTTCAAGGCCTGTGGGTGTTATTCCCGTACAGTCTGACGCAGAATATATAAGTATTGCCATGCAAACCCCGTTAGTTCGGTACTATTTGAATTCATGGGTAAATACAACAGCTCAACCAACACTCAACCTAAGTGATGTTGCAAACTTGCCAATAGCATGGGCAGATAAGCAGGCTAGGGATTTAGTTGTAAATCACATCAGTGGTGTATCTAAGAAAATAAATGTTAATACTCAGATTAATCATACCCTTGAACAAATGGCGCAAGCCATCTTCAAGTCGTGGTTTGTCGATTTCGATCCAATCAAAGCTAAAATGAATGGCGAGCAACCAGAGGGTATGGATGCGGCTACTGCCTCGCTATTCCCCGAAAAGTTCGTTGAGAGTGAATTAGGTTTGATACCTGAAGGTTGGGATGCTGGAACGGTAGGAAGTGTCACAGCCGCTAAAGGTGGTTATGCGTTTAAAAGCAAACAGTTTGTGGATGAAGGCAACCCCGTTATTAAGATTAAAAATATTACTTCTGCTGGTACTGTAACTACGTCTGATTGCCAGTGTGTCGATGATGATATAGCTAAAACCGCCTCTCGCTTTAAGTTATCTGATGGTGATCTACTCATGGCAATGACAGGTGCTACTGTCGGTAAAAGTGGTATTTATGTCTCTGATGGACGCGATGGTTATTTAAATCAGCGAGTTGCGCGATTTGAATCAAAGGTAGATAGCACACAACCATGTTGGTTTACATACAACCTAGTGAACAAAGATTCTATTTTTGAGCAAATAGTTGGGGCAGCCCAAGGTAGTGCTCAACCAAATATTAGTTCAAAGGGTATTGAACAGGTCAAAACTGTGATTCCCACATTTGATTTGATTAGTAAGTATCAAGAATTAGTTGCTCCTTTGTATGCCAAATGGATATCTAATTTTAGGGAGAATAGCCAACTATCAGAGCTACGTGACACCCTGCTTCCTAAATTGCTTTCCGGCGAAATCGAGTTAGGAGAGCAGAGCTAAAAATAAACATAATAACAGCCTCAGACTTCATTATAAGTACTGGGGCATCATGGGATAAGAGAAAATGGAAAGTTTACTTGTTAACGTCAGTAAATATGCATCAAGCCATCAAACGTCTCCTATAGAAAACTTTATAACTGAGGCTTTTGCTTGGTTACTACGTAATGACTCCGCAGTTAGGGATGCTATGGCTACCTTTGTACACATGAAGGGAAAGGAGCAAGGTCTGCATCTTCCACTTATTGGCAATTCTAATTATTTAGATACTCAAGTCAATTTTGGTGGCAAATACCCAGATATGCTTTGGTACTCTAAAGATCAAACATTCTGTATTGTATTTGAACATAAGATTTGGTCTGAACTTCACGAGGGCCAACTCAATAATTATCGTAAATATGCAGAGGAAAAGCTCGGTAAAGCCTATGTTCTCGTCTTGATTACTGCGCATAGAGGGCAACATAGACAAAATCCTGATCTGGCTTTGTGTTGGTATCAAATTGCAGGTCAGATTGAAAAAATTAGTAGTGGTGATGAAAAAGACAAATGGATAAGGGACGAATTCATTAATTTGTTGAAGAGCAATGGATTAATCAATATGTCACCGATTAACCCTCTCTCCATTTCTTATTACAACGATGCTAAAAAGTTAGATAAACAGCTTTTCGATATTGCACAAAGAACGGCTAACGACGAATGGCCAATTCAGAAATTAGATGGCGACATTTCATACAATAGACCTGCATTGCAACGCAAAGTAGGTGTTAATGAACGATATGGCAAGTATGACGCATGGGGGCGTATTGGTTTAGAGTTTAATAATGTTGCTAAAGAGTATGAAGAAGGGGGATGGAGTCCGGGAATTTTCTGTGGCTTTCTTATTGAGGGAGAGGATCATGGAATGAACAGCCTTATGCCGAACGAACCATTAGCAGTCTTGATTATGGATATTGATAAGCCTCTACATGCCGTAATTGAAACTAGTGCTCATTATAAAACACTGGTTAGTGGACTTACTCCGCCAATGGGGTGGTATTTAAGTGACCGAATTACTGAGAACAAGAACGAAAATCCATGGCACCCGCTCGTTTTTTACCGCACCCTCTCTGATTTTATTGGCAATGCGGTAACGCTTGAACAGCAAAGTGAGACCTTCTTTAAGCAGATGAGCGAACTTCAGCAAGTACTTCTTAATTGCGATTCATTTGTTCTCTTTTGCAAAGAAATGCATCTCCGGCATGAGGAAAATGTATGATCACAGAAGACCAGCTAGAACAACAATGCCTTGATTGGTTTAAAGAGCTTGGCTACCAATACAAAAATGGCTATGACATCGCACCGGATGGCGACACACCCGAGCGTGAAAACTATCAGCAGGTCACGCTACAAGCACGTTTAGTGTCAGCATTAGAAACGTTGAATCCTACTGTACCCAGTGACACCTTAATCGAAGTAGCGAAAACCGTTGCCACGCCGCAAACGCCTGTACTGATTAAAAACAACAAACTCTTTCACCAATATTTAATCGAAGGTGTACCTGTTGAATACTCGGTAATGGAGCAAGAACAATGGGTGAGCAAGCATACTCATGTTCGCTTAATTGATTTTGAGAACCATGAGAATAACGAATTCTTAGTGGTCAATCAGTTCACCATTACAGGCACCAAGGTCAATCGCAGGCCTGATGTCGTGGCATTTATCAATGGCTTGCCTTTGGCAGTGATAGAACTGAAAAACCCTGCCGATGACCACTCCGATATTTGGAACGCTTACAATCAAATCCAAACTTACAAAGAAGAAATCGCTGATCTCTTTGTGTTCAATGAAGCGCTGGTCATTTCTGATGGCTGGACGGCGCGAGTCGGCTCGTTAACGGCTAATAAAGAGCGCTTTTTGCCATGGAAAACCATCGAGGACGAAGACGATAAGCCGTTACTCGAATTCCAATTAGAGACCATGGTGCGTGGCTTCTTTAAGCCTGAACTGTTGCTCGATTATATTCGTTACTTTGTGTTGTTCGAAAATGATGGCGACAAGATCATCAAAAAAATCGCAGGTTATCACCAATTCCATGCCGTCCGAGCTGCTGTTAAGGCAACCGTCACGGCTGCCACAACGTCTGACCAAATTACTGAGCCACGGGCAAATTACGCCAATACCGTGGTGCCCGGAAGTAAAAAAGCGGGCGTGGTTTGGCATACTCAGGGAAGTGGAAAAAGCATTTCGATGGTCTGTTACGCAAGTAAATTGTTGCAACAACCAGAAATGAATAACCCAACCTTAGTAGTGGTGACTGACCGTAATGACCTAGATGGCCAGCTATTTAACACCTTTACGATGGCGCAAGAAACGCTAAAACAGATTCCTCAGCAGGCAGAAGACCGTGACTCATTGCGCGATTTACTTCTTAATCGTCAGTCCGGTGGCATCATCTTCACTACTGTACAGAAGTTTGCTTTACTCGACGAAGAAATGGCGCATCCTACCCTTTCTGAACGCTCGAATATCGTGGTGGTGTCCGATGAGGCACACCGTAGCCAGTATGGCAACAAAGCTCGCCTAGTAGATGTTAAAGACGAAGATGGCAATGTGATTGATCAGCGTTATGTTTATGGTTACTCCAAATACATGCGTGACGCGCTGCCAAATGCCGCTTTTATTGGTTTTACAGGTACACCGATATCGATGGACGATAAAGATACTCGCGGTGTCTTTGGTGATTATGTTTCTATCTACGATATTCAAGACGCGGTCGATGACGGCGCGACAGTGCCGATTTATTATGAATCTCGCTTAGCCAAGCTCGATATTAATCAAGATGAAATCGAAGCACTTAACGATCAGGTCGAAGAGGAAATTGGCGAAGACGAAGAAACGGAAAGTCGCGAGAAAATAAAATCACAGTGGTCAGCACTTGAGAAACTAGTTGGTGCGGAGCCGCGAATAAAACAAGTTGCCCAAGATTTGGTAGAGCATTTTACGACTCGTTGTGAAACCTTTCCGGGCAAGGCAATGATCGTTGCCATGAGCCGCGAGATTTGTGTGGATTTATACGATGCCATTGTGGCTATCAAACCCGAATGGCATAGCGATGATCCAAACAAAGGCGCGATCAAAATTGTTATGACAGGCAGCGCCGCTGATAAAGCAAAAATGCAGCCTCATATCCATGATAAGAAGACCAAGAAGCTTTTCGAGAAACGCTACAAGGATACCGATGACGAATTGCAACTGGTGATTGTGCGAGATATGTGGTTAACAGGTTTTGATGCGCCTTGCTGTCATACCATGTATATCGACAAGCCAATGAAAGGCCATAACCTGATGCAGGCGATAGCGCGTGTGAATCGTGTGTTTAAGGATAAGCCCGGAGGTTTAGTGGTTGACTATATTGGTATTGCCAATGAGCTTAAAAACGCACTTAAGACCTATACCAACAGTCAAGGGAAAGGTCAGCCTACCGTCGACACCGCCGAAGCTTTCGCTGTCTTCATGGAAAAAATAGACGTGATTCGCGGCATGTTTGCCACTCCCGTCGATGGTGATGTATTAAACTATCGTCCAGATTTTGAAACCAAACCACTGCAACTGCTTCCGGGAGCCGTGAACCATATATCTGGTCTCTCACACCGCAACAGCAAAGGCGAAGAAGTTCGTGATGGCAAACGCCGTTTTCTTGATGTCATGGCAGCGCTTATGAAAGCCTTCTCTCTGTGTAATACCTTGGATGAAGTGGACGGCTATAAGAGCGAAATTGCGTTTTATGGAGCGATTAAAACAGCATTCCTAAAACATTCTACGGTTGACAAAAAACGCAGCGACGAACTACGCAACTCTGCTTTGCGCCAGATCCTCAACAATGCAATTGTGGCAGATGGAGTCGATGACATATTCAAAACCGTTGGCTTAGATAAGCCCAATATTGGCTTGCTCTCTCCTGAGTTTTTGGAAGATGTCGCCAATATGAAAGAGAAGAATTTAGCCGTAGAACTGCTAGAAAAGCTGCTGCGCGACGAAGTGAAAGCAAGAATGAAAAACGATGTAGTGCAGGAAAAGAAATATTCCGACCGTATTATGTCGACTTTGCAGAAATATCATAATCGCAACATTGAAACCGCGCAGGTGATTGAAGAGTTGATCCAGTGGGCTAAAGAGATGCAGGCTGACGCTGAGATGATGGAAAAGCTGGGGCTTTCCACTGATGAAATTGCGTTTTACCGTGCATTGGTCACGAACGAGGCTTCCGTGCGAACGTTAGGCGATGACAACCTACGCCAACTAGCCATTGAACTCACTCACCAACTGCGTAAGTCCGCTACTGTAGATTGGCAGAAACGAGAAAGCGTGCGTGCACGGATGCGTAACCTTGTGCGTCGTTTACTGCGTCGCTGGAAATACCCACCTGATGCGGCTGAAGAGGCGATTAAGCTGGTTCTGGATCAAGCAGAAGTATTGGCTGATGGATGGTATAAGTAACTAAAAAGGCATGGGTTTTCCCTTGCCTTTTTATATAGCCTAATTTAGACATCACTCAGGAATTGTTTAAGCCGCTGAATTTTTCACTAGTGAAAATTCTGCCATCTCACGGTATATCTCAGAGAAACTGTTAAGCCATCGACTTTTTCACTAGTGAAAATTCTGCCATCTCGCGATACACCTCAGCGAAATCGTTAAACCATCGACTTTTTCACTAGTGAAAATTCTGCCATCTCGCGCTATATCTCAGCGAAACTGTTAAACCAGCGATTTTTTCACTAGTGAAAATTCTGACATCTCACGGTATATCTCAGAGAAACTGTTAAACCATCGACTTTTTCACTAGTGAAAATTCTGCCATCTCGCGATACACCTCAGCGAAATCGTTAAACCATCGACTTTTT